>JAYWCL010000096.1:0-34343 GCA_043780595.1 Limnoglobus sp.
CTCGCAGGCGAAAGCGAGCATCGCCGCCACGCGCGGGAGCGAACCGGCGAAACTCTCCGCACTCATGAAAGGCGAGATCGACTGGATCGTGATGAAGGCGCTGGAGAAGGATCGCACCCGCCGGTACGACACGGCCAACGGGCTGGCCCGCGACATCCAGCGGTATCTGGCCGACGAGGTCGTCGAAGCGCGTCCGCCCAGCGTCGGGTATCGGCTCCGTCGATTCGTCCGCCGCAACCAGCATGTGATGTTGGTCGTCGCCGTCGTCGTACTCGGGACGATGGTCGGTGCGACGATTGAGCTTCGGGCCGCCAACCAACTGAGGCAGGCACTGCTCGACGAGACCACGGCCCGGACCCTGGCCGATGCCAGTGCCGAGGGTGAGCGGCAGGCCAAACAGAAAGCCGTGGAGGAGGCGAAGAAGGCTCGCAAGCAGGCCGAAATCGCCGAGGCCGTGAAAGAATTTCTGGAACGCGACCTGATCGCTCAGGCCAATCCGTTGGACGCCGGTCGCGGCGACAACAGACCCGACCCCGATTTGAAATTGAAAACGGCCCTCGATCGGGCTGTCCCGCACATCGCGAAGCGATTTGAGGGGAAACCTCTCATTGAGGCCTCGATCCGCCGCGCCATCGGCAATGCCTATCTGGGCCGTGGCCTCTTTTCGGAAGCGCAAACTCAGCTGGAAAAAACCTGCGAATTGTACCGAGCGGAACTGGCGCACCTGGAACGAGATGATGTCGAGACTCTCGTTCGCCAACCGTACGTCGAGGCGATGTTTGAATTGATCAATCTCTACTCCATTCAAGGACAAAAGCAGAAAGCCCTGGCCACGATTCCAATGCTGGAAGATCAGGTACGCCGGTCGCTCGGCGATGACCCCGAACGAAAAACGATTTTGGAAATGATGGCCGGACTTCGCGAAATCTTAGAGGGGAAAGACCCGACTCAAGCAATCGAGAAGAATCGGGAACTGCTTCGGAAAATATTTGGCGAAAAATCGTCGGAGCAACCAGCCGGTAGCCGGACACCGGAGAGGAAGTCCCAAGCCAAGGATGACCGCGCCGCGGAGGAAGGCGTCATGAACGCGCTCCAGCAAATGGAGAACTTCACTGCGGCCATCAAATTGATGAATCAGGGCAAATACGCGGATGCTGAGCGCGGTCTGAAGCAACTGATCGAGCCGCGACGTGCCAAAGGCGAGGTGGATGTGCTGGTCATGATCCCCATGTTGGCCGAGGTTCAACGGCTTCAAGGCAAGTTCGCGGAGGCGAGGGCGAATTACGAATCGGCTCGTGACGGTATCCGGAAGGCTCTCGGCGAAGATCACCCGAGCTTGGGTGCCTGCCACTACGGGCTGGCCCAGACCCTGTTGTCGGAAAAGAAGTATGCCCAGGCCGAAACCGAAGTTCGTGCCGCGCTCGCCTTCTACGAAAAGCGAATGTCCGACGATCTGATCCGTTTTGAAGTGATGGGCATGTTAGGTGCGGCATTGGTAGGCCAAAAGAAGTACGCCGACGCTGAGCCGCTGCTGTTGAAGGGTTACCAAGGGTTGAAAGACCGCGAGAAGACGATCCCGGAACTGGGCAAAATCCGCATCCCCGAAGCGCTCGACCGGCTCATCGATCTCTCCGTTGCCACCAACAAGCCGGACGACGTCAGGAAGTGGCGGGCCGAACGGGCGAAGTACCCCGAGGTGACCCCGTTGCCGGAGCCGAAGAAGTGACACCCGTTACGCAACTCCTGCAAGCGGCGAACCGCGGCGACCGGCAAGCGGCAGCGGAGTTGTTGCCAATCGTGTACGCCGAGCTTCGCCAACTCGCCGCGGTGAAGCTGGCCCGCGAAGCGGCGGGGCATTCGCTGAATGCCACGGCGCTCGTTCACGAAGCGTATCTGAAGTTGGTCGACGATCAGAAATTCGATGGGCGTGGGCACTTCTTTGCGGCCGCCGCCGAGGCGATGCGGCGGATTCTCGTCGATCAGGCCCGTACGCGGAAGGCGCTCAAACGTGGCGGCGGGGCACAGCGAGAAGGTGTCGAACCGGATGCGTTTGCGTCGCCCACACCCGACGACGAATTACTGGCGCTGGATGATGCACTGCGTGCGTTCGCCGAATCGTATCCCGATCACGCAGCCTTGGTGAAACTGCGTTACTTCGCCGGGTTGAGTGCCGATGAAGCGGCTGCCGCGCTCGGCATCTCGGGCAGCACCGCCGACCGCCGCTGGGCCTTCGCCCGCGCCTGGCTGAAACGCGCGATGTCGGGATAGGTCATCAGGCGATTCTGAACCTTACGCAGCGACATCCTTTGTCTCGGGTACGGTTGACGAAAGGTCGGCGCGGCGAAACGAGTGAAGAATCCACTTCATCTTCCGTAGAACTTCTCCGTCGGCGGGCACTCACTTCATAACCCGACGGTGAGGTAGCTGTGACATCGCGTTCCCTACAAGCTGTGTTTCGTTCGCTCGTCGATGCCAGCAACCTGGTGCCGGATGCGGACTTGCTGTGCCGGTTTTTGGCGAACGACGAAACGGCGTTTGCGGAGTTGGTGCGCCGTCACGGGCGGTTGGTGTGGGCGGCGTGTCGGAACCTCACGCGGTCGGATGCCGAGGCCGACGATGCGTTTCAGGCGACGTTTCTCGTACTCATTCGCAAAGCAAATACGATTCGCGATGCGGGCAAACTCTCGTCGTGGTTGCACGGGGTGGCGTATAAGGTGTGCGCGAAATCTCGGCAAGCCTCGAAGCGGCGTGCGACCCGCGAACAGGCCACGGCCGCGCACGAAGGTAACGGTCACGCCGTTCCGGATTCGGCGTGGGATCGGGCGCTCGCGGCCGTTCACGAAGAGGCGGCGAAACTACCGGAAACGCTCCGCGTACCGTTCGTTTTGTGCTGTTTGGAAGGAAAAAGCGTCACCGAGCCGGCCGAGCAACTCGGGTGGAAACTCGGCACGTTCTCTGGCCGGTTGACGCGGGCCAAGGACGCAGTATTGGCGAAACTCGACGCACGCGGACTCACACTCGGCGGCGTCGCGGCGGTCAGTTTGGCGGTGCCACCCGCCGTGTTGGTGGCGAAAACATCCGCACTCGCGCAGGTCGGGTTTGCGGTTCCCCTTACGATTCTGCAACTCTCTCAAGGAGCAATCGGTATGAGCATGACATCGGTAAAAATGCTGGCAGCCACCGTGCTGCTAACGTGCGGCCTGGGGTTGAGCGTCGGCACCGGCTGGCTCGCCACCGCCGACGCCCAATCGGCGATACCCACGAAGGCCGCACCCACGAAAAAGGACGCCGAGGCCGATTTGAAGCAGCGATACGAGGACTATGGTAAGGCACGTCAGGTCGTCCTGGACTTTGATGCAAAGCCACAGAGCACAAACGAATTGGCTGAGTTCCTACTGCAAGAGATCACCCTGACGGCCAAACTCGCGAACCCTATCACCTTCAAAACGGCGAAGTGGGAGTACCAACTCGCAGAGATGAACGCCACGTTTGACGCGGTCCAGTTCGCCGCGTTCCTCCAGGCACGCGAAAGCCAGCAATGGGAGTTCCTCGGCTCGACGACGCTGGGAACGAACGGCGGGGTGTTCCAATGGTTGTTCCGCCGCCCGGCGAATACCACACAGGCAGGACTGAGTCGTTTTCAGCTACAGGATATGCACCAACGAAACCTCAGTATGAACGGTCATCTTCAACTCGGTGAGAATTTAACTACTTCAGTGATAGTCGAAGATGCGAAATCGATCGAAGCGGAGATCGCAAAGTGGCAGGCGAAGTTGAAGGAACTGCAAGCGAAGGGGCGCGTGGTGTTCCCTCAGCTGCCCGATGATTTTCCCGAGATGCTTGCGAAACTGGCCGAGAAAAAGTTCGGCAAGAACCGCCTGTGGCTGACCAGGACGCCGCAAGGTCTGGTTGCCGAAGGCGACAAAGACGTCGTCGAGTGGGCCACGGTCGCCGTGAAAACGCTGAAGTCGCTGTACGAGAAGTAACCGCGAGGTGTCGATTCGGGAGCGGAGAAACTTTAGCGGAATTGGCGCAGACACGGAAAAAACATGGCGGTATCACTGGGCTGATCGATTTCGTCCATCAAGCCCGGAGTACCGCACATGACCCTGACGCGTTGGAAACTGCTGGCCGGCTTACTCGGCATCTCGATCGCCGGCGTGGTGGCCTCAGCCGATCCGCACTGTTCTGGCACCAACCCGCTCCAATCGCGTCGTGCCCCCACGCCACCCGTGCAAACTGCCAACTCCGCGCCGACAGTCTCGATCGTGCCGTTGGTCGTTCCCGCGACGGCCAACCCACCCACCCAATACGTCTCGCCAGCGATCACTCTGACGTTGCCGATGCTCGAAGCAGTGCCAACGCCGTCCATCGTGGCTGTGCCAATGCTCAATCTGGAACCACCGCAATTGACCGTGTCCGAGGCACCAAAACCAAAACTCGTCGTCGTTCAGCCATTCGTTACGATACCCGATGCGGTCACACCATCGACACTGATCCCGCCCACATTCGCGCCCGTTTCGGATAAAGTCATCGACTTGCCTTTGCCGATGACCGTCGTGAAGCCGATTCCGGCCGTTACGCTGATTCCTACTCCCACTCTCGATGTTCCCGTAGTGCGGGAAGTGCCCGCGATCGTTGCGAGTCGTAAGCCATTGGCGAAGCCCGAAGAAGCGCCGACCGAGGTTTCGTCGGTTCGCGTGGTCGTGCGTCTCGGTATGGCGCAGCCGAAGTTTGAAGTACTCAGCGGCGAAGATGTGCTGCTCAAGGCCGCCTGCGAAAAGATCGACGTGCGTTCGATCGAGAAGGGCGACGGCGTGACGCCGTTGAAGGCGACCGGCGGCGTTCGCTTCTCCGCGCCGGGCTGCGAAGGCACCTGCGATCAACTCACCGTGCTGCCCGGCACCGGCGAAGTCGAACTCGCAGGCAACGTCAAAGTTCGCTGCAAGCGGGGTAAAGGCGAAACGGAAATCGTCGCCACCACGATGAAGTTCAAACTCGGTTCCGCCCCCGCGTACGCCGTACCCGAACCGACGACCGCGTACAAAGTGGATTTGCCGCGATAGCACCGGTGATTCTTCGCTCGAACGGAACGCTCAAGCGACTTCGACAATGAAGCAAGGCGTCTACTTTCCGCTCAGTTCGTAGCACGCCGCTTCTTGGCCATTGCGTAGATAGAGTTTGCCGTGCGCGTAGACGGGGTGGTTCCAAGTCTTGCCCTTGAGGGCAGGGAACTTCGCGAGTTCGACGTGCTCGTTCGGGTTCGCTTCGACGAGTACGATCTTCCCATCGACCGCTTGAACGAGTAACACGCCCTGTGCCGGGAAGAGGATGACCTGCCCGTGGCCATACTGCAAACCGGCATTCCACTTCTGCCTGCCCGTGGCCACATCGATACATGCCAGCGCACCGCCTTCAAAGCCGTAAGCATGACCTTCGTGGATGACCGCATCGTTGAAGTATGGCTTCAATGCCCCAGAGAACCAGACTAACTCGGTGGACCACGTGTCGCCATTTTTGACGACTTTTACCCGTCGCACGCCTTGCTCGCCGCCGACGGCATGGCCGTAGATCGCTTCGGAGTCGCCGACCATCAACGGCTGCATCACGCGGTTCATCTGCTTGATGTTCCATTCGTCGACCCAGAGTCGTTTGCCATCCTTGGGAGAGAACGATTCGAGGCCGAAGTTGCTGACCATTAACACTTGATTGACGCCGTGAATCGTCGCGCGGTGCCCGGAACTGTACCCGTGCGACGCAACGCCGGATGCCCAGAGGAATCGGCCATCGGCTGTCGAGAAGCCTGCGGTGCCTTTGCCGTTCGGCCCGCCTGCGTACACGATCGCGACGCCATCGACGATCAGCGGCGAACTCGAATAGCCCCATTCTGGCGGCCGGCCGCCGGTGTCGGTGGTGATGTTCGTCAGCCAGTTTCGCTTACCTGTTGCGGCATCGAGGCAGACGAGGTTACCCGTCGCTCCGAGCGCGTAGAGTTTGTTTCCATCGATTGTGGGCGTCGAACGCGGCCCCGCTCCGGCGATTTGCTCGAAGAAGCGCCCTTTCATTTCGTGCGACCAGACTTCCACGCCATTTGTGGCATCGAAACAAACCGCGACTTCGTTTTCGCCTCGCTGCTCGAGTGTGAATAACCGATCCCCCACGACGGAGAACGAACCCCAACCGGGACCGATGCGTTGCTTCCAGACTAACTTCGGTGGGGTTGTCGCCCAGTCGGTGTCGAACGTCGCGCCTTCAATGCGATTATCGCGTTTCGGCCCGCGAAACTCGGCCCAGTCGCCGGGCTTCACGTTCGTGGTTTCCGCTGACACCGCGTGGGCACTCGTCTTCCGCGTCGCCAGTTCTGCGACGTATTGCTCTTCGGATGTCGGCATCCAGCGCCAACTCAGTTCCGGGTGAAGTTCCGCGCTCGTTTGATCGATCCGAACGAGCGAGAAGAACGACCAGCCGAGGAGAATCGTCGCGATGACTCCGACGCGCCGTACGTGCCATGGAAAGGGAATGCTGACGAGCAACCAAACGATCCACAACAACCCGATGAACGGGAAGCCGAACGCGAACACGAATTTTGGGTCGCCCCGATAGAGCGTGGCCGCCAGTACGAACGAGGGAAGTACGAACAAAACGAACGGCAACCAGCGATATTTGCCTTGGCCCTTTAACCCGCGTAGCCACCATGCCACGACGCCGAGTGAACACATGACAGGTCCGCCGAGCATTCCGAAAAAGTGCGCCGACGTGCGTGTGAACATCGCAGGCAGCACGAACACGCACACCGCAGCAATCGCGAGCATCGCCAATATCGGCCACAAGCGAGGGCGGAACGAATCGACCGAAATCATGCGTTGACTCCCGATGGTTTACGTCTTGGAATCCAGAACGATCTCGGGTTGCTCTTTCCAACCCGGCGGGGGGACGTTGCCGTTTTTGTTCATGAATTCGAGTAATATCTGCGCGATCAGTTCATTCGAGAAGAACGACTCGAACCGATTCCGCGCCGCCGTCCATTCCCCCGCGAGGAACCACCCGACCGATTCGTCCCAACTCTTTCGCTGCGGTTCCTTCATGTTGCCCTGCACCGTATCCGCGGCGGACGGCATGAGTTCGCTCATGACTAAACCGGCCTTCATCC
Organism: Limnoglobus sp.; assembly: GCA_043780595.1. GTDB lineage: Bacteria > Planctomycetota > Planctomycetia > Gemmatales > Gemmataceae > Limnoglobus. Next base: position 7,151 of record JAYWCL010000096.1, read on the forward strand.
CAGCCGGCACGAACTTCGCAAGTCGGCGAGTTCGCACCCGAGGGTTCGGACGCGAGTTGAAATGCTCGGCGACGGCTTCATCGACGAGGATTCGTACGCCGAACTTCTTCGTCAACGATTCGAGGCGCGAAGACAGATTCACGACGGGGCCGAACACGTCGACTTTCGCCAAGTCGAACGCCCCGAGACGCCCCGCGATCGCTTTGCCGTGTGCGATGCCGATGCCGCAACTGAGTTCGTTCCACCAACCGCCTTTGTCGAATCGGCTGCGGATGCGGAGGGCCGCCTTCGCCGCGCGTTCGATCTGGTCGGGTTGCGCGTCCGGCCAGCCCCAGAACGCCATCACTGCATCGCCCTGGAAACCGGCAACGACGCCGTCTTCTTGCGTGATAATGCTGCTCATGTCGTCGAGCGCCGCCGAGAGATCGTGCCACGTGTTTTCGAGCTGCGCTTCGCCGTCGGCGGCGAAGATGCACGAACCCCGCAAATCGCAGAACAACACCGTCACGCTCGTTAAGCGGGGCTTCAAAATCTCATCGAGTTGTTCGGGCGTCGATTCGTTCCACAACCGCCGCGGAATGAACTGTTGGTACAACGTCAAACGGCTCTGTAACTGGTGGGCGCGCCGCGTCGATTCGATCAAGCTCGCTACGAGTTCGATGACCTTCTGATAGTCGGTCAATTCCTTATCGCGAACCTGCCCGTTAATGATGAGCGGTTCTTTCGGGGATCGTCCATCGACGTACAAACCCCACCCGGAGCCATCTTTGAACGGCGTGCAAATCGCCCACGGCGTACCTGGAAGTTGCCTGTCCATCCGCATCGTCACGTTTTCGGTTCGTTCGCCGAAAACGTGCAGAATGCTTTTGCCTTCTTGGCGGATCGCACGATACGCCAATCGTCGCGACGCGGCAAATTGTTCGGAGCGGCCCGATAGCCGTTGCTGGTGATCGCGAACGACCACCCGTTTGTCCATATCCGTCGATTCGGGAGGAATCTCTACAACGGCGAAGGCGTCGGCGTAGGGAAGGGCGTCGAGGCCGACTTTAATCATGTTGCGGAACAGCATGTCTTCGTCGTTTGCCAAACGAAGCACATCGGGCACTTGCTCGAGCGCCCGCAAGAACGTGGCCGAGGTCTCGAACGGGACTTGCCGCAACTGCGCGCGGCTCGCAGCCGTTTCCGCAGTGATCGTCGCATCGAAGCGATCTTCGATCATCCCGCCCGTATCGCTGTGCAGCACGAAAACGGTGTTGCCGATGACGAACGATTCGCCCGTGGGAATGTTGAAGTTCGGCTCGGGGCGGGACTGATAGAAAATGCGATTCGTCGGCCGGGGATCGTTGCGTTCCTCGACGTTCAGGGTATTGCCATCCCACTTGACCGTGGCGTGATACGAGGAAATCAACCCGTCGTTGATCCACCAATCCGACGGACCGAAGACGCGACCGAGCTTGATCGCCTGGTTCACGGGAAGGAGTTTCCGCCACCCGCTCCGCGTATTCAGTTCTTTGTTTTCGTAAAGCGCTTCGAGTTCAGCCATGTTACCCGAACCCCTGTCGGCGAGCCGTGCGATACCTCACTCTTTTAACATAGGATTTGACCGCCTTGAATCGAGAGTTTTCCCGGCTGCTATACTTCGAGCGGGGTGATTCGATGCGTTTTTGTTAGCCCGACGCGCTAGCGAGGGGAACCCGCGAGAAAGCACGCGATTGCAAAAAACGATAAGAATTCCTCGCTAGCGCGTCGGGCTAACGGGAATGCTTTGTTTTGAACGACAATCGCCGATGGTTTTGGCCATCGGCGCGAATGTATCCTGAGTTCCTTCGACGGGTTCAATACTTCAGACCTAACTGGAAGAACAACCCTTCGAGCGACAGATCCGATTGGCGCGTCGTCACTTTTCCAACTGCGAAGTCGTCGGTGAATCGCGGCTGATCGATCAATCCGAACCAGTTCGTGATCTCGTAGCCGACGCGGATACTCACATTTTTGTGCTGCCAACCGCCACCGATTCCGAGGCCCATCACCGGGATCACACGGCGGGTTCGATAATCGAGCGACGCATAGTGGGTGATACCGCCGTTGTTCGTTTCCGTAATCGGATTGACGAGCTTTCCCGTCAGTAGCGCACCCGAGCCGCGAGCATATAACTGGAACCCGCGAAACACGGAGAGCGTCGCTTCGCCACCGAGCAACGGGCCGAAGCCATCGAAGTTCGAACTCGTCATGACGCGCGCCAGATTGGCATCGTAGCGATCGTACTGCACGTCGAAATCCTGGCGGATATTCGCGAAGCGTACGCCCCCGAAAGCCCGCACGTTGAGGCGTTCGTCGACGTGGAACCGCCGACCGACTTCGAGGTCGAACACGTTGTATTCGAGGCTCGATTTGGCTACTGCGGAACCGACTTCGTCGGTCAGCCCCGGCCGCGTGAGCGTCGGATAAATCAGGCCACCCGTCGGCGCACCGATCGTGCGATCTGCACTACTTCGCAGGAATGTGTACGCCATCGACACGCCCCACGGCGAATCTTTGAAACGATAACCGATCGACGCCCGCCCGCCGCTACGCAGCTCGTAATTCAGGCTTTCGAGCTTGCCGCCAGGAATGAAGTCGTTCGCAGGATCGGCAATGCCGAAGTCGAACGCCCCGCGACGCGGCCGCAAAAGTAGGTACTCGACCGCACCGAATAAACCTTGATCTTCGCGGTCTTCTTCATGAGCCTCCGCGTGCTTGCCGGATGCTTCGCCGTGCTTTTCCATCGAATGGGGTTCAGCAAACAGCGATGGCGTGAGATCTTTGATCTCCGAATCTTTCGTCGGTGATATCACATCGGGTAGCTTAAATGCTGGCGTTTCCGCCGCGGCAACGCTACCGAGTGCGAACAAAACCGCAATTGCGAACGCATGTCGAATAGCCGACGACATCGGAAATCCCCCTGGCCGCGTGCCGTGGGCGCACCTGTTTAGGGCCGCTTGATAACGCGAAGGGGGATACTGTACAAGATCGGTTTTCCGGATTGTGAAAGTGATCGAAGACCCCGGTCATCGCGTTAGGTCGTGATGCCCGCCGACTTCAAGAACGGTCGCAGGTCGTTTCCGGTAAACGCGACGACGACGGTCCAACCGCCGCGTAGCTCGCGGTAGATGCGCGTGGTGGCGTTGCTTGCGGACACCGAATCGGGTGCGCTCGCGGTGCGGAATTGGCCGGGTGCGAGGAAGTACACCCAAGCGATTTGTCGCGAGTTCGGCGAATCGAGTTGCAATGCGTGTACGGACACGCCTTGCAGATCACGTTTGCCGGCAAATCGCACGAAACGCAGGTCGAAGTCCTCGGGCAACTTGTCCATCAACCGTTCGGCGTTCAGCCAATCGAGTGCGTTTCGTTCGGGCGATTCCATCGCGGTTTCAATGGAATACGTCAAGCTTTCGGTGTCGAGCGTTGGCCGATTCGCAGCAAGATACGCGGACCAACTGAGTACGGCGAACGTGGCCACTGCCACCGTAGCCGTTGCTCTCGCCAGCCATTTCGCCCGCCACAGTGCCGACAGTTTCGCCGTCACTTGCGCGTGCAGTTGCGTTTTCAGTTGGCTCGGGATCGGCACATCGACGATCATCTTCGCGATGGCGGCCTGTGCGCTCGCCTGTTTCGCCAACGATGCCGAGCAGGTCGGGCAGGTTTGCAGGTGGCTTTCGAGCGACGAAAGATCGTCTTGCGCCAAGTCGGACGTGCGACCGGGGCGGTAAAACAAGAGCAGTAATCGGGCGGTTTGGCAGTCCATCGGTCACTTTCCGCGTAACGATGTCGCGGTGGGAATCAGTTTCACCCGGAGGTACGTTTTGGCTCGTGCGAGGCGAGACATCACCGTACCAATCGGCAGGTCCAGTTGCTCCGCAATATCACGGTAGCTGAAATCTTCAAAGTAGAACAAGATCAGCGGCGTTCGGAACGTTTCGTCGAGCGAATTCAACGCCTCTTGCAGCTTCGCCGGCTCGACGTCTAAGCCTTCGGGAGGCTCGTTGTCGGGAATCTCCGCCACCGAATCGAGCGGCACGATCTTGTGCTTTCGCTCGTCGCGAATTCGGTGCAAGTAGGCATTCCGCAAAATCCGGAACAACCACGGCTTCGCACGATCCGGTTCGCGAAGCTGCGACAATCGGGAGATTGCCTTGCCGAACGTCTCTTGCGTCAGGTCGTCCGCATCGGCGGCGGAGCCGCTGAGACGGTAGGCATAACGGTAGAGTGCTTCGTAATGGGCATCGACCAACTCGCGGATGTCCAGACCGGCCCCAACCATAACGGAGACCCCTTACAACAACAGGAACCCAAACCGAAGCGTTTATTCCCATCGGTTTACCGAACTCGTCTCGCGACGAGCGATTTTCGCGTGATACACGGAATACGCTACAAATATCGGGAAATTTTACCGGGAATAAAAATGCGAACCGCGTGTCTTACCTGTGAAATCGACTTCGCAACGATTTCGGCAGTTGCCAAATGTCCGTAGCTTGTGTAAACATTCACAAGCAGACGGCGAACTTCGACTCAAGTTTAGGCTTGGGTCGGACGACTGCCGATTCGCTGAACGATGTTGGTATACGTGTGGGATCGAACGAGTTTTGCATCCATAGTCGGCATGTAAACGTTCGGTCTCAACTGGTTTCACACCTGTTTCAGGAGAGTTTCAGATGAAGAAGATCCTCGCTATCGCTCTGGTTGCTTTCGTCGCCGCAACCGTTGTCGGCTGCACCGCCGCATCGAGCACGGCACCAGTCAAGCCAGTTAGCACCAAGGCGTAATTCGGTGTTTACACCGTAAAAATAGCCGACCGGTTCTCCGGTCGGCTATTTTTGTTTGAGGAGAGTTTTATGCGAAATGCACTGATTATGATCGTCTGCTGTGCGTTCCTCGCCGGTTGCACGACCCGCGCCGACAAAGGCAAAAACAACGACAACGACAAACCGCGTTCGAGTGCGCGATAGCGTACTTTGTCACGCTTCCGTTACGTCCGCCGCGAGATGTTCGGCACCGACTTGCTGATAGAGTTCGTGCAACGAGGATGCTGCGCTTTCGGCCAAAGCGTGCCATTCCGGGCGTGCCACGCAGGCGGGATGTTCGACTAAATAGCGTTCGAGCATCTCCGTGAGCATCGATAACCGGTCGAGTAATTCGTGACACCCCGCAGTTCCCGGCGCGTACCGCATTTCCCAATCCTCGCCCATCTCAGTCATTTCTTCCACGAATCGCTCCTTCTAAAAGCTGACTGCTGACCGCTGACCGCTGAAAGCTGAAAGCGAATGCTCTCACGGATCGTTTGCGTCTTTTTCGATTGGCTCTTCAAATCGCTGATAGATCGGCAGGAAACGGTACTCGACGGTGAGTGCGAGGATGGCCATCGACGTGCAGTAACTCGGGCCGAAGCGGGTATCGTCGAAGCCGCCGCCGCCGTACCATGCGCCGTCGTTTCGCGGCGGATTCGAGCGCAAGAGCAAGGCGTGCAGTTGTGGCCGATACGACTTCCAGTAATTATCGCCGAGTTGGAACATCCCCTGCGAGGTGTAATAGACGCCGTAAAAGAAGTGGTGCGATCCGGCGTGCAGTGGGCTTTTCAGCACGTACGCACCGGCCTTGAGGGCTTCGGGCGAGCGGTGATATTCCTTGCCGCAAAGCTCCAGTGCGAGGATGCCGGTGCCGGTGCAGGGCACGGTCACTTGCGAATTGGTCATGTAGCGGTAGCCGCCGGAGATCGGGTCGTGGCAACGCTGAACGTATTCCACGGCGGCCTTGATGCGGTCGAGGGGCACATCGCAACCGAGGTTGCGCGAACCGCGAAGTGCCATCAACTGCCAGCCCGTGACGCTCAGGTCGGCATCGAATCCTTCGACGCGATACCGCCACCCACCCGCATCGCGGCCCGCATTCGCTTTTCGCTGCCCCGCCAAAATAACGGTGATGCCCGCTTCGAGGCGTTGCCGGAGTTCTTCGGCGACTTTGCCTTCGGTCATCCCGGCCGCTTCGGCGAGCATCAGGCAGCAGATGCCGTGAACGTACATCTCGGTACCGCCCGATTGCGGTGAGGCGAACAAGCCGTTGCGGCCCTGCGTGCTCATCACGAACCGGATGCCTTGCTCGATCGCTTTGCCGTACTTTCCTTCGCCGGGAACGTGCCCCGCCGACATAAACGCCATGACGGCGAGCGATGTGACAGCCGGGTCGCCACTACCACCCCCACCGCCGAAGTTCTGCCGTCCGAATCCGCCGCCCCCCCCACCCGCGATCGGCCAACTGCCGTCGTTTTGCTGGTTTTGTTTGAGGAACACGAGGCCGCGGCTGATCGCTTCGTCCATCGGTTCGCGCGGCGGCGCGGCGACGAGATTCGTCGTAAATATCAGCAGCGCGAGCAGGCCCAGCGTCGGTTTCACGTTATTTCCGCTCCGCGAGTTGTTCGAAGTACAGCTTGATAATGCGTGCGTAATCCTCGCCGTATTTCGCCTTCAAATCCTGGATAATTTTCGATTTCACATCGCCCGGCAGTTCGCCCCACGGCTTGCCCGCGTATTGTGCGAGGTCCGGAGGAAGGTCCGCCTTCGTGACGGGGGCCTGCGCGGACCCATCGTTCCCGCCCGGTTCCTTGCCGGCTTCGCCCTTGCCCGGTTGATCGGGCTTGCCGGCTTCGCCTTTGCTATCGCCCGACTCCGCGAGTTTCTCGGCAGCTTTGTTCACTTGCTCGGAGGCTTTATCCATCGCCTTGGCGGCCTCGGCGTTGTTCTTTTTGCCGAGCTGCTTGCCCGCTTTTTCCATCTCGCCTTCGGCTTGTTTCGCGGCTTTTCCGGCTTCCTGTGCGGGTTTGTTTGCCTGGCCTTCGCCCGGCTTCTTCCCGGCGGCCTTCTGAGCGTGTTCCTTCGCACGTTCCATCGCGTCGGTGGCTTTTTCGCGGGCGTCGTCGGCGTTCGGCTTGCGCCCCGCTTCGTTCTCGCGGCCGGCGCGTTCCATCTGTTGTTGCGCTTCCTTCGCGGCATCGGCGGCTTTCTTCATCGATTCCGGGTCAGTCTTTTTCGCGCCGTCCTTCGGCTGTTTCGCGGCATTATCGAGTTGCTCCGCGAGTTCCCCCGCTTCCTTCGCTAATTCCTTCTGGCGGGCTTGCTGTTGTGCGGCGGCCGCGCCGGCGTTGTCAGCTTGCTTCGCCATCTCGCCGTTGAGGGCCTTTTGCTTCTCGGCTAACTCTTTGGACTTCTTTCCGTTCGGCGTGTCGCCAGCGTTCTTCGCAGCCGCATCGAGTTGCTTTTCCGCTTTGGCACCGTCGGCTTGCGCCCTTTCTGGGGCACCGGCCTTCAACTGATCGGCGGCCTTCTGTGCGGCCTCGGCCGCTTCCTGGCCCTCGCCCGGTTGTTTCGCCAACTCGGCGGCCCGATCGGCGATCGCTTGTTGTTCTTTCGCGAGCTTGTCGAGTTCGGCGTTGTCGGTCGGCTTCGTGCCCTTCGCAGCTTGCTCGTTCGCTTTACCGAGGCGTTCGCGGTTCTCGCGTTGTTCCTTCGCGAGGTCGCGTGCCGCCTGTGCATCGGCTTTCGATGGCAATGCGCCGTCGGCATCTTCGCCCGGTTGCGGTTTGTCGTCGGGGTTGCCGCGCTCGTTCTTCGCCATCGGCTCGGCGTCTGCGTTGAGCTTGTCCGCGAACTGCTTCATCGCCTCGGCGGCGTTCTTTTGCAGTCCTTGTGCGCGTTCGGGGTTCGGATTCTTTTTCAATTTCTCGAGCGCGTCGGCGGCGTTCTTCTTCGCTTCCTGGGCATCGCCGGCGCGGGTGTTTTTCAAATCGTCGGCTTGTCGTTGCAGTTCCTCTTGGGCGGCTGCCGTCTCTTCGGGTGTCGTCGGTTTGCCGGCGTTCTTCTTGGCTTGCTCGGCACGTTCCTGGCGTTCGGCGGCTAACCGCTCGGCGCGTTTCGCATCGGGTTCGATCCCCGCCAGTTTGTCGGCGAGTTTGTCGAGTTCGCGGGCGGCATCTGCGGTCTTTTTCTTCAAGTCTGCGGGATCGTTCTTCCGGATCGCCTCTTCCGCGGATTGCGTGGCGGCTTTCGCCTTCGTCAGTTGGTCGGCATCTTGCGTATCCTTGATCCCACCGAGGCGTTTCGCGACATCGCGTTCCATCTCTTGCAAGTCTTGTTGCGCATTCGCATCGGGCTTGCCGTCGGCTTTTTGCACTTTGTCCGCGATCGTTTTTTGCTTCTTCGCAAGTTCGTCCGCCAGTTCGTCGTCGGGCGTTTGGCCGTCGATCGCCTGCTTTAGGCGGTCCATCTGCGTTTTTGTATCGCGTTGCGTGGCGGGGATGTCTTGGGTGCGGCCTTTCGCCAAATCGTCTGCGGCTTGCCCGGCGGCCTTCGATGTCTTTTCGCGTCGCGCTTCCAGCCCTGGCGTGTCGAGGCGGTCGAGTTTCTCCGCGAGTTCCGCCTGCTTCTTGGCCGCATCCGCGAGTTTCTCGCTGGCCTCTTTGCGAACCGCTTCGTCGGGGTTCTTTTTGTCGAAGGCTTTCAGCTTGTCTTCGACATCGCGTTCCAGTGCGGCGCGTTCGCGTTCGAGCTTTTGCAGTTCCTCGCGGGCCGCTGTCAGTCGTTCCGCACGGCTCGGCAGTTTGTCTGCGAGGTTCTGAAGTGCCTCCGCCGCCTTGGCCATTTCCTCGTCGGCTTTGGCGGGGTTGTCGGCCATCGCCTTTTTGGCTTTTTGCAGTTGGTCTAACGCCTCTTTCTTTGCCTCATTCGCCGCTTCATTTCCGGGTGGTGTCGCGAGTTTTTCCGTCGCGCGGCGCACCGCGTCTTGTTCGCCCTGCATCTGCTTTTGCAAATTCTCCGGCAGTTTGTCGAACGGCTGATCTTTCGTTGCCTCGGCGGTCCGCTTGCGAAGTTGCTCTTCGAGTTTCGCGAGTTGTTTCGCCGACTCTTTCGGATCCTTACGGTTCGCGACGGCGCGTTCGAGTGCCTCCGCCAGGCGTTCGAGTTCGCGGGCCGCTTTCTCCTGTTCAGTCATCGCCTCGACGGCGTCATTTTTAACGAGCGCATCCGCTGCTTTGTCGAACGGCTTCTTATCGAGTGCGTCGGCGTCGGCCACCTGTGCGGGGCGTTCGGTTTTCTTTGCGAGTTTGTCGGCCTTGTCGGCGATTTCCTTCTGCTTCTTCGCGGCTTGTTCCAACGCTTTCCGTTTCGCGTTGGCATCGAGTTCGTCGTTGGCGCGATCGAGATCCTTCTGCTTGTCCGCGAGTTTTTTCGCCTCGTCTGCAAGCCGATTCGCCTCTTCGTTCTCGAGGCCATCGAGCGCCTTCTTGAGTGTGTCGTTACCCTTTACCACGTCCTTCAAGTCCGCATCCAGGTCTTGCTGTTTCTTCGTGGCATCGTTCGTGGCTTGCAGGTTGTTGGGGTTCTTTTTGAGTTCCTCGGCGAGTTCCTTTTGCTTGTCCGCGATCTCTTCGAGCTTCTTTTTATCGAGCCGGTTTTGCGCGAGTTTGTCGTTCTTCGCGATTAGTGCGTTCAGCTTTTCGACCGCTTCATCGAGCTTCGCGGCCGCCTCGGTAATGTTCTTGTCGCGCGGTTGCGGTGCGGGTTCGTTCTGCGCCTTCCGCAGCACGTCGTCGGCACGTTGCAGCGGCGAATCGGCGACGTCGCGAATCTCTTTCGCCAACCCGCGCAGTTCGGGCGTCAGCCCCACGACGCGGGCGAGTTCTTCGAGTTGCCTCGCCACGTCCTTGGCTTTGTTCCTGGCATTTTCGAGCTTCGCGAGTTGGTCGGCGGTCAGGTTCGGCTTGCCGATCGCTTCCTTCTTAACGCTCTGGACATCGTTGTCCGCATCGATGGCGTCCTTGAGCGCGGCTTGCAACTTCTCCTTGATCTTGTCGCGTTTATCGAGCACGTCTTGTTGGGCGAGCGGTTTCGCAGTCGAATCGATGCGGATGACGGCCCAGCCTTTTTCGGGATACACAACGCTCTGCGGGCCGATGCCCGCTTCCGGTACCGAGCGATTATCGAAGGCGCGAATGCGATACTGAATCGTGTCGCCTTCCTTGCCCTTATCCATCAAGTCGAAGCCGTAACGCCCCTCGGCACGCGGCGTCCCCAGGTCTTTCAGCACGATCGGTAGCGTTCGCGTTTTGTTCTCGCCGCTGAGTGCGTATTCGAGTTCCACCGTGGCAACGCGAATATCATCGAGCACGGCGAGGTCGATCACCACCCGTTCGCCGGGGCGGACGTCTTTCGGTTTCTCGCTCACATTCGTAACTTTTTCAAACTTCGGCGGCGCGTCGACGATCGCTTTCGTCGCCATCGTGATTTCGGTGCGGACGTTTTGCTCGCCGATCAGAATCAGTTTCAGCGTGCCCTCGGCAATCAGTTGCCATTCGCCCGTGCCACCCGTTTTGTCGGCATTGAGCTTCGCGTAAAACTGTTCGGTGCCGACCTTCGCCTCCGGGTTGGTAGGCGTCCACTCGAACGACGCACTCATTGCGGCGCGGTTGAACTTCATGTCGAAGCGAACTTTGCTGAACTGTAACGCCTCGAATTCGTGCAACCCTTGCTGAACGAGTTCCGCGTGGAGTGGCTTGGCGTAGGCGGGCGGCACAATCGTGAACGACGTGCCTTCGATCAGTTCGACGGGATCGACGACAGTGACAAGGCACCACTCGCTACGGGTATCTCCGGCTTCGATGCAATACTCGAAACTCGCCGTCACGGCCGGTTTCGTCACGGTGAACGCGGCTTTGTCGTCGCCGGTCATCGGCAGTTTTTTCTCGATCTCGGTGCCCGGTTCGCGGTGCAACAACACTGCCGTTTCGGGCAGAACGACGTTGGCCTTCAGCGGCTCGAAGAACCCCGTGAGCGTCGCCGACTCGCCGCGTTTGACGATCGGATTCCCCGACGACACCGTGATTTTGAACGATGGTTCGATTCGCGGCGCATACCACGGGAGCAAGAACCGCCGGACGCGCTCGGTCGACCCTGGCAGGAAAAACATCGGCGAAAGGACGAGCAACGTCACCGCCACCGCAACGATGCCGATCCGCAAAACGGAACCGGTGGGGGCGGCGCGAAAGAAATTCAGCTTCTTCGTACGCTGGGCAGTGTCCCTCGCCAAAACCTCCATGAGCGCCTTCGAGCCGTTCCCCGCATCGGAGTGTTCGCTCAATTCTACCAGCGTCGAAAGTCGTTCGGCGAGGCTCGGGTAATGCTTCTCGATTGCCGCCGCCAACATCGGCACCGGCACTTCGTTGCGCAGCGGTCGCACGATGAAACGCCACGCCGCGAAGCCCAGAATCGTCATCCAGCTACACAGCAACAATCCGCGAACGGCACCCGACAGATTGAGTTTCGCATCGATCAGCACCGCCGCCAGCGCAAGCACGAAGAACACGAGCGCGAATCGGCTGATGCCGCGAATCAACCACAGACGACGCACTTGGCTCGCGAGTTCGGCGAGTTTTTCTTCGATGATGCGGGGGAGTTTGACAGCGGACATGCGAACCCCAAGAGAGAGTGCCGCAACATTCGGAAATACGATTGAAGCAATTATAAATGACGCGAGGCAACAAGTGCAAGCATTCCTTCAGGAAATGGAGAATCTTGCGAGTTTCGAGCGGCAAGAAAATCGTTTTCGGAATTGTGGCGGACATCGGAGACGGAATTGACTGTTCTCATTAAGCGGCGTTCGATGCCAGTCCACGTCGGACTTTTCGAATGCCGTTTTGAAGTCCATTCAGGAACCCCCGTATGCCTCGTTATTGGATCAGCAAACTGTTCGGTAGCCCAAAACTCGCGGTCGTGCGGCCCAAATCGTCGCGGAAGCGGGGTCCGATGCGGCTCGGAGTCGAATCGCTCGAGTGTCGCGACGTGCCAGCCTTTCTGGCCCCGACGAGCTTCAATGCGGGGTTCTCGGTCAGCGCCGCCACGACCGCCGACATGAACGGCGATGGCAAGATGGACATCGTTTCGGTCGGCAACATCAGTGGGAAGGGCGTCGTCAGTGTGTCGATGAATAATGGCGACGGCACGTATACGCAAGGCAGGCAATACTACACGGGTAACAGCCCCGTTGCGGTGAAAGTCGGCGATTTCGATGGCGACGGGAAGCAAGACATCGTGACACTCGCCGCGTATTACACCGGCGCGCTGACGACTTTGAACGGCAATGGCGATGGCAGTTTCCAGCCATACGTGTCGTACACCGTGTTGACCCCGCCGACGGATGTCGAAGTCCGCGACGTCAACGGCGACGGCCGCCCCGACCTCGTCGCAGTAAACGACTACTTCAGCACGCTGAGCGTGTTTACGAATACGGGCCTCGGCAAATTCGGGCCGAAGGTCGATTACGCAGCGGGCAGTCAGCCGTGGGCCGTGGGCACCGCGGACTTCAACGGCGACGGCAAGGCCGATGCGGTGGCAACCAACTTGAGCGGCACGGCTGGCGGCCTCGGTTTCTTCGCAGGTAACGGGACCGGCGGATTCGGGGCACGGGTCGGCGTGGCAATCGGTGCCGGTGCCTCCGCACTGACGATCGGCGACTTCAACGGCGACGGAAAACAAGATGTCGTCGTTGCCAGTACTAGCGGGGCGACTGCGGTCAACGTCCTTCTCGGCAACGGCGACGGCACGTTTCAGGCGGGTGTGAACTACAACGTCGGCTATTCCCCGCTCGATATCAAACAGGGTGACTTCAACAACGACGGCAAAATCGATCTCGTCGAGCGCACGACTGCGGGATACGTGATCGAAGCCGGCAACGGCGACGGCACGTTCCAGGCTGCGGTTATCGCTGCGGGCGGGGCGGGCAATTCCTCGCTGATCGCGGACTTCAACGGCGACGGGGCAACCGACATCGCCAGTACCAGCGCCGGCACGGTAATGGTGCAGATCAATACGAACACGGGGCTGTCTGCCGCAATCGCTGGGGCCGGGTTCACGATCAGTGCCCCAACGACAACACCCGCCGGCGTGCCAATCCCGGTCACCATCCGGGCCGTCGATGCCAACGGAGCGATTGTCCCGACCTTCACGGGAACCATCACGGTCAGCACGAGCGGGCCGCTCGGTAGCAGCACGTCCTATGCGTTCACTTCGGCCGATGCGGGTGTATTGACCGTGAATATTGCCGTTTTTTCCGTGGGGGCTCAGACGATTACTGCATCCGCCCCGCTACTTTGGAGCGCGTCGCAATCGATTGCGGTCACGGCAGCCCCTGCGAACCGCCTCGCGGTCACTGCGGTACCGAACGCCGTGGCGGGTAACCCGACCACGTTCATGGTGGTCGCCACCGATTTGTTCGGGAACATGGTGGCGAATTACACGGGTACGGCTCACTTTACGAGTACCGACCCACAGGCCGACCTGCCCGCCGACTACACTTACACCGCCGCCGATGGTGGCAGCCACACGTTCACGGGCACGCTGAAGACCGCCGGGAATCAGGTGTTCAAGGCTGCCGACACCGCAGCGCTGTCACTCATCGGCAACTCGAACGGTGTTCTGGTCACCCCGATCGAAGGCGTGTCGCTGAGCACGTCTGGCGGCGGCGGGTTCATCGGCGTTGCGCATGCCGTGACCGTCAACGCCCGCGACATCTACGGCAACGTGGCCACGAGCTATAACGGCACGGCCCACCTGACGAGTTCGAACCCGAACACGATCGTCGGGGCCGATGCCGTCATCGTGAACGGCGTCGGAACGATCAATATCACGCCGATGACGCTCGGCACCCAGACGCTGACCGTCACGGGCGCGTTAATCGGCGCTACTGCCAGTATCACCGTGACGCCGGGCTGGCCGGTCCGGTTCACGATGACGGCCATCCCTGCGACGATCGCGGGCGTCAATCAGTCGTTCTCGGTAACTGCGTTCGACGCCTTCGGCAACGTCTCGAACGTGTACACCGGCACCGTAGTCTTCAGCAGTTCGGATATCCAGGCCGGGCTGCCCGCGAGCTATGCCTTCACCGCAGCCGACGCGGGATCGCACACGTTCAGCGTGGCACTGCGAACCGCAGGCTTGCAGTCGTTCACGATGCGAGACTCGCTCTTGGCGGCTGTCTCAATCACGCAGTCCGGTATCTCGGTCGGGTCTGCGGCACCCGTCTCGATGTCGGTAACGGCACTCCACGCCGTCGTTGCAGGGACCGTGCAAACTGTGACCGTGAGCGGGAAAGATGCGTTCGGAAACATCGCCACGGGCTACCGTGGGACGATCGCCTTCGGCAGCAGCGACACGCTCGCAGGCTTACCGGCGAACTACACGTTCACCGCAGCCGACGCCGGGACGCACACCTTCAGCGTGACACTGAAGGCGTCCGGCAGTTCCGTCGTGACCGTGCAAGACACGGCGAACGCGACGAACCTCGCGTACAGCTTCACCCAACGCGACATCCCCGTGACGCCAGGAGCCGCCGTCGGTTTCACGCTGCGAGCACCGTCGAACGTCACCGCAAACGTCGCGTTCCTCTTCGCGGTCCAGGTCGTCGATGCCTTCGGGAACGTCGTCAACGGTTACCGGGGTAAAGTCCACTTCACGGGGCCGAGTGGCGTCCCGCTCGACTACACCTTCACGGCCGCCGATGCGGGTACACACGTATTCAGCGTCACGTTAACTGCAATCGGCACGCAAACGATCGGCATTCAGGACACACTCAACGGTGCGATGAAAGCCCAGACGAGCGTGAAAGTCGTCGCGCAAACTACCAGTGGCGGCGGCACGGGTGGCGGCGGCAAGAGGCCATAACGTATGCTTCGATCCGGTTCGGGTTTGACCCGAGCCGCATCACTTCGGCTATACTTCCGGAAGTCCAAACGATGGCCCTTCCGAGAGGATCGATGGTTTCCCCCGAACGGCTCGACTCGTTACAAATCGCATTCGCACGGTTGCTTGCCGAGTTCGGCATCGAACCCGCGGCCACGTATCCGCACTTCGACGACCTCGTGGCGATGTATTCGCAAAACCATCGCTACTACCACAATCTGGAACACATCGCCGAGGTGCTGAAGGTCGCGGGCCGATTGCGTAACTTCGCCGAGAATCCGAACGCGGTGCTGTTGGCCGCGTGGTATCACGATGCGATTT
The DNA here is from genome assembly GCA_043780595.1 of Limnoglobus sp. Classification (GTDB taxonomy): domain Bacteria; phylum Planctomycetota; class Planctomycetia; order Gemmatales; family Gemmataceae; genus Limnoglobus. The sequence continues at coordinate 22,231 of JAYWCL010000096.1, forward strand.
ACGACCCGAAGCAGCGCGACAACGAAGCAAAAAGTGCCGACTTCGCACGAAGTGCTCACGAAGAACTCGGCATATCGACAACGATAATCGCAACGGTAACCGATTTGATTTTGGCCACGGCACACGGGACGCCGCACGTACTGACGGCGGATGTGCGGGTCTTGCTCGATGCCGATCTCGCGATTCTCGGTTCGGGCGAAACGCGATATTTGCGCTACGCCGCCGACATTCGTCGCGAATATGCGTGGGTGCCCGATGCCGAATACTCCACCGCACGCATTGCCGTCCTCGATGGCTTTCTCGCGCGGCAACGAATCTTCCACACGGACGTGATGTTCCTCGAAGGCGAGGGGAGTGCCCGCCGGAACATGCTTGCGGAACGCGCCACGCTCATGTCACCGTGACGACGAGGTTATCGCGATGGACGAGTTCCTGGTACGGCAACTTCCCGAACCGGCTGGCAATTCGCTCGCGGCTCATGCCGATGATCCGCGTCGCGTCGTCCGCACTGTAGTTGATTAAACCGCGTGCCAATTCGATGCCGTTCGCGTCGAAGATCGCCACGACATCGCCTTTGCCGAACGTGCCTTCGATCTGTTGCACGCCGACGGGAAGTAGGCTTTTCCCCTGCTCCACAAGGGCTTTGCGGGCACCATCGTCGATGCGGACTTTGCCCTTCGGCTTGGCGGTGAAGCCGAGCCAGCGCTTCCACGCCGGTACCGATCCACCGTGCGGCAGGAACAGCGTGCCGACGCTTTCGCCCGCGAAAATCGCATCGAGAATGCCATCGGTCGCGCCGTTCGCCATGATGACCGACCCGCCCGCCACCGTCGCCAGCCGAGCCGCAAGAATCTTGCTTTTCATGCCGCCGGTGCCGAGGTCGCTCTTGGTGTTCCCGGCCATCCCCGCAATCGAATCGTCGATATGCGCGACCGTATCCACCAGTTTCGCCGTCGGATCGTGACGCGGGTCCGCGGAGTACAAACCATCGACGTTCGTGAGCAGAATCAGCAGCGGCGCTTGTAGCAGATTCGCGACCATCGCGGCGAGTTGGTCGTTGTCGCCGAACTTGATCTCGGCAATGCTGACCGTGTCGTTTTCGTTGATGATCGGCAGCGCCGAGTATTCAAACAATGTGATGATCGTGTTCCGCATATTCAGGTAGCGCGAACGCGAATCGAAGTCACCTGCCGTCAGGAGAATCTGTGCAGCATGGACGCCGTGCGGGTTCAAAAACTCCTGATAAAGCTGCATCAGTGCCGACTGACCGACCGCCGCACACGCCTGAAGGTGCGGTAAATCGACGGGCCGTTTGCCGAGTTTCAATTTGCCGACGCCCGCACCAATCGCCCCCGAACTGACGAGCGCCACTCGGCGACCGCCGACGCGAATCCGATGCACCTGATCGACGAGTGCCGCAATCCGCACGCGATCCAGCGCACCCGACGAATCGGCAAGTACATTCGTCCCAACCTTGATAACGACCGGGTCCGCCGCCATCACCACGTTCCGCCGCGCGTCGTGCCCCATACCGATGTCTCTCGTGTGCGAATGCCCCGATCGTCCCCGATGCGATTGTTTTACGAACCGTCACAATTCCGTAACGGATTGTTGACTGCGCTACTGCCGAGCGAGTACATTCATTACGACAGTCGCCACCCTCCCGACGACGATTCCTGGATCCGTACTGAGATCGTAGGGGTTCGTAATGCACGTGAGATTCACGCTATCGCTCGTCGCGATAGGATACCTATCGTCGTCGCTATTCGCGGCACCCGACAATATTTCTGCCAAGCCGAATGTCGTTGCCGATGCGACGACGCTCAAGCAGTCGGCGGACACCGCCTACCGGGGCGGATTGTGGGCGAGTGCGTTATCGCAGTATTTGCGGGCGTATCTTGCGGGGGATCGTTCGGATACGGTGAAGGATCGCATCGGCGAATGTCAACGACTGGCCGCACAGCAAGCGCGCCAGCGCGACCCCGCATTTCAGCAATTCGTCGTCGGCTTGCCCGTTGCCGAGGCACTGAATCTTTACGCAGAAGCCGCGGAAAAGCTCGGTGCGAACTACGTCGATAAAGATCGCGTCACCCCCGCACAACTATTCGCGCACGGCATTGAAGAATTCGACCGCGCACTCGGCGACAAACTGTTTCGCCGAGAGCAATTCGCCGACGCGACGGATAGCCACGTGCGTGCGTTTCGGCAGTCGGTTCGCGAACTCGGTCAGTCGCGGTTGCCGAAGTCGATACGCGAATTACGCACTGCCGCAATGAAATTGACGCGAGCGGCACAAAGCGAGCTTGGCTTCCTGAACCCGTCCGCAATCGTGTTAGAACTACTCTGCGGAGCCTGTGCGGGCCTCGATCAATACACGCTTTACGTCACACCGAGCGTTGCCCAAAGCGCGCTTGCAACGGCGGCCAGCGAACTGCCCACACCGATGCCCACCGTTGTCGATATTGACATCGTCGCGGGGAAAGATGGCATCGGCTACGTGCGTGTGACGTCGTTTCAGGATCACACCGTCGGCGAACTCGACCGTGCGATTCAGCGACTAAAAGCACGCGGCTTGCGTGCCCTGATTCTCGATTTGCGCGGCAACGCGGGTGGCACGTTCACGGCCGGCATTCAGATGTCGCAGCGCTTCGTGCCAGCCGGAATTCTTGCGACCACTCAAGGGCAATCGCCGGAGTTTGCGAATCGCGTATTCTCCTCCGATAGTGGCATGTCCGCGTACGATTTTCCCGTGATGATGCTCGTCGATGGCAAGACGATGTCGTCGGGGGAAATCGTCGCGAGCGCGATGAAAGACCACCAGCGAGCGACGCTGATCGGGATGCCGACATTCGGCAAAGGCGCGATCCAGTGTCCGATACGGCTCCACGCCGCCGATGGCACCGACGACATGGGGCGAACGCAAGAACGCTCGGGAACGGTCATACTTACCATCGCAAACGTCTATTCGCCGCGTGGCGTGGCGCTGCACGGCAACGGTGTGACCCCCGATATTCTGGAAGCCGACCCTCAGCGACAACTCCTCATCGCGATCGAACGGGCCGTCGCCGTCGCGAACGAGATGATGCGATAAAGCGTTCATTCCGGGCGAACGAACCGTCGCGTTTCGACTTCACCTACACGAACGCCCTCTGTCAAAAAGTAAAACGCGATATGACGTAAGTCGACTTTTGCATCGTGCGCGAACGTACGCAAAAGTGTCGCCAAATGACATAGAAATGTCGCCAAATGACATAGAAATGTCGCATAATGACGCGAAACGGTCGCATAATGACTCGAAACGGTCGATACTTACGGCGAGCGTCGAATCGATCCCACTCGACACAAATCACAATGAGGGTTCGAGATACGGCCAACCGCCCTCAAACAGATCGGTGATTTGCGATCAAAAAAGTGTCGCGAAAACCGAAAAAACACCCGAAAAACCGGTTTGAGAGCCTCTTGAATTCTGACTTACGTCGATTTTTCCGCATCGAAACGGCAGTCCCCAGTTCAAACCGTGCCATAAAATGATGTCGAACTTTACTGACGACGAAACAACTGCCGCACGGAAACTGATCGCACTCGCCTACGAAGAGGATCTCGGCACGACCGGCGACCGCACGACGCTGGCGCTCATTCCCGAAGCCGCAACGGCCACGGCCGCGTTCGTGTCGCGATCCGGTGGCACGATTGCGGGACTGCCGGTGGCGGCTCTCGCTATTGCCGAACGCGGCCCAAAGTTGCAATTTCAAACCTTCGTTCACGATGGCGATCTCGTGGCACCGGGAACGTGCATTGCGCACGTCTCCGGTTCGCTTCGCGAAATCCTCATCGCCGAGCGTACCGCCCTTAATTTCCTGCAACGATTGACCGGCGTTGCCACGCAGACGCAACGTTACACGTCGCTCGTTCGCGGCTTGAACGTCGCGATTCTCGATACCCGCAAGACGACGCCGGGTTGGCGATTACTCGAAAAGTACGCGGTGAGAATGGGCGGCGGCACCAATCACCGCATCGGCTTGTACGATGCGATTCTCATTAAGGACAACCACATCGCGGGCGTCGGTGGCGACGTTCGCAAGGCCGTCGAACTTGCCCGTGCCTACCCCGGCAACGCAGGTCTTTCGGTGGAAGTCGAAGTCGATACGCTCGAACAACTCGAACGGGTTCTGCCCGCGAAACCCGAAATTGTTCTTCTCGATAACATGTCGCTCGAACAGTTGCGGTTCGCGGTCACACGCCGCAACGCGATCGCACCGGCCACGAAGCTCGAAGCGTCCGGGGGCGTTAACCTCACCACCGTTCGCAGCATTGCCGAGACCGGCGTCGAGCGAATCAGCGTCGGTGCGCTCACGCATTCCGCGATGGCTGCGGACATCGCGTTGGACTACCTTTCGTGATTGAGCCGCACGAAATTTGGACGCTCAGTCACACGCACATCGGCCACATCGTCCGCGTGTACGAATCGGTGCCGAGTACCAACGACCTTGCTACGGCCTTGTCGGTAAGCCCGATCCAATACGGCATCGCGATTCTTGCAGACGAACAAACCGCAGGGCGTGGCACGCACGGCCGCATCTGGCAGAGCCAGCCCGGCTCATCGCTCATTGCCTCGATCATCATCGACCCCATTCTCGCGCCTGCACTTCCCGTAATCGTCACCGCATGGGTAACGGTCGCCGTCGCCGAGACGATTCGCGAACTCACGGGGTTGCGGGCGCGAATCAAATGGCCGAATGATGTCCTGATCGACGGCAAGAAAGTCTGCGGGATATTAATCGAGCGACAAGCCGCCATCGTGGTCGGAATCGGACTGAATTTGAATCAAACCGCCGCCGACTTTCAGAACGCGAACCTCCCCGACGCGACTTCGCTGTCGCTCGAATCGAGCGAAGTGATTTCACGCGACGCCGCCGCAAAGGTGCTCCTTCAAAAACTCGACGAGCGTTATGAACAGGTCCGCGATGGCGACTGGCACGACCTCGAAACCAACTGGATCGATTGGATGGCACTCAACGATAAACGGGTGTCGGTCGAGCGTGCCGATGGTTCGACGCGATCCGGCAGGGTCATCCATCTCGCATTCGATGGCATCGTTCTGCAATCCTTAGACCGCAAGATCGAACGGATACTCCCCGAACGGATACGGCAAATCCGCGAAACCTAGCCCGTTGGGGAATGCCGCGTATCATTCATTTACCACTGGCTGCGAATATCCTACCGCATCAAAGGATCGCTCATGATCCCTTCGCTTCTGCTGACAATCGGACTTCTCGCAACATCTGCACCGACCACTTCGGGCGATTGGCCGCAATGGCGCGGCGCAAACCGCGACGGCAAGTCCAGCGAAACGGGCTTGTCTTTGGTCTGGCCGAAGGCTGGCCCGAATGTTGTCTGGGAAAACAACAACGTCGGCACCGGCTACGGCTCGGTTGCGGTCGTCGGGGACCGCGTGTATTTACTCGGCGGCAAGGACAACAAACCCGGTTCGGCCGAGTTCATCCGTTGTTTGAATGCCGCCGATGGCAAGCCGGTCTGGACGACGCCACTCGACACCGCCGCGGGCAACTTCGACGCCGGTTGGGGTGGTGGCCCCCGTGCGACGCCGACCGTTGCCGATGGCAGCGTGTATTGCCTTGGGGCGACGGGCGACATCGTCTGTGTGAGTGCGAAAGACGGTGCGAAAATCTGGAGCAAAAACCTCGTCAAGGACTTCGGCGGCGCGATCCCATCTTGGGGCTACAGCGAATCGGTACTCGTCGATGGCGAAAATGTCATCTGCACGCCCGGCAAAAAGACGGGGATGATCGCACTCAACGCCAAAACGGGTGAGACGGTCTGGAGTTGCAGCGAATTCAAAGACGGCGCGGGGTATTCGTCGATCGTGCCGACTGAAGTCGATGGCGTGCGAATCTACGTTCAGCAGACGATGGCCTCGGCACTCGCCGTGCGTGCGAAAGATGGCAAGCTCATGTTCCGCACCGGTGAAATTGGCCGCTTCATCGCAGTGATCCCCTCGCCGATCGTAGCCGATGGCTATGCATTCTTTACAGCGGGCTACGGGGCGGGTTGCGAGTGTTACAAGCTGGCATCGGATGGCAACGGCGGCGTGCAAGCGACGAAGGTTTACAGCAAATTTAGGACGTTCGAGAACCATCACGGTGGCGTGATCCAGGTCGGCGACTACATTTACGGCCACAGCGAGCGGGGCGGCTGGACGTGCTTTGCTTTCAAGAATGCGACCGACGAACCCGTCTGGAAGAGTGGCAAACTCGGCAAAGGCTCGATCAGTTTCGCTGATGGACACTTGTTCTGTTACGAAGAGAAAAACAAGGGCACGGAACTTGCCGTGATTAAAGCAACGCCGGAAGCGTGGAGCGAAGTCGCACGGATGAAGTTGCCGCAAAACAGCCTGACCGACAAAAAGAACGGCGCAGTCTGGGCGCATCCCGTCATTGCGAACGGCAAGTTGTACCTACGCGATTTCGATTTGCTATTCTGCTTCGACATTAAAAAGCCGTAATGAAACGAAATTGAGTATTTGTCCGGTTTGCCGAAAAGGAGCACCGAAACTTTGATTCCGGCGTGGTTCCAGACGATCAAATTGGACGTAAGTCGTTGGTGTGTTAGGTTGGTTCCGAAATCGGGAATGATTCCAGGGGTGGGTGGTAAGCGGTGGAATCATTGCCGGCCATAATTGACGCGATTGGAACTGTGCTTATTTCGTCTGTAAGGTTTCGCGTAGGTCGCGGTATCCGAACGCGATGATCGACTTTCGGAGTTTCCCGGTTGGACGAACCACGATCATCATCTGAAACTCCCGAATCGCGGTTGCGGTGTGGACTACTTGCGATCCTGCCGACGAATCGCTTCTATACCGCGAAATTTCATGCCACGAACTCCGCCATCGACGCGATTTCGACTTGGCCGTTCACGACGAAGACCGAACTCGCCGACGACCAACTGACGACCCCGCCATACGGTACGAACCGGACATACGATCGAAGCGAATACTCGCGGCTGCACCAGACATCGGGCACGACAACGGGCAAACCTCTGCGCTGGCTCGACACGCCGAGCGACTGGCAATGGCTGCTGAGTTGTTGGGATTGGATATTCCCAAATATCGGCATCACCAGAAGCGATGTTGCATTCTTCCCGTTTTCGTTCGGCCCGTTCCTCGGCTTCTGGACCGGTTTTGAAGCGTTAACGCGGGCTGGTGGCTTATGCCTGCCCGGTGGCGGGATGTCGAGCACGACGCGGTTGCGGTTTGCACTCGAGCACAATGTCACGGTAATGTTCGCCACGCCGACGTACGCGATGCATCTGATCGAAGTGGCCGGGAAAGAAGGCATCGACATCGCGAATGCATCGGTTCGCACGATCGTCGTGGCCGGGGAACCGGGTGGCGGAATTGCGTCGACGCGGGCACGGATTGAAGCCGGTTGGGGTGCGAAAGTCTACGATCATTACGGCATGACCGAGGTCGGCCCCGTGGCCGTGCAAACGTGCGACGACGACACGGGGTTGACGGTCAACGACACGGATTTCTACACCGAAGTCATCGAACCGGGTGGCAACAACGCGACGGCAGCGGGCGAAATTGGCGAGCTGGTCGTGTCGAACCTCGGGCGATGGGGTTCGCCCGCGATTCGCTACCGCACGGGCGATTTGGTGCGGGCACCGGAGCCGGGTCGTACAACAACGGTGTTGCGTGGCGGAATACTCGGCCGCGTCGACGACATGATCTACGTTCGCGGGAATAACATCTTCCCGAGTTCGATCGAGTCGATCATCCGTCGCTTCGATCGCGTCGTCGAGTATCGGCTCCGGGTCGAGCGTACGGGATCGCTTGCGGATCTGCGGATCGAAATCGAGCCGTTGCCCGGCGTCGATGGTTTGCAGATAGCGCACGCGGTGGCGAAAGCGATTCAGGACGAACTGTTGTTCCGCGTCGAAGTGACCGCCGTGGAACCCGGAACGCTGCCGCGATATGAAATGAAGGCGAAACGGCTGATCGTCGTACAAACATGATTCGCGATAACCGGAAATAGCAATGTCTCTCTCGTATCTGGAGTCAACGATGAAGCAACGTGTGGCCTGGGCGATACTGATACTCGGTTTGACTGCGATCCCGACGCTTGCGGGGGATTGGCTGCATTGGCGCGGCCCCGAGCAAAATGGCGTCTCCAGGGAGACCGACCTGCCCGATACTTTCGGCGTCGGCGTAGTGGGCAAAGATAATCTCATCTGGAAGAAGCCGATCGGCGGACGCTCGGCCCCGCTGATTTACAAGGGCAACTTGTATCTCATCACCGCAAGTGGCTCGGGCCTCACCGAAGGCGAGCGCGTCGTTTGCATGAGCGAAACGACCGGCGAACTCGTCTGGGAGAAGGCGTTCAACGTTTTCCATACCGACATCGTTTCGAGCCGCCTCGGCTGGACGAGCCTCACGATCGACCCCGTCGCGGGCAGCGTGTTTTGCCACGGCACCCAAGGACACGTTTACTGTTTCGACGCGAAAACCGGTGCGGTCAAGTGGCTGCGAAACCTGACCGAAGAGTTCGGTCGCGTGACGGGCTACGGCGGGCGGATCGTCTCGCCGATCTACGACAGCGGCTTAGTGATTGTCGGCATGATTAACTCGTCGTGGGGCAATCACGCCCGCGCGGCCAACCGTTTCGTCGCGTTCGATTCGACTACCGGCGAAGTCGTTTGGTGGGCCGAGTCGCCGTACCAGATTCGCGGCACGTATTACTCGAACCCCGTCGTGTCGGTCATCAACGGCCAACGCACATTAATTACGAGTGGCGGCGACGGTTACGCGCATGCGTTCAAAGTGCGGACCGGCGAACGGCTCTGGAGCTATCGCTTCAGCGAAGGCGTGGCCAACCCGTCGCCCGTCGTCGATGGCAATTTCGTGTACGCCGCCCACGGTGAAGAGAACCCTAGCGGCGGCCCGATCGGTAAGATCGTCTGCCTCGACGCCTCGATTGTCGATGCGAAAACGAAGCAACCTAAGCTCGTGTGGGAAACCAAAAAGATTCAACTCGCGAACGGGACGACGCGCCAGGGCATTCGCTTCGGCCTCGCCTCCCCCGCGATTGCCGATGGTATTCTCTACGCCCCCGATGATGCGGGCGAACTGTACGCCTTCGACGCGAAAACGGGCAAAGGACTCTGGACGTACAAGTACGGCACCGTATCACGCGGGGCACCGCTCGTTGCCGATGGAAAGCTGTACATTTTCGACGTGAATGCGAAACTTTCGGTGCTGAAGCTGAACGGCCATGACGAACCGCAAGAACTCGAAGTACTGCCATTCCGCAGCGTCCTGGGCCAGGGATTCGTCGAAACGCACGGCACGCCGATCGCGGTGAACGGGCGGTTGTTCTTCTGTACCCGCGAGTTCATGTATTGCATCGGCAAAGGCGACGCGAAGCCAACTACGCCCGATTACAAACCGCTCGCCGCCGAACCCGCATTGGCAGAAGATGCCGCCCCGACGGCGATCCGCATCGTGCCTGCCGAGGTCACGAGCGCACCGGGTAAAGCCGTCGAATTCCGCGTCGAATTTCTCGACGCCAACGGCCGCACCGTGAAGGCACCCGAAGGAGCCAAAATCGAGTGGGCTCTTCCTAAGCCGCCCGTGCCTATGAATGTCGCTGCGGGTCCGCCCGCACTCAACGGCGAGATCAAAGCCGACGGGGCGAAAGCCATCGTCACCATCGGCAAACTGCCGAGCCAACAAGGATATGTGTCCGCAAAACTCGGCATGATCGTCGCACCGATGGCACGCGTTCGTGTCGCGCCGCAACTGCCGATCGCCATCGATTTCGAGAAAACACCCGACGGAGTCGCACCAGGTGGCTGGGTGAATGCCAACGGAAAGTACGTCGTCAAGACGCTCGCAGATGGCAACAAAGTGCTGTCGAAGATCAACAACGATTCACGGCCACCGATTGCCCGCGCCTACAGCTACATCACATTGCCGACCTCGACGGGTTACAGCATCGAATGCGACTTGCAAGCGAGCACAGTCCGCAACAAGATGCCCGATATGGGCATCGTCAACAGCCGATACTTGCTCGTGATGGACGGCAAAGACGACCCCGAGTTTGCGAACGAACGCAGCTTGCGAATCATCTCGTGGGAAGCTCGCCCGCGTATCAACAAAGGCGTCGCGTTCCCGTGGAAGGAAAAGGTCTGGTATCGCATGAAGTTCGTGATCGACATGGAAGGCAAGGAAGCGATACTTCGCGGGAAAGTGTGGGACAAAACCGCACCCGAACCCGAAGCGTGGACGGTCGAGTTCCGCGACCCGGCCCCCAACACCGAAGGCGCGGCCGCGCTGTATGGGTACGTCACGAATATGCTCGTTACCGAGGACAAAACCTTGCCCGGTTCGGAGATCTTCTACGATAACCTGCTCGTAAAGCCGAACGCCAAAAAATAATCGAACGACACCCACACACCGAGAACTTCTGATATGAACGCAGCGAAAGTGACCCGTACCGCCGTGGCCGCCTTACTGTCGGCGGGCATCGCCGCCGGGGCGATTTATTACGGCATCAAGAGCCAGCGCGTCCCCATTGCCGACAAGGCCGCGGAAGTCGCCAAAGTGGCCGACAAGCCGATCGAAGTGGCGAAAGTCGACGACAAAAAGCCCGAGGTAAAAGTACCAGCGGTTATTCCACCGATGCCGGTCATCACACCGAAGCCGGAAGTGAAACCGGTACCGATGCCTGAGACGGTACCCACACCGAAACCGGTTCCTGTTCCGGTGTCAGAAACGAAGCCCGTCCCCGTTAACGTGCCAGAAACGAAGCCCGTTCCCGTTGCGGTCAAGCCGGTCGTGGCGGGTAAGTCGGATCACGTGATGTTCGGCGGCACGCCCGACCGCAACTTCGTGAACCTCATCGACAAAGGCATTCCCGGCACGCTTTACGACCTGAAAGAACAAGTCGCAGATCCGAAAGATCCGAGCAAGAAGATCGACAAAGTGACTCGTGCAACCGATGCCAAGCCACTTTGGCAAGCCGAACTCGGCTCGCGCGCGTACGGCGGGCCAACCGTCGCCGGTGGTAAAGTGTTCGTCGGCACGAACAACGAAAAGCCACGCAACAAACGCGACCAGAAGAAGAACGAAGATGGCGAACTTGAGCCGATGGACAAAGGCGTCCTGATGTGCTTCAACGAGAAGACCGGCGAGTTCCTCTGGCAAGCGATCCACGACAAGCTCCCGTCCGGCCCCGTGCAGGATTGGCCCAGAGAAGGCATCTGCTCGACGCCCGCCGTCGATGGCAATCGCGTCTATTACGTCTCCAACCGTTGCACGATCGTCTGTGCCGATGTCGATGGTTTCGCGAACGGCAACGACGGAATCCAGACCGAAAAGTATCAGGACAAAACCGATGTCGATATCGTTTGGGAATACGACATGATCGCCAAACTGAACGTGTTCCCACACAACATGTCCGCTGGCAGCCCGCTGATTGTCGGCGACATGATCTACATCACGACCGCGAACGGCGTCGACGAGAATCACGCGAATATCCCTTCGCCGGAAGCACCGAGCTTCATCGCACTCAACAAAAAAGACGGCACGCTCGCATGGAAAAGCAGCCTACCTGGCAAGAACATCATGCACGGCCAATGGTCGAACCCCGTCTACTCCGAAATCGCGGGCGTAAAGCAAGCGATCTTCACCGGTGGCGATGGCTGGCTGTATAGCTTCGAGCCGATGAAGGGCGAACTGCTCTGGAAATTCGATGCGAACCCGAAAGAATCGCAGTACGAACTCGGTGGCAACGGCACCCGCAACGACTTCATCGGGACGCCGGTCGTTCACGATGGCAAAGTCTATATCGGCGTGGGTCAAGACCCGGAACACTTCACGGGTATCGGGCACTTCTGGTGCATTAATCCCGCAGGTGCGACAGGTGACATCTCCGAGGAACTCGTCGATAAGACCGAGAAAGACAATGAAGGCAAACTGCGAATGACCGGCAAGCCGAACCCGAAATCGGGCGTCGTTTGGCATTACGGCGGGTCCGACAAGCGGAAGTTCGTGCCGCGCGACTTCCTCTTCGGTCGAACGATGAGTACCGCGT
>JAYWCL010000097.1:0-11798 GCA_043780595.1 Limnoglobus sp.
CACCCCGGTACGGGATTGTCAGAATATGGGTGAAGTCTACGCGCTCCGCTACGCAAAGCCTGCGCGTCGCGGCTAATTGAACCCGAACCGAGATGACCCACGCGATTTCCCAAAGTCAAAAAGTTCTAGGCGATTTGACGTAAGTCGACTTTTGCATTGTGCACAAAGTAACGCAAAAGTGTCGCGTTTGGACGCATTTCGGTCGCATCCGGTCGCATTTCGGTCAATGTTGGTCGATTTTCGGTCGCATTCGGTCGATTTTCGACCAGTAGTTTCGGCTGATGCGAAATCGAGAGCCTCGACGCAAACCATGATAGGATGACAGGATACGGCAAAACTGCCCGAAATGGATCGGCGATTTGCGATCGAAAAGTGGCGTTTTGGGGCCTCAAAAACCGAAAAAACCGGTTTTTGAGTGTCCGCAATTGTGACTTACGTCGATTATTAGCGCCGCCGAAAGGCTGGCGCAGGTGGTGACGTCTGCGACCCCACTGGCCTCATAGAGGCCAGCTAAATTGGGTGCGTTACTTCTCGAATGGCACTTCGCCGATTCCCTGGTTGAACTTGAGGTTTACGAAGCTATGGACTTCGAGCAGTTCGCCGCCGATTGCACCGTTGACGGTCGGTTGGTCGTAGGCTTCGATGCGCACGGGCAGCTTCGTTTCCTTATCGACGTACACGACTGTACGGTAAGCAGATCGCAGGGCGTGGGGGCGTTCGGTGAAGATTTCGTAGCGAATCACCGGTCGCTTCACGAAGTTGAAATCGGCCATCGACGCCGACATCGGGTTTCGCAGTCGTCGTTCGATTGTCGTCATTTTCTCCAGATGATCGATCACCGCGCCGATGCCGATTTCCGTAATCGGGTGGCGCGTGTCGACCATCGCACGCGGGTCGGTGGCATTCACCGTCATGAACGCTTTCGCGTCGAAGTTTCCTGCTGGGCGAACGCGAATCATCTCCGCATGACGACCGTTGACGTAGATCAACTCGTGGCCGAGGAGCTCTTTCGGCCCGATGAATTTCAGTGCGATGCTGCGCGGTTTCGTCTTCACGCGAAGCTCGGCCGTCTGTTCGGGCATCAGTTTGCCGCGAACGCGCTCCTGCCGAACGAAGTGGCCCGAGTAGTCGAACAGCTTAGCGTACGCGGCCTTCATTTCGGTAATCGACATCTGGAACGCGGCCGAGGCATCGACGGGGTTGCCCGTCATTTTGGCTTCGAGAATCGACGCTTTCGCCTCGGTCGTCGGTGCGGCGGGCAGCGTTGCGGGGGGCATCGTCGGCACTTTCGCCACGGCGGGTGCTTCCGTTACTGGCTCGACTTTAACTGGCTTCGCCACGATGACGGGCGCGACCAGTTTCGGCGTCTCGACGATCGGTTTCGGTTGTGAAACGACGATCACGGGAACCTTCGAGGGAGGCAACACCGGCAGCGCGGGTGCCTCGATTACGGGCAACGGCGCGGCGGCGGGCGGTTGCAATTTCGCCGGTGGCTTCGCTTCGGGTAAAACGAGCGGCGGGAGATCGCTCAATTCGATCGACGGTAACGCCGCCGGTTTCGCGGGTGGCAGAACGATCACTGGCGGTAACGCCGGAATGGCTGGCGGAACAGGCAGCGCCGGTACGACGGCAACGGGTGCCGGAATGGTCGGTACGGCTGGCGGCGGTGGAATCGCGGGGCTGGTTGCTGCGACGGGAAGTATCTCGGGGACAGCCGCCGGTGCCGGAATTGGCGGCAGGGGTAACAGCGGTGGTGGTGACTGCGCCATTGCAGTCGCGACGGCCCCCCCAGCGAGAATGCTCAGCAGCCAGCGTACGCGTAATCGATGTCGTACCGTCATTCGCATCTCCCAGCCTGGGTCGGTATGTAAAGTCGAAGTTTCTTCCGATAGTTCTTGCCGCATAACCCGGTTGCCGCATTCTGACCAGACCAATTTTCGCGAAGCGTTCGCCACAACCGACTGGAAGCCCGCGAATGGGTATGGGTGCAATCGGCGCGGGAATTGCAACTCTTCGTTCGAGCGGATATAAATGCAGTATCACCGGAGTACAAAACATGGTTCCCGTCTCGCGTCGTCGATTCTTCGCGGCCACCGTTGGCGCAGGTGTGGCTACTTATTGGCCTGTATCGAACACTTTTGCGGCGCCCGACCCGAAGGCGGTTCAGGCAGTGCTCGACAAAGCCTACGGTTTCTTGAAGTCGAAGCAGAAGGACGACGGCAGTTTCGCGCCACCGCAAGCCGGGGAGCCGGGCGTGACCGCACTCACTGCCGCCGCGCTCGTTCGCGCCGGTTTCGATGCCAACGATGACGTCGTGGCCAAGGCGCTGAAGTACATCGAGAAGGCCGTGAAGGGCGACGGTGGCGTGTATAACAAGGGACTCGCAAACTATACGACTTGCCTCGCCGTGATGGCATTCAAAGAATCGAACGCGAACAAGAAGTACGATGCAGTCATTAGTGGCGCATCGAAGTTTTTGCGAACCTTGCAGTTCGGCGATGGCGACGTGGACGACAAGGATGTGAAGTTCGGCGGGGCGGGGTACGACAAGAAGGGTGGCAAGGGCGGGCCGGACTTGTCGAACACGCACTTCTTCATGGAGGCACTCTTAGCCGGCGGCGCGAAGACCGACGACCCCGCCATCCAGAAGGCGCTCAAGTTCATCAGTCGTAGCCAGAATCTACCAAGTGAGTTGAACGATCAGGAATTCGCAAAGAAAGTCAGCGACGACGATAGGGGTGGCTTCATTTACAACCCGCTTGCGGCCAGCGATGAGAAGAACGAGAAGCGGACCGCCGCCGGAGGATTGCGGAGCGAAGGCGGCATGACCTACGCGGGGCTGAAGAGCTTCTTGTATGCCGGGGTGAGCAAAGACGATGCGCGCGTGCAGGCCGCACTGAAATGGGTGCGCGCCCACTATACATTAGACGAGAACCCCGGCATGGGGCAAAATGGTCTCTTCTACTATTATCATACATTCGCAAAAGCGATGGACGCCGTGGGCGAAGACGATTTCGCCGACGCGAAAGGCGTGAAACACGACTGGCGCAAGGAACTCTTCGAGGTGCTGAAAGCCAAGCAAAACCCAGACGGCAGTTGGGCCAACGACAAGAGCAAAGCCTTCCTCGAAAACCTCCCCGAACTCGCCACCGCATTCGCCGTGCTGTCCTTGAGTTACTGCAAGAAGTAAACGAACGAAAGCCCAGGGACGATCGTCCCTGGGCAATTATGCGTTGAGGAGAAGCGGTTCTGGTTCGTCGTCGGTTTCCGGGGTCTCAACGTGAACGAGACGCTTCCCATCCGGCGGTAACTGTGGCAATGTGTATCTCGCTTTTTTCGTGATCCGGGCCAGGTTCCACTCGGCCTCCTCAATGAAGTCTGCGACACCCGTCGTGATGGCACCATCGTTGTCGGCTAACTGAACCATCCTTTCGAGCACATGTTTGATCTGAAAAGCGTGCATTTTGACTTCATCGACGAGTGTGCCCCCTCCGGGAACGACGAAAATCTTCGCCTCGTGCGATGTGGCCTTGAGGTAGGCTTCGATGTCGCCAAACCGGAGATCGGCGTCGATTCCACTCTCGATCTTAGAGATCTTCGATTGACTGCATCCCATCCTGGAAGCCAACTCTTGCTGAGACAACTTCGCCCGCGCGCGGATGATGGACAACGATTTCACGAGTTGACGGCTACTGAGCCGCGTCTCGAACTCGGCGACGAAATCGGGGTCGCCCGAAAGCAAGTCGCGGGCCATCTCCGAAACGCTTCGGTGAGACTTATTCGGTATTGGCTTTGTCATTGGAATCGACCTCGCCGGAGGGGTTCGGTTCGTCTTTCTCGTTCTGGGTATTCTGCTTTGCTTCCCGTAGGCTGACGATCCACACTCTACAAGTGGCGTTGTCGTCCCGTTGAGATTTCTTGTCGCCGATTGTAATCAGATAGAGCGTTTGCGTATCTGGGTCGGGATACACGTACAGACGAGTTTGTGTCGGTTTACCCGGCGCGCCTTTTTGATCGATAGCGATCGCGCCGTGGGCTTCGCTATGAGTGAATCCATGCCGAATCTGCTTCGGCTGTACCCCGGATTGCAAAGTCTCGAAGTACGTGTCGAGATTATCGAGCATCGCCAGCAATTCGATACGATGCTTTTTGGCAAATTGCTTGAGCCGACGAACGTATTCTTCGGTTTCTTGCGTATGCCACATGAGCGTTCCATAATGGAACAACCGCACTTGGCGGCACGGTTTGCCAATTGAATATTATTCGTGACAGGAATAATGTCAAGCGGTTCCGTTCGACTGGCTCCTTCGCATTGGGTGTTATTTGACGAAGCGGGACTCCCGTGCAGACGCGCTCAGTCACTTGCGTACAATTTCCCCGTCTGGCGATTGACCGAGAGGGTATGGAATGCTCCGCGAAGAACAGATCGACATTCGCAAACAGCGTGCGAAGGCGGGGCGGTTCGTTATCGAAAACCGCACGAAGCGGCGGGTGTTCTCGGATTACTACGTCTCGAATCCGGAATCGGGCGGGAAGTACGAAGTCGAGATTAAAGGCTTCGACACCGGCGACAACACGTGTACGTGCCCGGATTTTAAGGCGAACACGCTCGGCACCTGCAAGCATATCGAGGCGGTGCTCGAACTGCTGAAGGACGATCTGCCCGCGCATTTACAGAAGAAAAAAGCCACGGTTACGCGGCCGGAAGTGTACTTGCATTACGGCGAGCAATTGTTGCTGGGGCTGCACCTGCCCGCGCGGCACTCGGATAAACTCGCGCAGCTTTCCGGGCGGTTCTTCGACGAAAAGGGCCTCTGGACCGCGAAGGGCCGCTACGAAGATCTCATCCACGACATCGAGCGCGTGCCCGAAGAAATCACGGTGTTGTCCGACGCGATGGAGTTCATCGAGCGCGAAGTCGAACGCGCCGAACTGCTTCGCAAAGAGCAAGATTGGCTATCGGAGTTGGCCGCCGGCACGCTCGATCTCGGCTTATTGTCGATCCCGCTTTACGACTATCAACTGCGCGGCGCGCTGTTCCTCGCTTGCCGCGGTCGCAGCATTCTCGGCGACGATATGGGCCTCGGCAAGACGATCCAGACGCTCGCCGCCGTCGAGCTTCTGGCCCGCGAACGCGGCATCGGTCGCGTGCTCGTCGTTGCGCCATCGTCGGTGAAATATCAATGGGAAACCGAGATTCGCAAGTTCACGAAACGTGCCGTGCAAGTCATCGATGGCTCGCCCGAAACCCGTAAAGACCAGTACGCCGAGGACACGTTTTATCGGCTCGTGAACTACGAGCAAGTCGTGCGCGATCGCGAAGCGATCAATGCCTGGAAGCCGCAAGTCGTCGTCCTCGACGAGGCACAGCGGATCAAGAACTGGGAATCGAAAACGTCGAAAGAGGTGAAGAAACTCCAGAGCCGATACGCGATGGTACTGAGCGGCACACCGCTCGAAAACCGGCTCGAAGAGCTTTACAGCATCGTGCAATTCGTCGACGAACGACGCTTCGGCCCCGCGTATCAGTTTCTGTATGACCACCGCGTTCTCGACGAAAATGGCAACCTGAAAGGCTACCGCAACCTCGATGCGATCCGCGAAAAGCTCGAGCCGATCTTCCTGCGCCGCACCCGTAGCGAAGTGCTGACGCAGCTACCCGCACGCACCGACAACACCGTGTTCGTCGAACTTTCGGACGAACAGCGCCCGCCGTACGACGACCAAAAAACGACACTCGCACGCCTTCTTCAGAAGGGTTATTTGACCGACCTCGACCGCAAGCGCATCCTCGCGTGCCTCGTCAATTTGCGGACGATCTGCGATAGCACGTTCCTGTTCGACCGGCAAACGCACGTCTCGCCGAAGCTCGATGAGTTCGCCGAATTCCTGCCGGAACTGTTAGAGGAAGAGCACCATAAAGTCGTGGTGTTCAGCCAGTGGGAAACGATGTTGCACGAAACCGCAACGGTGCTGGATCGGCTGAAAGTTCGCTACGTGATGTTGCACGGTGGACTGCCCGGCAAAGAGCGCAAGGCGGTGCTCGAGGAGTTTCAAACTGACCCCGCGTGCCGCGTGTTCCTGAGTACCGACGCGGGCGGCACGGGGTTGAATTTGCAGATCGCGGACACCGTGGTGAACCTGGAACTGCCGTGGAACCCGGCGGTGCTCGAACAGCGAATCGCGCGCGTTCATCGCATGGGCCAGAGCCGCCCCGTGCGCGTGATTAACCTCGTGACGCGCGGCACCATCGAAGAGCGCGTACTGCGAACGATCCAGCAAAAAGCCGGGTTGTTCAACGGGTTGTTCGAGGGCGACGAGGACGAGATTACGTTCGTCGGCGTGAACCAGACGAAGTTTCTCGACGTCGTCCGCGAAGTGATCGGCGAAGGCCAAACGGAAGTGCCACGCACCGTGGAAAGTATCGCGCCACCGAGTTGGGGTGACAGCGAACTGTCACTCGTCAAGGCCGCAGTGCATACGCTCGAAGCGCTCGCGAAACTCACGAGCCTCGAGCGCGACCGCATCCCGCCCGATTTGCTCAGCCGCACCGCCACCGCCGCAAAGCTGCTGGCGGATCAGTTCGAGGCGCGTTGAGCCGCGCCGTATTGCATACCTCAAATACACGATTCGGAAAGATGACAACATGGCCATGATGATGAACAATCTATTCCTGAAGATCATCAACAAGGAGATTCCTGCCAAGATCGCGCACGAAGACGATCTCTGTCTGGCATTTCACGATGTGAATCCCCAAGCGCCGATACACATACTCATCATCCCGAAGAAGGTCATTCGTACACATGCGGACATCGCCCCCGAGGATGCCGCACTACTCGGGCATCTGCACATTGTGGCCGCGATGTTGGCGAAACAACTCGGGCTGTCCGACGGGTATCGCTTGGTAATCAACTGCGAAGAACGCGCCGGGCAGACGGTGCCGCACTTGCACATGCACCTACTCGGCGGGCGAAACTTCGCGTGGCCACCGGGATGAGCCGGTTCACTCCGTCTCGGCGGCTTCATCGGAAATCGCGACGTCGGTCTTCATGATTTCGCGTAACAGAATCGTGGCGTAACTGCCCGATGGTAACGTGAAGTCCAAATTTAATCCGTCGTCGTCCCATGTGGCCGTAAGTTCGTCGAGGTAGATGAGGTTGTGGCGGCGCGTACCCAGTAGCAGCTTGCCGGGGCGGTCGAAGTGTTCGGGTGTCAGCCCGTTGTCAGTCAGTACTTTCGCCTCGCGCTCGGCCACGACATCTTTCGCCGCGAAGGTCTTTTTCCCGAACATCGGCCCGCCCGTCACGATCTCGCGTTTGTCGAATCGCGCCTGTTCCGTCGGCACATCCTCTGCGTTGAACATCCCGCCGAACGGCCACTTCATCATCACATCGCCTTGCAGCACGGTGTGCAAAAGCCCATCGGTAAGGCGGCTGGCCAGGCACGCATTGAACAGCAACGACTGGGCGGCTGACAGGTACAGTTTCCGCTGGAATGGCCCCGCGTTCACCCGTTCGCCGTTCAACATGGCGAAGCCGCGCTCGGCGGTTTCGCCATCGTGGCCGAACCGCTGCGGGCCGTAGAAATTCGGTAAGCCCTTCTCGCGGATCCGCGCCACGATCGTCGGCACCGCATCGGCATGAGTGCGGTCGGCCTCGCGGATTCGGATCGTGAAGCGGTTGCCGCGCAGGTGGCCGGGCTTGAGTTTGTTCGTGTGCCGCGTGACGTTCAAAACGCGAATGCCATCGGTGTCGATGCGGCCAATCTTCGCTTCAATCTCGGCGGGTAACGATACCCATTGCCGCGTGACGGCATGGCGATCCTTCAACCCCGCAGTACCGACCGCATCGAAGCCTAACCCGAGGCAGCGGGCGATGTGCCGCAGCATGAACTCGGCACCGATGCCGCGCTTCTCGATCCATAAATAGAGGAAGTCGCCCTCGCCGCAGGCTTCGTACGCAGGGATTTCCTCGACGATGAAATCGTCGGGTTGCACTTTCATTCGCCCGCCGACCCCCGGACAGTCGGGTGTCAGTAGCGGCGGCGTCATGGCAGGGTGAAGCATTGAAACCTCGGCAGACAGTCAGAAACGTATCGTGCAGGATTACGACTTTCGCTGGGAAATGCGACGAAACCGAGCGAGTGGCACGCTTACGTCGTGCCGCTCGTACCAATAACTTCCGATCAAAACTCGCCGAGCACCTCGCCGCCGGCGCGGGTGGACAGGGCACGCCACTGGATGATGGCGATACTGTCGCGCACGAAACGCACGCTGCCATCGCAGAGGAGCAGGTTCACACCGCCGGTGTGGGCACTGCGTGCGCCGGTGAGGCCCTTGTTGTGGCTGGCGTTGCCGCAGTCCCATTTGCCGACGGGGTTCGGCGCGTAAAAGTGGTTGTACAGCGTGTTGCCGTAGTGCCCGTTGATCCACTGTTCGCCGCGTTTGGCGTTCCACACACCGGTACCCGCATCGCACAGCGCCGGGGTCGGGTCGGTGCCACCCGATACTTCGAGCACCGCCAGTCTGATGGTTTGCGCGTCGGTGGGCAGTGCCGAAATCGCCGTGCCATTGCCGACGAGACTTTCGCTGAATGCGGCGGTGTTCGACGTGCCATCGGTGATGTCGGCGATGCGAACGGGAACCTGTGCAAACACACCATTCCCCTCGGCGATTTTGCGATATGCGACGATCGCGCCGGTGGCGTCGAAGGTCGCGCCGGTGCCGTTATTCGCGACGTAGTTGGTGCCGAAATAGACGCTGCCGGGCACGACGCCACTTTGCGGATCGCTCGGGCAAGCGAGCAACGCGACGCGGTTCTTGGCGGCGGATTCGTTCTGACCACCGATGGCGAGCGTGCCTTCCGGGTCGACGAGACTTTGCAAGTTCGCCTGTTCGACGTACGCCAGCAACCGCGCGGGTGCGGACACCACCTTCGGGAAGCCGTTCCGCCCTTGCGGGAACGCGCCGAGTGCGCCTTCGTGGTTGTGCATTGCCAACCCGAGTTGTTTGAGGTTGTTCGTACATTTCGCACGGGCGGCAGCCTCGCGCACCTTCTGCACGGCGGGCAGCAGCAAGCCGATGAGGATGGCGATGATCGCGATCACCACCAAGAGTTCGATGAGCGTAAAACCTTTGCGGGGAAGCCGATTCATGGGTTGGTCTCGATGTTTTTTAGGTGAAATGATGTACGGAAGTACCGAACGCGCAGCGCATCGATATCGATGGCGCGAGGCTCGGTACGCGACGATTCACAAACGGGATTAGGCGATGCGCGGCGGTGGAGTTGGCGGGGGAATTGCGATGACGATGGCACGACAGTCGTACGCGATGAGGAACGCACCCGATGCGGTTTCGACAATCGGTTGTGCGGTCCGCGTCGGCACGACGGCGGCTTCGAGTGCGAACACTGTGGCCGGGCTATCGCCGCGGCACTTTTGCGCGAAGATGCCCACGACCCAAACGAAGGGGTCGGCGGACGATTCGTGTAGCGGGCAGCACGTTTTCTTCTTGGCGGCAATCGGGCGATACGACTGGCGCGTTTCGACGAGCGGTCGAACGTGCGATGGTGGCTCGATGCCGTTGGCGTCCGCCCATTCGAGCTTTTCTTCGAGCGTGAAACAACAGCAATCGCCTTTCCAGCACAAGTCGGAACTCGCACATCCGCACGGGCGAAACTGGCAGGGGTACGGCGTAGATGCATCCGATGTGCGGCGAACGAACGGCAACGGAAGCCCCAACGCAACGATGAGATGACTGACGATAGTCAGCATCGCAATCGCGTCTCGCAGGCTACCGAATGATAGGCCGTGCCGTTTCCCCATGAGCGAGTCGCTATCTCCGAAATGGGCCGGACAACACGAATCCTATTGTGTAACCCGCACTTCGACCAACGGTTTCGCCGCGAAGAATTTCCCGATTCTTGCCTCATCGAAAGAGCAATTCTAACAAAACGGCATCGCGTACCGATTCTGTGTGTTAGATTGCATCGGACTCAATGTTTATAAAGAGTAGGCAAATCTGCTACAACGGTGAGGGATCAACGTGAGACGGGGCATCCGTTTGCGCGGCGTTAGCGCGCCGATCAAAGGCAAAGTCTGGCACTCGGAAACGCTCCTTCGCTCTGGGCGGTTGGCCACGCTGGAAATCGTCCTCGACGATAGCTCCGTCAGCCGCAAACATGCCGAGGTACGCCTCGCATCCGATGGGCAATCGTGGACGGTCGTCGACCTCAATAGCACGAATGGCACGTACGTCAACGGTACCCGCGTCACAATCGATGTCGAACCGATACTCAAACAGCGAGACATCGTACAGTTCGGTAAAGTGGCATTTTCCGTCGAGATGAGCGAAAGTAGCCTCGAAGGGCCACCGTCGGATCAACTGATTCTGGCCGCCAGCCTTTCGCCGATACCCGCCTCGCAACTGAATAGCCGCATCACGAACTTCCGCGATCTCCGTGGCAATAACCCCAGCTTACTCGCCGACGATCGGCTGATGGCGCTCATGCAAGCGGGGCACCACCTCGTTCACTTGCAAAGCGAAGATCAACTCCTCGATTCGATCCTGAACGACATGGTCAGCGTGCTCGATGCGCAACGCGGCGCGATCGTGTTGGCCGAAGGCGATGGCCCCGAACCGAAGCTGCGATTGCGGTCGCTGTCGGTCGGCCCCCGCGAACCGTCGAGCCGGTTCCCGTTCAGCAAACGACTCACGCAGCAGGCGTATGCCGCGGGTCAGTCGATGCTGTTCAAGAATCTCGAAGATAGCGACGAGATGAGGAACAACCACAGCATCGCCGATGGCGCGATGGGTTCGGTGCTGTGCGTGATGCTGCGGACGCCGCGGCGCAAGCTCGGCGTGCTGCACCTCGATCGGCGCATTTTGGCTCCGCCGTTCACCGAAGCCGACCTGAAACTCGCCGACGCGATGGCCGCGCACGTCTCGGCAGGCATCGAATGTTCGCTGCTGTTACGAGCGCAACGCGACTTGTTCCTCAAGACGATTACGACGCTTGCGGACATGGTCGAACTCCGCGATAAATACACCGGTGGCCACACGCGCCGCGTGACGGCGTATGCCACCATGCTCGCCGAGAAAATGGACCTGCCCGAAGATCAGATGGAACGCATCCGCATCGGCACGCCGCTCCACGACATCGGCAAGATCGGCATCAGCGACGCGATTTTGCAGAAGCCCGGACGGCTGACGGCGAAGGAATTCGCCGAGATGCAAACGCACACGACGCTCGGTGCGCAGTATCTCGGCGGTATCTCCGAACTCGCGCCGATCATCCCGATCGTCCGCAACCACCACGAGCGATGGGACGGCACCGGCTACCCGGATCGCCTTGCCGGCGAGCAAATCCCGCTACTCGCACGCATCGTCGCCGTTTGCGATGCCTTCGATGCGATCACGTCGGATCGGCCGTATCACGAGAATCAGAAGGGCAAGCCGCCCGAGTACGGCTTCGCCGAAATCGCCCGCCAAAAGGGTCGCCAGTTCGACCCGCAATGCGCGACCGCGTTCCTCGAAATCCGCGACGACATCCTCCGCGTCATGTGCGAAATGATCCCCGGCCTCTCCAGCCGCATTAACGCCGACGCCGGCCCCGCCACCTTTGTCGGCAACGGGCCTAGCGTCGATGCCACCCCACCGCCGCACCACCCCGGCGACTCCATGTCCGAAATCAACGTGATGAACTAGTGCGTCGTCACGGCTAAGAATTGGGGTTGGTGAGTCTTGGGAATTGCGGGGATACTTCCGACACAAGGAGGATTCCCATGAACAAGAAATACGT
>JAYWCL010000098.1:0-4173 GCA_043780595.1 Limnoglobus sp.
CCATGCAATTGCAAACCCGTCCGCTGGCCGAAAGTTCGTAACGCCGTGGCAGCTCGAACGATGCCACCCGCCGCGAATTTTCGCACGCGGGGTAGGGGGCCTTCCACTCACAATCGACCACAACCAGTCAAAATAACGAATTTCGCCGACCAATCGAGGAAATCCCTCGATGGAAACCGCAGATGAAATATCCGGGTTAGCACTACAGCGCGGGATCGTCCGCAATAATTGTCGTAAGCCTTAGCAGAATAAGGAGTTAAATCGCAAATGTCATATATGGGTAGCATCTGGTTTCATCGCTACACAAAGCCTTGTTCTGCAATGGTTTGCGGCGAATCCAGTATTCAATCCCGCGCTGTAGTGTTAGCCTGCGCGGGGGCAAATACCCTCGAAAACCAGTCGTGGCGAGTCTGCGAGACGCGACGCAATCTGCCATAACATTCATTCCGGGCGCACGAACCGTCGCGTTTCGATGACTCACCACGACCCTCAGTCGTTGCCGGTGGAAAAACGCAGGCTAAAGACCTGCGGCTACCAGAATTGGCAGGCGAAAACTGCTACCCAGGTTTAAACCATCCGAAAGAAATCGACCTGCATGTTGCAACTGACCGCGCTCGAAGCGCGGGACGTGCCCGCAACGCTCAACGTGGGCGAAGGGTTCGCGGTAACAACTTCCCTCTCGGCGTAAATTACACGACGTCCGATAGTTCCGCTCGAGTCGCAGATCGCGATTACACCGCGGCGTCCGGGACGCTTCAGTGGGCGGCGGGAGATCGTACGACGAAAGAGATTCGCGTGCCCACGACGCACGATCTGAAGCACGAAGGCGATGAAGGCGTTCAGATCAATTTGACCGGCATCCGTTACGGATTGCAGAATCATCACACTTTCGGGCGTTTCGTGTGCCAGTCGGTGGCGGCTTCGTACATCCTCGCGATGCGTAACATCTTCTCTTCGTCGAACGGCGGCGACAGTAGTTGCAGTCCGATCGGTAGGCCGCCCTTCGTGAAGCCACACGGAATGCTCAGCCCCGCGATGCCCGCAAGGTTGCACGAAATCGTGTAAATGTCGGACAGATACATCGCGAGTGGGTTATCGGATTTCTCGCCCATTTTGAACGCCGCCGATGGTGCGGTGGGCCCCATCACGACGTCGCACGATTTGAAGGCGTCGTCGAAGTCGTTTTTAATGAGGCGACGGACCTTCAATGCCTTCAAATAATAATCGTCCTTGTAGCCGCTACTCAGCGCGTAGGTGCCGAGCATGATGCGGCGCTGCACTTCTTTCCCGAAGCCTTCACCTCGCGATTTGGCGTACGTGTTGATGAGGTCGGTCTTCACTTTCGTGCGATGGCCGTAGTGCATTCCATCGAAGCGTGCGAGGTTCGACGAGGCCTCCGCCGTGGCGACGATGTAATACACCGCGACCGCATACCGCGAGTGCGGCAACGACACATCGACCAGCTTCGCACCGAGTTTCTCGTATTCCTTGAGTGCCGCTTTGATCGAGGCTTCGACTTCGGAATCGAGGCCTTCGCCGAAGAACTCTTTCGGCACGCCGATGCGTAGCCCTTTCACGGGGTCGTTCAGCGTCTTCGTGTAAGCGGGTACGGGGACATCGACGCTCGTGCTGTCCTTCGGATCGTGCCCCGAAAGGACTTCCATCAGGAGTGCGTTGTCCATGACATCGTGCGTGAACGGCCCGACTTGATCGAGCGAACTCGCGAACGCAATCAGACCGTAGCGGCTGATGCGGCCGTACGTCGGTTTGATGCCGACAATGCCGCAGAGGCTGGCCGGTTGGCGGATCGAACCGCCGGTGTCGGTGCCGAGCGAAACGGGTGCCTGACACGCTGCAACTGCCGCCGCCGAGCCACCTGAGGAGCCACCGGGAATGCGCGTCAAATCCCACGGGTTGCGCGTGGTTTTGTAGGCGCTGTTCTCAGTGGAGGAACCCATCGCGAACTCGTCCATGTTCGTTTTGCCGAGCAAAATCGCATCGGCGGCCTTCACCCTTGCCACGGCGGTTGCATCGTAGGGTGGAACGAAGTTCTCGAGGATCTTGCTGCTACACGTGGTCGGTACGCCCTTCGTACAGAGCACGTCTTTGATTGCGATCGGCACCCCGGCGAGTACGCCGAGTTTCGCACCGCTGCTCCGCTTCGCATCGATCGCGGTCGCCTGCTCGCGAACGCTCGCCTCGTTGACGTACATGAACGCCTGAACTTTCGGCTCGCGTTCGGCGATGCTCGCCAGGAAGGCATTCGCGATCTCGAGTGCGGAGGCTTGGCCGGAGGTTTGGAGGGCAATCAATTCGCAGACGGTTTTTTCGATCAGGCTCATATTCGTTCTCAGTGGGATTATCACAAGCAATTTACGAGAGTGGCCGCGTTTGGAAACGGAGATGCGAATTCGATCGGGTATGGAACAGGGCAAAAAGTAGCTCTCCGAATCAACGTAAGTCACAATTGCGGAGGTTCTAAAACCGGTTTTTTGCCATTTTTGCGTCTCAAAACGCCCCTTCGAGATCGAAAATCGCCGATACTAACTGGGCCGGTTTGCCGTATCGTCAACTCATATCGTGGGTTATGTCGAGGCTCTCGATTCAACATCAGCCGTAACTACTGGTTGTTTCGCGACCGAATGCGACACAAAATCGACCGAGTGCGACATAAAATCGACCGAGTGCGACACAAAATCGACCGGACACGACATTTTCCGGTCACTCCGTGCAGGTCGCAATAGTCAACTTACGTCGGATCGCCTGCGATTGTTTGACTTCGCGAAATCGTGTGGGTGTCACATCACGTACCTGGCGGCCCGCCGCCGCTGCCTGGCCGCAGGCGGAACGGGCCGTCGCGTTCTGCTGTCACTGGCGGTAGATCCTTCTTCAATGCGTCCAACTTGGCACCGAGTTTCGTGGCGATCTCGGGTTGTTTCGAGAACTGATCGGTTCGTTCGGCGATGTCGGCTTTCATGTCGAATAGCGTGCGTTTGCCGTCTTGGAACTCGATGAGCTTCCAATCGCCGTCGATCATGGCGATGTCGAACGAGGCGACGAGGAACGGTTCGCGATCGCTACGCTCACCCTTCGCGATGGTATCCCACTGACTCCTGCCATCGATTTTCGCGGCCTTCGGCATCGGCACGCCTGCCGCGGCTGCGAGCGTTGGGAAGACATCCTGGACGGATACGGGTTGCGACAGAACGCCGCCCGCAGCGATCTTGCCGGGCCACCGAATCAGTGCGGGCGTGTGGATTCCGCCCTCGTAGACCGTTCCCTTGCCGAATCGAAATGGGGCATTGCTACCACCGTCGCGGGGCGACGCGCCGTTGTCCGAGAAGAAAACGACGATCGTGTTATCGCGGATTTTCTCGGCATCCAACGTGTCCAGCATCCGGCCGATGCCCATGTCCATCGCCTCGACCACAGCGGTGTAAAGTGCCAACCGTTCGCCCTTCGCTTTGTGTTTCGCGATGAGTTCGGGCGGCGCACTCAGTGGATCGTGCGGCGCGTTTAAGCACACCTGAAAGTAAAACGGCGCAGTCTTATCGCGAGACTGGATCTTCTTGACCGCTTCATCGGCTAAGAGGTCGGTCGAGTAGCCTTCCTCGTTTACGGTTTTGCCGTCGCGTTGCCAATCGATTCGCCCGTTGCGGCCCGTGTGTTTGTAGTAATCGACCTCGGCATTGTTGAACCCGTAGAAATGGTCGAAGCCGTTTTGTTGCGGCGTGGTCGCTTTGCCAGCGTGCCACTTGCCGATGAGTGTGGTCTGATAGCCCGCCGCCTTGAAGACCGAGGGTATCGTCGGTAGCCCTTTCGGCATACCGGGATCCATGCCGTTGAGCGCGGACAAGATGTGAAACCGGCGTGGCATCTGTCCCGTAAGGAGCGCCACACGAGTCGGACTGCACACCGGATAGACGTAGAAACGGCTCAATTCGGTGCCGTCTTTGGCCAACTTGTCGAGGTTCGGGGTCACCATTGCCTTCGCACATTAGCATCAAGTTAAGCGTTTGCGGGCGTTTCCACTCTGTAGTTGAGCTTGCTAGGATCGGCCAGTAACTCGAAGGTACTAGTGCGTCGTCACGGCTAAGAATTGGGGTTGGTGAGTCTTGGGAATTGCGGGGATACTTCCGACACAAGGAGGATTCCCATGAACAAGAAATACGT
>JAYWCL010000099.1:0-21066 GCA_043780595.1 Limnoglobus sp.
GTTTTGCAACTCACACTCTGGGAGAAACAGGCACTTTACGATAGCCGAATCGCAATCGCAAACAAACGCAAAACTGCTACCCACTTTTGAACCGTGCCAAAAATGGCAAAAAAACGGTTTTGGAACCTCCGCAATTGTGACTTACGTCGATTACTTCGGTCGCTGATCGAGCAAGTATGCCATCAGGTGGTAGAACTCTTGCGGTTTCAGCTTCTCGCTAACGTCGGCAGGCATCGGCGATTGCGGCGAGGTTCGCTTCTTTTCGACGTCGTCGATACTCACGCGCACTTCCTTTGCGAGCGAATCGACGACGATGAACACCTTGCCTTCGACGCGGAGTAAGCCCGTTAACGTGCGGCCATCTTTCATGTCGAGAATCGTCGTGTGAAAGGCGTGATCGACGTTGCGGTTCGGGTCGAGAACGTCTTCGAGTAGCCGTTCGATGCCGCGATTGCCGATGCCATCGAGTTGCGGGCCGACCTTCGCGCCCTGCCCGCCGAGTTGGTGGCAATTCGCGCAGTTTGTTGTGAACAGCGTCTTGCCTGCGGCCGTGTCGGTCTTCGCAGTCTTATAGCCCTCGCCACGTTCTTTGATAATGCCCGCCAGTCGCGCATCGGCAGTCGGTATCCCCGCCGTCAGTTCCTTGACGGTCGCTTCCCAGTTCGCGGGATTCGTCGCCTTCAGCCGTTCGAGTACCGACTTCTCCTGTAGCAAGCGTGCGGTGGCGTTGCCCGTCTTGATGGCGGCAAACAACAAGTCGGCCCCACTTTTGTTTCCCGCGAGGCCGTTCGCGATCGTCACACACTGCCGATAGGGCGCGGTCTTAAGTTGATCTTTCAGAGCAACTTGATCGAGCAGCTTAGTAGAGGTCGCGAGGATCGAAATGGCTTTCTCTTTAACTGCCGCCGCTGAGTTCGCGTCGGACAAAATCTCGCGACAAATGGGCAGAATTTGCTCCTTCGACTGCTTTTCGACGGCAGTAAAAGCAGCCATACGGACCGCTTCGGATCGCCTCGGACTCCGATACAGATCCATCGCGTCTTTTGAAACATTCATTTCAATCGTAGCCGCCAATGCTAAGCTTCGGATTAACGTCTCATCCGAGTCGGATGACAATCCTTCTTGGACTTCTCGAATCAGTCTCGTGGATTGCTCCCATTTCAGAACGACACCGGCCATATTCGCCCCCTGTTTTAGGGCTTGAAGCATGATCAACTTGCTGTTGTGATCGTTGGATTTCTGAGCAGCCAACAATGCGACAATACGTTGAGAGTCCGTACCGTAGCGACCAACATGCGTATAAGCTCGTTCCATGACAGTTGGGTCAATCGTGCCAGCATGGATTCGCTCGGAAAGCCACCAGCCGGCTTTAGTTGATGGCACGCCGAGAAATACATCGTCCAGAACCGCAACATCTTTGCTACTAATCGGTAGATAGTCGCCGAGAACACGTATCAGGTGCTCCTCAACATCCGGATCTGCCAGAATGTTGCGCAGTGCAATTCGGGTCGCATGTCTAAGGTGTGTATCTTCCGATGACGATTGTAAAACGGTCGACGAAAAGGTCGAGATCATCTCCATTTCGATGAACGGAGATTCCAGGTAGCGATCGACGTCAAACCGAAACGCACGTGCCATCTCATTCAGTTGCTTTTCATTGACTACCATTGTCCCAACAGTCGCATTTTTCAGATTCTTCTTAAATTCGACGCCTCGCTTATTGTAAGCGTAGGCTGCTAAATCATCAATTGGTCGAGTGATCAATGCCCTATTAGTTATCGCTAATACAATACTTCGCTCTTCACCTACTGCGTCGAGAGCTTCTAAATGCAATTGCGGTCGAAACTCTTGACGCGTTATCACCCAAGCAAGATGAATAAATTGACTCGATTTGAGACTCTTCCCAACTGTGAATTTGCTTTTCGCGATAGACAAAACACTCTTTCCACGCCGAATCAATTCCTGCGTTGCCAGATGCCGCGTTGTAATATTCGTGCTGCCAATCAGTTCAACCAACCGCTCCGGTTTTTCCGTCGTCAGGTCAGCGAACGGCATCTTCAACGACGATTCTGAGGCTGACACCACCGGCTTGACTTTACCCTTCCAGACGATCCGCCAGACGCGGGCTTTGTCCTTGTCGCGTTGCGGGTGCTTCAGATCGACTTCGTAGTGGCCGATGATCTTGTTGTAAAAATCGCTGACGTAGAGTGCGCCATCGGGGCCGAGCTTGATGTCGGTCGGGCGGAACCACGGGTCCGAACTGACGAGGAAGTCGGGGAGTTCTTTCGCGACCGGCGTACTGCCTTTCCATTCGATGCGGTCGATGTTGATGCGGTTGGTGACGACGTTGCCGAGGAACATGCAGCCGTTCCATTCCTTGGGAAAGTGGTCGGCATCGTACCACGCGAGGCCGCACAACCCCGTGCTGCCGTGATCGTGCCGCGTCACGTGCGGGGCATACCCGAGGCCATCGTGCGGCTTGCCGAAGCTGTCGTAATACGCGCCTTTAATCAGTTGCGTAATCGGCTTCGAGTGACAATCGGCAGTGTAAAGGTTGAACCACGGGTCCGCCGTCATGCCGAACGGGTTGACCTGCCCGCGCGTGAAGACTTCGATCCGCGAGCCATCCGTGCGAAAGCGGAAGGTGTTGCCGCTCTGCATCTTCACTTCGTGGCCATCTTTGCCCTTCGTCGTGGATTCGTTCGAGAAGCCGTGGCAAGCGTACACCCAGCCATCGGGCATAAATGTGAACGAGTTCGTCATCCCGTGCGTGTCGCGCGTGCCGAAGCCCGTAAACAGCACCTCGCGCAGATCGGCTTTGCCATCGCCATCGGTATCGGTCAGCTTGAGGATTTCGCCGACGCTCGAAACGATGCAACTCTTGCCATCGGGCAATGGCAGGATGCCAATTGGGATGTTCAGCTTGTCGTCGAAGGTGGTGATGGTCTTCGCGTGACCGTCGTTGCCGAAGTCGGAGAGAATGAAGATTTTGTCCGTGCTTTTGCCCTTCTCGGCGGCGAACGGGTAGTGGCGGCTCGTCGTCACCCAGAGCCGCCCCTTCGCGTCGAATGCAATCTGCATCGGCTTCTGAATCTGCGCCTCGCTCGCCACGAGTTGCACTTCAAAACCGTCGGGCACCTTGAACGACTTGCGTTCCTCTTCGGGCGTCAGTGCATCGGTCGGGGCGATCTGCTGTTGGCCAAACGCGAACGACACGGCAAGGGTAATCGGCAAGAGAGCGAGGAACCAGCGCATGAGGAGAGAACTCCAAACGGAAGTTGGGTGAGAATTTTAATTATGACGGAGTCGGAGGTGAAAAGCGAGCATCTGTCGCAAGAGTATTCAGGCGGGTGCCGAATTGAGTGCTTCTCACCTGAAATGGTGGCCACGCCATCCACCGACTGCGATTCTCGGTTTCGGAAAGTTAGGTATAGTATCATGCTTTGACTGAATGCCCCGTCTCCTCACGGTGTGATGTACGATGAGTTTGTTTCGCAAAAAACGCCGTGGAAATGCTCCGGCCTCGTATCGCCAGAAGTTGTTTGCAGAGTTCCTGGAAGATCGCGATCTGATGGCCGTGTTTGCCGTCGCACCCACGGGGAACGACACCAGTGGCACCGGGGGCGTGTCGGCTCCGTTTCGCACGATCCAACATGCGGTGAACGTGGCAGCAATTGGGGGCGATAGCATTCTCGTGGCCGCCGGGTCGTACACGTACGACGCCAGCCAAGACACGCTGCCTATCCAGCAATCGGGAACCACGAACGTCGTCACGATCTTCAACAAACAAGTGAATATCTACGGCGGCTACACGGCCACGAACGGCTTCACGGCCGCGAATCCCATCGCGAACCCCACGTTCATCGACGGGCAGAACCAGTATCGCGGCATGCTCATCGTCGGTTTCGGCATTCCGACTGGCGCGAGCGTGCAGGGCATTACGTTCCGCAACGGTCTCGGCGCGCCGATTCCACTACGAGGGAATGAAGACGCGATCTACGGCTTCGGTGGCGGCGTATTCATCGACATGTCCGACACGCGGGCACGAACCAACTCCGCGCCGACGATCTTCACCGATGTCACGTTTGAGAATAACAAGGCGGTCGGCGGGGCAGGACTGCCGAACGATCCGACGCTGAACTTCGGCGGGGCCGGCGCGGGGGGTGCGCTCGAACTCCGCTACGCGAACGACGTGCGTTTGTCGAACGTGATCTTCCGCAACAATCTCGCGATCGGCGGCACGGGCAATCAGCGTGGGGGCGTCGGCAACGGCGGCGCGATACACACCGATCACGCGAAGATCACGGGCACGAATCTCTTATTTGAAGGCAATCAGGCCGTTTCCGGGAATGGCAACGCGGGTAGCCCCGGTCGCGATTCGCGATTAGGATTCAAGGCCGATGGCACGGGCGGCGCGGTTTCGATTCAGATCGATAGTGTGGCGGACTTCACGAACGTCGTCATGGTAAACAACGTCGTGCGGGGCGGTAACTCGAGTGGTGATGCGGGCGATGCCTACGGTGCCGCGTTCTTCTCCGAGCAATCGAAAATCGTTCTGCGAAACGCGATTCTTCAAAACAACCTCGCCAACGGGGGCGATGGCTACGCGGGTGATGCGGGCGGCGGTGGCATTCAAACGGATCGTTCGGACCTCACGCTCGACCGCGTGAAAATCCTCAACAACTCAGTTGTCGGCGGCACGCGACCCGGTACGGCGAATCGTGCGGGCGCGGCGGGTGGGGGTGGGGTTTACAGCACACGAATTAACAAAGACGCCAGTTTTCCCGGCACGATTACCATCACCAATAGTGTGATCGCCGACAATCGCGCCGAACTCGCTGAAACTAGCGACATCAACACGGGCGGGGCCGGGGCCGGGGTGTGGCTCCAGGGCGTGACCGCGAATATCGCGCATACGACCATCGCCAACAACACCTTCGGGCCGAATCTGACTTTCGGCCAAGCGATTATCTTGCTCAACGACGGAACCCTGACGCCGACTGTGCTGAACTTGAGTTACAGTACGGTGACCGGCCACGACACGGGAAGTTCTGCGGTCACGTTGTTCAACGGCACGACGGCCAACCTGAACACGAACTTGATTCGCAACCGCTCCGGTGCAAGTGAAGTTCGCGTCGAGCCAATCGGCTCGGGTGCGAACAGCAACTCGCGCGGCGTCGCGAACAATGGCGTCACGATCAGCGGTAACCCCGCGTATACCTCGCCATCGTCGCCGAATTTCGATTACAGCATTCAGCAAGGTTCGGCTGCAATCAACATCGGAACGGGTAGCACGCTGACGACCGACATCGGCGGCCAACCGCGGATTGACACCCCCGATCTGGGCGCATTTGAATTCCGCACCGGTGGTGGCGCGCCGTTCTTGCAGACAACCACCGGTGCCGCCGTACCGACGGGGCCGACAGTGCCACTGAATCCTCCCGTCGTTCCTCCTCCTCCGCCACCGCCACCGCCACCTCCTGGTACGGTCAAGCCCGTTCTCGTTGGCTACCCGCAGTTCGGCGCAGGCGGTACGAGTACGGCGACGTTGTACAACCCCGATAAAACCGTGCGGTTTACCGTGACGCCTTTCCCCGGTTTCACCGGCGGAATCCGCACGGCGGCCGCCGATGTCAACCGCGATGGCATCGCCGATCTCATCGTCGGCACGGGGCCGGGCAGTGCCACGCAGGTTCGCATTTACGATGGCGTGACCCAGGCGGTGCTCTTCTCCGTCGCTCCATTTGAAGCCTCGTTTACCGGTGGCGTTTACATCTCAGCAGGCGATCTGAACGGCGATGGCAATGCGGATCTTGCGATCACCCCCGATGAAGGCGGCGGGCCGCGCGTAGACGTTTACAGTGGCGCGGCCGGCTTCCCGAAAATGTCCGCGTTCTTCGGTATCGACGATCCGAATTTCCGCGGTGGCGCACGTTCGACCATCGCAGATATGACCGGCGACGGCGTTGCGGATCTCATTGTCGTTGCGGGCTTCGGTGGCGGGCCGCGTGTGGCCGGTTTCGATGGCAAGTCGGTGATTAGCGGCACCCCACAGAAGATTTTCAGCGACTTCTTCGCGTTGGAGCAAGCCTTGCGTAACGGCATCTTCGTTACGGCGGGCGACATTAACGGCGATGGTTTCGCAGACCTCATCGCAGGAGGTGGCCCTGGCGGTGGGCCGCGCATTCTCGCTTTCGACGGCAAGAGTTTACTTTCCAATCAGTACGTCACGTTGGCGAACTTCTTCGGCGGGGACGTCAATAGTCGCGGTGGCATTCGCGTGGCCGTGAAGAACCTCGACGGTGACGCGCGGGCCGACCTCGTCGTCGGCTCCGGCAGCGGATCGGGCTCGCGAATCACCGGTTACTTGGGGGCGAACATCGCCGCATCGGGAACACCGCCGGCGGTATTCGACTTCGACGCCGGCTTCGGCGACGGCATCTTCGTGGGGTAAACCTGTTTCCAAACCTCAAGATTTCCCACCCCCAACGAATAGAATGACGGAAAGGCGAGATTTCTCGCCCTCGACGTCACGAAGGGGAGTATTGGCCATGGAAATCACGACGAACGTTACACCGGCTCCGATTCAGCCGATTGTCGACACGACGGTGTACCACCCGTTCGGACTTCCGCTCGGCACCGTTCGCGGACTGTTTTCGCTCATCATTTGTGCGTTCTTTTGGATTGCATTACTGTGGCCTGGCGAACACCCCATGAAAGTCGTGCTCGCGCACTTCTTCCTGCTCGGCATGGTGCTCATGGCATTTGCGAGCCACCCGACCATCAACGACCGCGAAACGGCACCATTCCTACCGTGGCTGTTCCGCGTCATCTTCGTCGGCGGTAGTGCGTTGGTCATCGTGTATGCGTGGTACAAAGACGTTGGCGTACTTCAACAGCGGTTGACGCCCGATTTGGCCGAAGTCAAAGATTGGTGGATCCCGTTCCTGGGTACGACGGCCATCGCCTTCGGCCTCGGGTTGCTGATGCGGTTCATCCTCGGCCGAAACAATCACATCTTTCAAACGCTCCGCGCCTGGCTGTCCGTAGTCGGTATGCTCATGTTGGTCGTCGAAATCGTCATCTTCCTGTCGGTCTCGAGTTCCGAAAGTTCGCCAATCGATTTCATTCACTACTGGCAATGCGTCGAACTGGCAATCGTCTCCGCCTACTTCGGCACCCGCGCATAGTCTAAAATGCGGATGATCCAATCGAACATAGGTCCAGGCATGAGCACGATCGCAGGCATTTTCCGTAACGGTCGCGTCGAACTCGTCGGGCCGATCCCCGATTGGGCCGACGGTTCCGCCGTCACGGTCACGCAACCCGAACCCGCCGATGAGATCGACATCACCGGCGACAGCCCGGAAGCAATAGCGGCCTGGATCGCGTGGTACGACCGGCTGTTGGCGATGCCAAAATCGCAAGCCGCTGGCGAGGAAATCCAGCAGATCCTCGATGCGCGAAAAGCCGAGCAGAAAGCGATGTGGGAAGCTTCTCACTAACTAAAAATGAATCCTCAAGCCCATGGTTCGACGTCTTCGTCGCACCATGGGGTGAACGTCCCGCATCAATACCGCACGCCGGCCGTCAGGTAGATGTTCAGGCTCAGGATGTCGCCGCCCTTGGGGGGTACGACGTTCGTGAAGGTGTAATCGACTTCGGTTCGCACGCCGGTGAAAAAGATGAACGACCGCACGGGGACTTCGTAGTTCGTGTGCAATGCCGTGAAGACACTCTGCGTGACGCTGTGTTTACGCAAGTAGTTGGTGGAGTCCGCAATCGGCACGAGGTCGACGTGCGACGTACCGTATCGACCGCCGACATCGGCACCGACTCGCCAGTTCGGGCCAGTCTCCGAGACAACCAGCCCCGGCGAACGCAGAAACCAGTCGCGGCCAATCGAGAAATTGAAGTTCGTACGGCTCAGCCCGCGAACGCTGTACGGAGCGAGGCCATCGGGCAGTGGCGTGGCCTGGCCACCTGGTACTTGTTGAACGCGTGGCGTCAGAACATCGATGGGTACCTTCGAGCTTCGCCCGCGGTTGTAGGTGAAGCTGAGGCCCAGATCGAGTACCCATGCGGCGTCGCCCGGTTGGTTGAACAGCAACGTGCGAACGCCGGTTCCGACCGTCCATCCGGTTTTGAGTCTCCCGCTCAGTTCGCTCCCGCCGATGGCCAGCGAAGGCCCGGTCAGCGTGTAAAGTTCGTAGGTGACGGGGCCATTTCCACCCGTCGGGCCGCAACAGGGTCCGCCGGAGGAACTGCCATGCCATGGGCTTGTGACCGTGCCAGCCGGATGTACCGAGGGTGCGCCCGGTGCTGCCATCAGGACCGATGTCGCCGTCGGATCGCCCGTACTCGGGATTGGCGGGAGAAAGTTCTCTGCCGTGGCCTTGGCGGGCATCACCCGAGTGGGCGAATCGGGCCATTGTTGCGTCTGCGCGGTGGCAGACTTCAACGAGCAGCCTAAAGCGATGGCACCGAGTAGTAAGCGTGCGATTGTCATTCGACCCCTGCCTCGGCTCAGCCGGTGCGGATAGCGGACCACCCTCTTCATCGGCATCGGACGGGGAAAACCTTAGCGGATTTGACGGTTCTGCCGAATATGCTGAATTTTAGCGGGGCGGAACTGTCGAACGGGCATCGCTCGCCTCGATTGCCAACGGCTCGACGGCGTTCAATTCCTCACCAGATAACCAGCGAAGTTTCCCATCTTGCTCGATGACGATCGCAGTCCCCGTTTGCCGTGCCGTCTCGCGTGCCATCAACGCCGCACGACGCAGCGCAACATATGCGCCGTACATCAGCGGGCTACCCGAACGGGCCAACTCCTCTTCAGTCATCGTTGCTCCCTACATCCAGCAATACGGGCTTCTCGCTACTATTGTCGAAGTAATACCACTCGTGAACGATATCGCGATAGATCTCGTGAAAGTATTTCAGACCCAAATCGTAACGTCGTCGAACGGTTTCGCTCGGTATCGAGTGGCCGCCCTGGCTGACGCGCAATGCGACGCGGGACAACGCGAGTTCGACCGATGACAGGCTGAGAAAAACGAGGCTGATGCGATAGCCGCGGGTCTTCCAGTCGCGGATTCGCGGGATGTACGATCGCGTGGCGAGCGTTGTCTCGAGGCCGAAACTCTCGCCGCGATGGCTGCACTCCGCCATCTCCTTCAGCATGATCCGCGCGGCAGTCGTCGCGGCCAACTCCGGCGCGAACGGCGACAACCCTGCCGCGATCAGGTCGGCATTGATGAAGCGCAGGCAACTCGCCTCGGCGGGTAGAAACGAGCGAGCGAACGTCGTTTTTCCCGCGCCGTTAGGACCGGCGATCATAATGATTCGCTTCGCTGTCACTTCACCAACTCGGCGAGGTACTTCACCGGTAGCGTGCCGTGGCTGAGCGTTTCTTCGTGGTATTTTCCCAAGTTGAATGCGTCGCCGCGGTTTCGTTGTACGCTCTGCCGCAGCCGGTAGAACGCGGTGCGGCCGACGAAGTACGTCGAGAGTTGGCAGGAACTTTGCTTCGCACGTTGGATCTTGCCGACGGCCTCGGCTTCGGTCTGGAAACCGCGATCGACGAGCAACCGCAACGCCTCGTCGTCGGTCATGTTCGTGCTGTGCATCTTGTTGTCGAGAATCGCATTCAGCACCGCGCGAATGTAAAATTTCAGTTGGTGTAACCGCAATGACAGGTCGCCGTCACCGTAGCCTTCGTCGAGCATCATCTGCTCGGTGTAAACCGCCCAACCTTCTGCGAACACGCCGGAATACAGCACTTTGCGAATGAGCGACGGGTGTCGGTTGCCGTACTCGAGTTGCACGTAGTGCCCTGGGTATGCCTCGTGGATCGTCAGGATTTGCAACATCGAACGGTTGTATTCCTTGAAGAACGTCGTTTGCCGTGCGGCGGACCAATCGGCAGGCGGCGGGGCGACCGCGTAGAGGCTGCGGGCCTTCGGGTCGAACGTCGGCGCGGGGTTCAGATACGCCGCCGAGAAGCCACGCTGAAACTCCGGCATCTCGATGATCTCGCAACGATCCGGATCGGGCAGCGTCAGGATCTGCTTCTTGCGGATGAACGTGCGAATCGACTCCACGGACTTGCGTGCATCGCCGACGAATGTCTCTGGCGTGCTGCGGTTCGCACTGAGTTCATCGAGCACCATGCGGATCGTCTGCCGACGGCCCGCCACGTCGTCCGCTGGCACCGGTAGTACCGCGTGCGTCTTGTGCCAAAGTTGCTTCGCCACCGCGTACATTTCCCGCTCGACGCGCTCCGCCTCTGCCTCCGCTTCGCGGATCACATCGTCCGCCGTCTGTCCCGCATTCAGTTCGAGTTCGAGCTTCTTCGCGAACAGTGCTTTGCCCAACCGCCACTCGCCGTTCGAGCGTGGAAGCAGTTCGGTTTCGAGGAACTTCCGATACTCGGTCAGCGACCGCACCGCTTCGCGACAGGGGGTTGTCAGTTCGCTCGTTGCGGGCGTTTCCCCGCTTTGTGCGAAGATCTCTTTCTCGTAAAAGGCAATCGCACCGGCAGTGCGTTTGATCGCGATTTCGGTGAGGATTCGCGGCGGATTCTTCAGCGATGCCTTCGCCGCCGCGACGATCTTCGGCACGTACGTGATCCGCTTGGCCGCGTTGGCGACGTTCCGCGCTTTCGGCAGCGTCGATTGCGAAAACAGCATGAACACGCTGTCGGAAATATACTCGCCGTAGATGCGCGGATCGGTCTCGAATCGCGGTTCGTGCTCCGATTGCCAGAGTTGATACTTCAGCGAATGCAGCCAGATTTCGAGGTCGATCTGCGCCGCACGCGACAACTTCTTCGGGTCGATTTTCGCGCCGAGATCGGCGAGCGTCTGCGTGGCTTTCGCGTCGTCGGCCTTGCGCGCTTCGGGCGAAAGATCGTCGAGGCGATCGTCGTAATCGTGCAACCCCTGCTGCGTGGCAAACATCGGGTGCCTGCGAAATTCCTCGTCGAGATACGCACGAAACATCGTCGCGAGCTTCGCGTCTTCGGGCGCAACATCCGCAGCGGGTGTGAGCATGATTGAAAGCAGCAGCGTGGGGATCATCGGTTTAATTTCCAATCTTTGCAGGCAGGCCAAGTGTCTTTGGACAGGATGAACAAGATGAAACAGGATTTAAATCCTGCAAATCCTGTCTAATCAGGGATCGTTATCTTGGCGGTCCAGTGGTCGATATCGAAAAGTATTGTCGTTGCAGGTGACGGTGTCGTGTCAGTCGTGCCCACGACGATAGCGATCTCGTATTCGCACGCAATCGTCGGCAACATCGGCGATAGTTTCTCAGTCAGAAATTCCACCGTTGCCAGCATTCGGGCGGGTTGTCCCTTTTCGCCGAGCCGCTCGATGAGGAATGCGGGGCGGTCACTCGCTTCGAGTGGCTTCATCGTGATGTGTCCGAGGCCCATGCCGACGGGGATGCCGCGATCCCACATTTTGCGAAATTGGTGATAGAACTCGTACGCATACGAACGCAAATCGTCCACCCGCGTGAACGATCGGTTCATCAGCGTCAGCGAATCGGCAATGAGTTCGAGGAGCGGTTCGTTCGCGGTGCTCATGCGGGCAACGGCTTTGGTTGGCGGCTGGCATCCGTTGCGCTTCGCATCGGCGTGGCCGCCGTTGTGCCGTTCATGTTTGCGGCAGTTCGCGTCAAAATCGCCATCGCGTTCGTGGCTTCTTCGATGGTGATCGTCAGTGGCGGCGAGATGCGAATGACCTTCTGCGCCAGCGGTCCGAGGATGTGGATGCCATCGCCACCATCGGCGAGATAGCTCGCCAGCACGAAGGCGTTCGCCCATTCGTTCGCGGTTTTGCCCGCGTATTCCTGGAATTCGATGCCCCAGACCATGCCACCGTTTTCGCCGCGAACGGCCGCCACGAACGGGTGACACTTCAGCGACACCAAGCCGTCTTCGATGATCTGCGATGGCGCTTTCATGTTGCCAATCACATCGCGGCACTCGAACTCGTCGAGCGTCGCCAACACGGCAGCCGCGTTCAGCGGGTTGGCGCTCCACGTATCCGACGCATCGCCGTAGCCCAACGCACCGAAGATGTCGGCCCGACCGACCGCCGCCGCCACGGGAATGCCGTTCCCCAGGCCCTTGCCGAGAACGACAATGTCCGGCTCGATGCCGTACGTCTCAAACGCGAACAGCTTCCCCGTCCGTCCGAAGTTCGCCTGCACTTCATCGAGTATGAAGACGATGTCGTGCTCCTTGCAGAAGCGGTCGAGTAGCTGCAAGTACGCCGCCGGCGGGTGATACGACCCACCGCCACCGAGGTACGGCTCGGTAATCAGCGTGCCGATTTTCGCCCCGTGCTCGTCCCACTGTGCGTGTAAATCTTCGAGGTACGGTGCGGGGTTGAAGGCATCGTTCCGCATCGACACGTCGCGGCATTCGTGCATTGGGAACGGGATGAAGCGCACGCGCGGGTCGCGCTCGGCATCATTTTCCGAACCGGTGATGGCGCACGAAAGCCCCTTCTTGCCGTGGAATCCGTAGCGTGTCGCGAGGATCATCGGTCGCGTTTTGTCGCGGCCCATCGATGCCCAGAGCGCTTTCTGAATCGCTTCGGAACCCGATGCCGCCCACATCACGGTTTCCATTTTCGCGCCGCCGGGGCAACGCTGTAACGCCTTCAGCAACCGACGGCTCGCTTCGCCTTCGATCGGCGTGATCGCGTTGTACGCCGTCATCGGCACCGCCGGGAAATACTCGTCCTCATGCGGTAACTGCGATGGCCAGCCCATGTAATCGAAGAATCGTTGCGTCCACCGCGTCGGGTTATGCCCGAGGTTCGCCACCAGCACGCCCGATGTAAAATCGGTAAGCCGTCGCCCGTCCGCCGTCCAGTGGAACACTCCCGCACTCTTCGAAAGCACGGCCTGCGTAGGCGTATACGTCCGCAAACTCCGCGGCTCGGTCTTGGCGATCCGGTCGCGATTGAGGTTCGATAGCGGTTCGTCGGCATGGTGAATGGCAGTCATACGGCAGGCTCCAGCGGCGGGATGTCGCACAGACATTGTGGCGGGAATCCGGGCGATGGCCAATCGCAATTCGGGAAATTCGACGCGCAGCACGACTTCGGTTCGGCCGACTCGCAAACTTGCACTCTGGGCTGTGTAATCGCTAACCCAGCACGAACGTCAACACGCGGTCGAGGTTGATTTGTTCGGGTGGGCAATCCTTTCGGCGAGGGACGATCGGGTAGACTTCGGGGAAAGCGTACTCGCCGGGTTCCCAACTTCGCGGCCAATCGGTTGGCACCGTCGAGGGTGTGAATCGCTGTTCGGGGCCGGGTGCGATCTTCTTGCCGGACGCATCGCGGAGCGGCACGCCGATCAGCGATTTTTCGTCGGGTTTCGTCGAAACGACTGCGGAACACGGGAAGAATTCGTGGCTTACGCCATCGCGGTCGGCAGCGACTTTGCCCACCATTCGCCGTAAAAGGTGCAGCGCGCGGTCGCGATCGCCGGGGTGGATGAGGTCGAGTTTCGGCGCGACGAATGCCACACGCGTGATCCACGACGGCCGCATTTCGCGGGGTAAAAACAGCTTCGAGAGGTGCCGCACGCTCGTCCCGAGTAGGCTTTCGCCGGGTTCGAGCACGTGGAACAAATCGCGTACCATTTGGCGATTGTCGTCGTACATGCCCACGCCACCCGCGAGCAACATCGGGATGTCGAGCATCACGATCAACGCATGGCACGAACGCAGTGCGATCAGGAAATGTTCGACGATCTCGGTGCGGTACTCGTCGTAATGCACGGCAAACAATTTTCCGGTCGGCGTCTCGCGCAACGCGGGTGGCAGCGGCGTAAATTGCCGCGACGCATCGAGGCCGCAGATGCGACTATTCGCGAGCGTCGCCGCATCCGCCGGGCGCGCCTTGTTGCCGGACTTATCGAGTAAGAATGTCGAAGGTGAGATCAGCGGTTTGTACGAAAGGATCAGATTCGCGAGCGCGAGCTTGTAACTATCGACCAGCTCGATTTCCGTCGCGTTCGGTTGCAGGATCGCTTGCAAGAAAGGCAGACATTGCTCGCGGTACGGCGTGTCGCTTTGCAGATGGTGCAAGGTGCGATCGGACCAA
Source organism: Limnoglobus sp. (assembly GCA_043780595.1). Taxonomy (GTDB): domain Bacteria; phylum Planctomycetota; class Planctomycetia; order Gemmatales; family Gemmataceae; genus Limnoglobus. The sequence goes on from JAYWCL010000099.1 coordinate 14,136, forward strand.
TCGGCGTAGTTGCGGCCGAGCATTGCGGCATCGGCGACGCGCTCGCCGGGCAGGTCGAACAGCTTCAGCACGACATCGCTGAAGCTCCAGTCGCTGCGCTCGAATTGGCAGGTGTACTGATAGCGATCGCTGGTTTTTTCGGGCCAACTTCCCGCGTGAACGAGCAAGTCGCGATGTTTCGCAAACGGGAACTCGGCCCAACCCGCATCGCACGGCAATTTCTCGAACTTGCGAATCCGCGTATTCGGGGAACCGAGCGCGAAGCGTTCGGGGTCGTGGTCTTGCAGGTGGTTAATCAGCGACGTCAGCAACACGGTTTTGCCCGCGTTGTATTGGCCGACGATACCCACGCGGCACTCGGTCGTTTTCAGGCGGAGAAGCGGCATCATGTTCTGGTTCGCGGTTAAGGATACGAAACGGATTCACTGTCCCATTTGACTGGAATGCCACATGGGTTGCGTGATTCCATGCAGACGTTTTAACCGCTGAGGTCGCAAAGAGCGCGGAGTTATGAGAGTCCAAAGATGTCGAGTTTGTAACTTCTGTTCGTTTCCGATGCGTACTTGCTCCCTCTGCGGTTAAAATTATGGTCAGGGTTCAAAGCGAGTTCGCAGTTTGACGTAAAGTACCACCAAACTTTGGTTCTGGCGTGGATCGAAGTCGTCGAATTCGGACGTAAGTCGTTGGTGTGTTAGGTTGATTCCGAAATTAGGGATGATTCCAGGGATGGGTGGGTGGGTAAGTGGTGGAATCATTCACTTACGCCGCCTTTCGCGCGTGAAGATCGAGGGTTCTGTTCCCGGAAATCGCTGCGAAGGCGCGGCGGACTTGTTCGTGGCCGTCGCGCAACAGGAAGTTCGAGTCGCGGCCTTTGCTCTTCGCCCCGAGGAAGTAATAACCTGGCTCCGCCGCGACGATGTCGCCGCTCGGTTCCGCGATGCGTAACTCCTGGCACAGCGTCATGTCCGGGCGGTAGCCGACGTTGGCAATCACGCGGTCGACTTCCCAACTCATCGGCTTCGTGCCGATGTGCCCGGCGACGCGGAAGCCTTTGTCCGGCCCGTGCGAAATCAGTTCGTCGATGCACATCTGCGCGTGATATTCGAGGTTGCTATCGCAGCGCGATGCGAGGCTGTTGCCGCGCACCGCGAGCTTGTCGCGTTCGCGCAGCGGGTCGTTCGGGATGCGCGGCAACGGCCCGCCGCGCGGCCCGTGCGACAGCCAGATTACCCACGTCGATTGATTCTCTTCGGCGAGTTCCGCGAGTTGGCACATCGTCGTTGCGCCGGAATAGCCACCGCCGATGAGCACGATACTTTTGCCTGCATAATGAGGTTTTTTGTTGCCGAGAATCTCGTCGAGCCAGTACGAAACCTGCGGGCGGGCGACGATCTCGCCGGCTGCGGGAATGCCGCCATCGCCCACCCAGTTCGGCTTGGAATAGGTGCCGGTGCAATCGAGAACGATGTCCGCCGCATCGAACCGCTCGACGCCTTTCGCATCGCGGACCAGTAACCGAAACGGCGGTAACGGCTTCTTCGCATCGAGTGGATCGGTCTTACGCCAACCGGTTCGGCCGATCGTCAGCACCAGTGTTTGCAGTTGCAGCGAACTCTTCAGAAGTGCCGTCTCTGCAAGCGGAACGAGATACGTGTCGCGATAATCGCGTCCGGTTTGCACTTCGCCATCCGGCGGAAATTCGAGCGTCGGTTGCTCGCGAAGCAGCACGTTCTTGCCGAGCGCCGTGACGTTCGCGCCGAACGCGGTGAACATCTTGATGTGGCCCCAGCGCAGCACGTGTTCCGCGACTTGCCCCGAGTCGTAAACCGTCGTCGGGTGGCCGAGCGTGCGGGCGTAGATGGCCGCTTCCAGCCCGATCGGGCCAGCGCCTAAAACGGCAATTCGCGGTAACGTCGGCTTCGTCATGCGGCCAGTGTAACGCGATCCGCCTAACGAACGCAACCGCGAACGCGCCTCCGCGTCGCGGCGAATTCCGATTTTCCCAGATCGCGTTGACACCGGGAGAACCGACGCTATTGTCCGCGACCCGAGCCGTTGCACCATGTAGAGGGTTTGCTCCCATGTCCGACCCGATGGCGATGCGGCCGAAACTGTCGTTGGAAGGTCTGGAAGCGCGGGATATTCCCTCGGCGGGTCAATGGCTCGTCGAGCCGTTCCAGCGCGGTCCGTCGAGCGGGCTGCCGCAGGGTTGGGGTCAGTGGAGCAACGATGGCTCGCGCGGATTTCAGGTCGAATCGACGGCGGCCGGCCTCGGCGACACGGGACGATTGACCACGAGTGGCCTCAGCGGCACCGCGTCTCGGGCGTGGGTTTCGACGCAGTACGATGCCGACGTCGAGACTTCCGCATCCGTCTTTCTCAACAGTTCTTCTCCCATCCAATTGCTCATTCGCGGGCAGAACCTCAACGGCACCGTACCGAGTTACTACGCGGCCTCCGTCGTGCGCGGCGGCAACTTGCAACTCGTGAAAGTCGATCGCGGGCAGACGACGGTTCTGGGCACGGTGCCTTCGGGCGAATGGATTAGCAATCGCTGGGTACAAGTGACGATTCGCGCCGATGGCGATGCGATTCAAGTGCAACTCTCTCGCGGCGATACGAATCAATCGCTGGGGCCGGACGGCAAGTGGTCGCGTCGCAGCGTGGCCGCGATCCGCGTCCACGATGCGGCATTGAAGCAAGCGGGGCAGGTCGGTTTCGCACGCGGTGCCCGAACGGCGGACGACGTCTCCGTCGATAGTCTGCGGGTCGGCCCCGCGAATCCGCCGACGCGAACGACACTCTACGAAGATCGATTCGCGGGTGGCCCCGCAACGGGTTTGCCGCAAGGCTGGGGCATCTGGACCGCTACACCGGGGCAGATAACCGCGCGCACCGTGGCCGACGAGACGCTGCGAATCGACGGCCCGAGTACCGGGGCCACGCGCGGCTGGCTGAACCGCGTGATCCCCGGCGACGTGCAAGTGTCGTCGTCCATCTACGTCGATAGCCTCATCCCGGCGGGGCTGATCGCGCGCGGCGTGAACTTGCATTCCGACACGCCGACGTATTACGGCGTCGCGGTGAAACGCGGTTTGCAGGTCGATCTCGTACGGGTTCTGAACGGCCGCGAGACGGTCATCGGCTCGATCCGCTCGCGCGATTACGTCAGCGGGTTGTGGGTGCAATCGTCGTTGATCGTGAAGGGCAGCGAACTGCGCGTGCAGATTTTCCGCTCGGATACGGGCCAGTATCTGCATTCCGATGGCACGTGGGGGCTTTCGCCGCAGTGGGCGATTTCGCGAAAAGACACCGCAATCGCTTCGGGCGAACGAGTCGGATTGTCGCGCGGAACGGGTTCTTCCGGCGAACTCGTATTCGACAACTTCCTAGCGACGGCGTCGCCGAATCGGTTGATTTCCGCCGAGACGATCCCGACGCAACAAGACAAGCCGAACGTGCCGATGGTACCCACGCCGGAAGACAATCCGCCACCGCCGCCCGCCGGAGGCGGCACGCCGACCAGCCCACCGACCGTACCACCGACACCGACGCCCACACCCGCAACGAACCCTGCGTTGCCGAACGTACCGCGACATTACTCGCACATTCGCATCGCGCAACTGGCGTACCACGGCACGCCGTTCGGCGAATTCGAGAAGAGCCTACTGCGAAACAGCGTCGATCTCGTCATCCCGAATCAGGCGTACCTCGATACGATTCAGTCGGTCGCGCCGAACACGCCGCAGTTCGTGTACACGAACCTCACGAACATTTACCTCGGGTTGTACACCGATTGGCTCCAGTATGCCGAGCGAAACAATCTCAACCGGGAAGATGCGTTTTACCACGTCAGCAAGGCGTCTTCGTTCATCGGCCTCAGCGCCTCCGCCGTGCCCGTCGATCGCTTCTGGGCCGTCTTTAGCGGGAACGCGAGTAACGCCTGGACGAACATCACCAGTGCCGCACGCAACAGCGACACGACGTTTTCCATCGGTGGAAAGGTGAACGAATCGGTCGCGTTCGGCTATCCGGAGAAATTTCGCGAACTGAACCTGAACCTGCAATCGGGCGCATCGGGCGGCTGGGCGGGTCAATACGAATACGTGAAATCGGTCGACAGCCAAGGCCGACCGACGAGTTGGGGTCGCCTCAACACGCTATCGAACACGACGAACAACTTCCGCAACGATGGCCGCGTCACGTTCGATCCGCCCGCCGATTGGGTCGCTTCGAGCGTCGATGGCGGCGCGCGTTACTTCTACGTGCGTGCCCGCACGACGACGGCGGGGACGGCCCCGCAACTCCAGACGGCCAGTGGAAACGACTACACGAACTTCCGCGGGGCGCAACTCGGCGGCACGACACCCGCTTTCGACGCGACCGCCGACCGAGACCGCGATGGTTACCTGAACGACCGCGAATACGCCACCCGTCGCGCCGGTTCCGACGCTCGGTTTCTGTACCAAAGCCGCCTGTTCTACCCGACGTACGGGCCAATGCGGTTTGCCGCGAATGTCTCGAGCACGGCGTATCAGGCATGGGCGGCCGACTATCACTTGCGGTACTTGCAAACCCAACCGAACGCCAACGGGTTCTTCGTCGATAACTCGACGGGGAAAATCGCCGTCGATCCGACGACGCTTCGCGAATCGCTGGCGACGTACGCGGTCGATTACGGGGCGCTCCTCGGTACGGTCAATCGCCGGATCGCGCCGCGCTGGCTGGTGGCGAACACTGCCGGTGCAGGAGCATCGGGCGAGCCGATCGCCCGAAATGGCATTACCACGCTCGAAGAATTCGGCCTGCGACCGCTCTCGACGAACCACGTGCAACTCGACGACTTGGTGGCCACGCTCGCGTATCGCCGTCAACTGAGCGGCGGCAAAGCTTACGAAATCCTCGACAGTTTGCCGCAAGGCAAGGACGCCACCGACCCGCGCGTGCAACTCACCACGCTGGCGATGTACTACCTCGTCGCCGACCCGAATTTGTCGTTCCTGATGATGAACGGCGGCAACGAACCCGCGAGCAGCTGGAGCCGCCACTGGACCGACGCGATCACCTACAACGTCGGCAAGCCGGTGGCCTCGCTGACGCAGTTCGCCACGGGGTTGGACCCGTCGAACCGCGCTCTCACGTACAAGGTGTTTCGCCGCGAGTATCAAAACGCGATCGTCTTCTACAAGCCGCTGTCTTACACGCGCGGTACGGCGGGCACCATTGCCGACAACACCGCCACCACGCACCAGCTCGACGGCACCTATCGCCCGCTCAAAGCCGACGGCTCGCTCGGCGCTCCCGTCAACCGCATCACCATCCGCAACGGCGAAGGCATCACATTGGTGAAGTCGCGGTAGCGATTCCGGAATCAACGTGGGGCACGTTTTTAACGGCATGGTTCCAATCGTGGCGATTCTGGGTAGCAGGAAAGTGGTTTCGGCACTTTCCACCCACCCCTCCGCGAACTCACTCCCGAATTGCGGAACCACCCTAACCCACCAACGACTTACGTCGAATCTCGACCGATTGCATTCACGCCGGAACCACTTTTGGCGGTTCTTTTTTGGCAAAACTGCGACCTGCTATGAACCATGCCATTCTCGAATATCTCATTTCTAGGAAAACACTTGCATAGTGGGTTTCGTACGGGTACTCTACCTACGAATCGCTAACTTCTTCCCACACGGCAGAATATGGCACTCACCATCATCGGCGTTTTTCTGGGCACGTTGGCGGAGGGGATCGGCTTCCTCCTGTGGCAGCAAGATCCCGGTTCCGCGTCCGGCCTGTCCATGCTGATCGCCGGTGGGCTTTTCGGCTGGTTCCTGACGGCATTGCTGGTGCGATTCTCGCAGGCGTCGCATCCGCGGCGGGCCGATAAAGTCGGGAAAGCGATCGTGTTGCTGTTCGGTTTGGCGTTGTTCAAAGTGCTGCTTTGGCTCGCGTGGTATTGGATCCTCAACCACTCGGATCTTCGATTTCATCTGACGCTGGCCACGGCCTTCTTGATAATCGGTTTTCACTTCAAACACGTCTTGGGCATCGTCCAGATTTCGGGCCGGTCGATTCAGCCGACGACCTGGAACCCGGTCACGATTTTAGCGACGCTCTCCGCCGCCGGGGGTGCCGCCGTCTGGATGGCGATCGTCGAACCGTACGGCGTGTATGCTGCGCTCGCCGTGTGGCTCATCTACTCATTTGCCGAGAACATGCTCCAGTTCTTGGCCGGCGGATTGTTCGACCCGCCATCGCACGCGCAATCGCCGTTCTCGATCGTCACCGAAGTCGATCGCAATCGAGTACACGCCGTCAAAACGATCATCGCACCGTATCGCGCGAAATCGCAAGTCGTTCGTGCGATGTTTCAGAAATACACGCGGCTACACTTTTGCTCGTTCATTCTGATCGAGCGCGAGGGCGACAACGCCACGCTGATTTTTGAAGGCAACATCGACGGTCCGGCCTTGAGCTTTCTGAAGGACTTGGCGGATCGCGACCGACAGTTCCTGAACGACGTGTATCGGGATACGAAAAAGGGCAACGCAGTTTTCCCCATCTTGGGCACCACTCAGGAAGTGGCCGATTTCCTGGCCGAAAACGACTACGGGGCGTCGGCCATGTACGTCGGCCAACCGGGCGTCACAAGAGACCACATCGAACGCGATGAAATGCTGCGAAAGCTCGTCGAAACCGAGTTGGACGCGAACCATCCGAACTACGCGAGCCTGTCGGCGGATGACTGTCGAACGGCGATTCAAAAATTCGTCGAAACGCAACCGGATTTCGCCTGGACGAAAGAACCGGTGCCGATGCTGTTGCGGGTTCGCTTCGGCAAGAAGGTACTCGTCCTCGCACTGGTCGGCATCACGATCGGCCTCATCGGCATCGCCTGGGCCACTATTGACGTCGATGGCTACTTCACGCTCTT
>JAYWCL010000100.1:0-17340 GCA_043780595.1 Limnoglobus sp.
ACGTATTTCTTGTTCATGGGAATCCTCCTTGTGTCGGAAGTATCCCCGCAATTCCCAAGACTCACCAACCCCAATTCTTAGCCGTGACGACGCACTAGATGATTTAACCCCGTTGGGGTAAAGAATGGACTATGCATTTACCCCAACGGGGTTCGCTCTTTTAGCCCAGGGTTAGACGCTTCGTCGTACCCCTGGGGTGACCTAGTCTGGAGGCTCGCGCTGTGACGATTCACTTGCCCGATGCGTGCTTGGTGGTGCTGGTGGGGCCGTCGGGTTCGGGGAAATCGACGTTCGCGAAGGCGCACTTTCTCCCGACGGAAATCTTGTCGTCGGACTTCTTTCGCGCGATGCTCGCCGACGATGAATCCGATCAGTCGGTATCGGCGGGGGCGTTCGAGTTGTTGCACCTCGCGGCCACTAAACGGCTCGCGTATCGGCGGACGACGGCGATCGATGCCACGAATGTGCGAGCCGATGCGCGGAAGCATTTGCTCGACATCGCGCGGAAGTGTAGCGTGCCTGCGGTGGCCATCGTGCTGAACGTGTCGCCCGAAGAATGCCACGCGCGGAACCAGCATCGCGCGGGCCGCAGCTTTGGGCCGGAGGTCGTTCGCAGACACGCCGAGAGCATGCAATTGTCGCTCGCGCATCTGAGTGAGGAAGGCTTTCGAGCCGTACACATTTTGAATGGCGCGACCGAAGTGAGTGCGGCGAAACTCGAACGCGATCCGCTGCCGATCGACAAGAACCACGAAGCGGGGCCGTTCGACATCGTCGGCGACGTTCACGGCTGTTTCAACGAACTTCAGTCCCTACTCGCGAAACTCGGGTACGATCTGACCGAGCCACTCCACCCGGTTCCACCGCTGGGCCGCAAGCTGATTTTCGTCGGCGACCTCGTCGATCGCGGGCCGGATTCCCCCGGCGTGCTGCGGTTGGCGATGAACGCGATTGCCGCCGGTCGGGCGTTCTGCGTGGCGGGGAATCACGACGACAAATGCTTGCGGTTCCTGAAAGGCAACGGCGTGATAGTGGCACACGGGTTGCAACTGACGCTCGATCAACTGGCCGCGCAACCGCCGGAGTTTCGCGAAGCGGCGACCGCGTTCCTCGGTACGTTGCCGATCCAACTGAGCTTCGATGGCGGGCGGTTGATCGTGGCGCACGCGGGGCTGCCGGAGGATCTGCACGGGAAGCAGTCGGCGCGGGCCAAGGCGTTCGCACTGTACGGCGACACGAGCGGCGAATCGGACGAACTCGGCCTGCCGATACGCGCGAACTGGGCGGAGAACTACCGCGGCGCGGCGATGGTCGTTTACGGCCACGTCGTCACGCGGACCGCCCGCTGGCAGAACCGCACGATCTGCATCGACACCGGCTGCGTCTTCGGCGGCGAGCTCACCGCACTCCGCTACCCCGAAGGCGACCTCGTCCGCGTCCCCGCCGCGTTCGAGTACTTCGAGCCAAAACGCCCACTGAACGAGATGCCTTAATAGGCCGCGAACCGAGATAACTTCGTGAAAATGTTCACAATCCCTTGAATCATCGCGCGATTCGGATGGGATAGACAGTGTGCGGCTGCGAGATGGAGTATCATAGCACCGTACGCCCGACCGTTTCGCTGCGATCTCTACGGAGAGCGATCATGTTTCAGGTACGCAAAATTCTCTACCCGACCGACTTTTCGAGCTTTTCGACGCGCGCGTATTTTCACGCGATCGGCATGGCGGAGAACTATCGGGCGAGCCTCGTTCTCGCGTACGTATTCACGCCGGGCGTCGAAGGGCAGACGATTGCGGACCGCGAGTTCTGGCGGAAGGAACTCGAGTCGGTTCGCCCGACCAATTCCAAAATTCCCGTCACGCACGTCTTTATGGAAGGCGATCCGTCCGAAGAGATCGTGCGGTATGCCGGCGACGCGGGGATCGATGTCATCGTGATGGGCACGCACGGTCGCACCGGCAAAGAGCGCCAACTGATGGGCAGCGTAGCCGAGCGCGTGATGCGCGACGCGCCGTGTTCGGTGCTGGTGGTGAAGATGCCGCGCGGCAGCCAGGGCGTCGAACCGCAACACGTCGCACTCGCCGAACGCATGTGAAAAGCGGATGCGCAAGTCCGGCGACGCAGGGGCGCAGTCTCATTTCTTGTATGGGGCACACAAGTAGTACTCGATGAGTAGCTTGGTTCTGGTTTACCTGTTATCTGCGGTCGCCGGCGTAAGTGGCGGGGTAGTAGCAGGTTATCGGCGGGCATCGAGCAAACTGGCACTCATTTTCTGCTTGATGCCGGTCGTCGGCCTTGGGGCAGCCTTGGGGCGATGGCGACCTTTTGCTGAGGACACCCGCTCCAGGGGCTCGGTCCGAGCCTCATCTGTGCCGGTTCCCCAGTCGCGTTCGGGTCGGCCATCGGGGCCTTCCGGGGCACGGGCAGTCGATGGGCTGCGTATTTCGCGCTCGCGATGTCGAGCGTGGAGATGGTACTCTGGAGTCTCTGCACCGTTGACATTGCTTCAGCCCTCATGGCCTTTTGGGGGAGACTGTCCCGACCAGGCCGCTCGAAGGGGCGCGGCCGTGAAGCTCAACGGCGGGTTGAAGGGGCGCAGCGGGGGCAACTCCGCTCGGGGCAAGCGCTCGCGAGCCATACGATCGGTGGCCCTGTATGATCCCGCTGGCCCTTCAAACACAGGAAGCCTGCGAATCTTTCGGCGGAAGCAGAGGATGCGATGGGGTTCGGCCGTCTCGGGAACCGGTACGATAGCTGGCTGCGGTTCTACGGCCTCCATCGCGACGTGCTGGCGGGAGCCGGGCTTCCGGACGCCGTCACTCATAGTGAAGATCGACTGCGCGGCGCAGTTCGTGGCGGTCGCCCATGAAATCTCCAGAATTGTCTTGTAAGCACTCGGGGTCTGGGATACTTTCCTGTTAAATACGGGCCGATGCGTCTTGCCGATGGGTCGGCAAGGGCACTCCCGCTCCATCATCATGAGGGATTCGCCCGTGCCGAACGCAACCATCACCGCGGTCCACATCTATCAAGGCAAGCTTCGCACCGGTCGGGGCAACGGCGTCACGAAGGGGAGCGGAGGGCACATCCGGACCATGGGCTGGATCACGGGGTCGGACATCACCACCGGCGATCCGTTTCAAGCGCTGTACTGGGGAAAAGTCTACGACGTGACGATCACCGCCCACGGCGGGAAGAAAATGTGGAAAGGCTGGATCACCGGGTACGAGTTCACGGGATCCCCGCAACGCGGCCAGTGGAATTTCCTCGTCATCAACGAGAAGAACGAAGCAGATCCGGATCAGGGGGCTACGACGCTCACGGTCACGGTCACGAACCCCGATACTGGTGCAACAACCACAACGACCCCGCCGCCGCAGGTTCCCGTCATCACCCTGGAAGAAGTCCCCTGAGCGTCCGCGCCGCATTCACTTCGTCGACCCGCTCAATTCCCGCTCCGCGTCAGCCTGCCCGCGTCGGTGGTGGAAGTTGTCTGGGTCGACTCTCAGCCCCAGTTCGAACACCTTCGCCGCGTTCCGCCAGTGGGCCGCGGCTTCTTCCCTCTTTCCGGCGGCGGCCCGTGCCCGACCGAGGGCCAGGAACGTCTTCCCCCGGACGAGCAATGGCATGGACCGAGGGCCGTGCCGCTCCATGAGGGCACGCGACACGGCGAGCGATTTCGTCAACTCGGCGGTCGCCGGCTCCGGTTGGCCGTCTGCCAGAAGCAGTTCGCCGCGGTACAGGTGGGTGGCCGCAAGCCCTTCGTGGTAAAAGGAGATTTGCGGGTTCTCCTCGACCAACTTCTCCGCCGCGGGGATGAGATTGGCTAGATCTGCGAGGGCTGCGGCCCGCCGTTCCGGGACCGCGACCGCCGTTCGGGCTCGCTCCCGCCGCACCTCACAATCCCAATACCGTTCGTCCCGCGTTGCCTTCGGCCCGACCAACCCCTTCATCCGGGCGACCGCGTCGTCGTGGGCCGCCAGCGATTCCGCCGTCTGACCGAGTTCGCGCCGGGCCAGCGCGACGTGGTGGACGGCCATCGCGGCGTACAGCGGGTCTACAGAAATTCTCTTGTCGGCGGGGGCGGTTTTCAGTTGATCGAAGAGTTCGACGCTTCGGCCCGCGGATCGAACCACGTCGTCGAACCGGCCCATCGTGTAGGCGAGGGGCGTCTGATCGGAGACGATCACCCCGATGGTCCGGCGGTAGGACGAATCGGACAGGTTACCTTGCGGCCCCTCGGCGAGTTGCAGCGCCCGATCCAGCGTCGCGGTGGCGTCGTTCAACTTGCCCATCAACTTTTCGAGCCCGGCTCGGTCCGAGAGCGTCATGGCCAATTCGTCGCGGAATTCGCTCCGGTCCGGGAAGCGGGCCGTCAGATTCTCCAGTACCCGAATCGACGCGGTGTACGCGGCCATCGCGGCCGGGTAGTCGTTCATGGTCCGTGAGACGTTGCCGGCAAAGCGGTGGAGGGACGCCGCTTGCCGCTGCAATGTCACGTCGTCGGGTTGGTCTTCGCGGAACTTGTCGAACTGTTCCCGGGCTTTGTCCAGGGCCTGCTTCCGGGCCAGGTCCGCGAGCCTCGGGTTCGCTTGCCCGGTCTCGATCTGAATGATCCGAGTCCCCAGGTCAAGGATCAGGGCGCGGGCGGTGGCGAAGTTCTGTGTGGCCCGCGTTCGCTCGGTCTCGGTGTTGGCATTCGCCACGGTGAGCTGTTCGAAACGCCCGTCGGCCAAGTTGCGTTGTTCGCGGGCGTCGAGCAGCCCGATCGTCGTCCCGGCGATTCCCACCAACAGTGCGAGCAGAACCAAACTCGCCGCGATGACCTGGACTTTTCGCCGTCGCCGCTGCTCGATGGCTTTGGCCCCGGCGACGGCACGTTCCCGCTCGACGGCCTGGAGTCGCTCTTGCACGCCGTTCAAATAGGCCGTCGCCGCGTCGGCCACCGCCTGCCCGTTCGCCGGCCGATCGGTCGGATCGGGACTCAAGCAGCCCCGGCACAGCGCGACCAATTCCGCGTCTGCCCCGCAGTTGTCCAGCCTCGCGTTCGCCTCGGCCAGATCGGCGGCCCTGGCCAGCCGGATCACTTCCCGCGCGGACTTGCCGACGAACGCGGGCCGTCCGGTTAGAATCTTGCACAGGATGCCGCCCAACGCGAACACGTCGGTGCGGGCGTCGGTCGATTCGCCGCGGGCCTGCTCGGGTGCCATGTACGTCGGCGTGCCCATGACCGTCCCAGCCTGGGTCTGGTCTTCCGTCGATTCGTGGAAGTCGCTGGTTTGGTTTGGGTCCGCGCCGACGTTGGGAAGGGTTTGCAACTCTGACGGACGCGACGCGGCCGTGATTTCTCGGCTTGTCAAGTCCTTGGCCAGGCCCCAGTCCATGACCTGCACTTCTCCGAACGTCCCGACCATAACGTTGTCCGGCTTCAGGTCGCGGTGGATGACGCCCCGACTGTGGGCGAAGCCCACTGCCTGACACACCTGTGTGAAGGCACGGAGCAACTGCGGCCGGTCGGCGGTCTTCATCTCGGCGGCCAGGGTTTGCCCGGCGATGAGTTTCATGGCCAGGAAGGGGGAGCCGTCGGCTAACGTCCCCAGGGCGTGCACCGGCGGGATGCCCGGATGCGGCAGACGGGCCGTGATCTTCGACTCGCGGACGAAGCGGTCGGCGTTGGCACCGGGCAGCAAAATCTTGAGGGCGACGTCGCGGTCGAGGGTAAGGTCGTGTGCGGCGAGAACCCGGCCCATGCCGCCGCGGGCGATCTCGCGCAGCACGCGGTAGCCGGGCACCGCCGGGAGGTCGCGCGCGGGCGCGCCGGCACCGGGCGGGTCAGCGGGGTGGTAAGCCGCGGTGCTGTCCGAGCCGGGGACGCGGTCGGTGGTGGCGAGTGGATCGGCCGGCTTGGCAAACCCCGCAGTCAAGCCCGAGTCGAGGGAGTCGGCGGGAACCGGGGGGCTATCGATGGTTCGGTTCCGATCGTGCGGCTCACTCATGGTTGGGACTCCGTATTCCGGTTGAAAGAACTGACTGCCGCCGAACGCAAAAGAATCTATGCGTTGCGATCCGCACGAAAACCTTGCTTGCGGGCCGCGGCACCCACCTGAGATACTCGGTGCGTGTCTGGATCCCGATGGGACAGCTGTGTCTGTGCCGACTCCCCCGCCGAATGCCACTTTTGATTATCTGGGTCAGGAAGCCGTGATCATCGACCATCCGTGGTCACTGCCGATGGCAGCAATTGACACACCCGCGTAACCAGGTCGCGCGGGTGAAACGGCTTCTGGATAAAGCCATTCGCACCCATTCCCGCGAAACGCATCAAGGTTTCCGACTCACTGTAGCCGCTCATCACCACTACCGGCACATTTGGGTCGAGCCGACGCATCTCGACCAAGGTCTCCATCCCGTCCATGCGCGGCATGGTCAGATCCAGGAGTACGGCAACGATCTCCTGGCGGTGTCGGCCAAAGAGATCCAGTCCCTCGCGCCCGTCGCCTGCTTCGCGAACTTGAAATCCGACCCTTTCCAGGACGCGGCGGCTGAGAGTACGAATGCTCGCTTCGTCGTCCACGACCAAGACCGTACCTTGTCTCCTCCAAGTCGAAACTCCGGGACCGGCGACGACACCCTCGGTGGGCGCTCCCGTGAAGCACGGCAACAGAACCTGAAACACGGTCCCCTGGCCCGGCGTGCTGTCCACCTTGATGGTGCCCCGGTGGCCTTTGACGATGCCGAGCACGGCCGCCATGCCTAGGCCACGGCCAGTGAACTTGGTGGTGAAGAAGGGGTCGAAGATGCGGGCCAGCGTTGCCTCGGTCATGCCGCAACCGCTGTCCTCGACCTCGACGTAGGCGTAAGCGCCGGCGGGCAATTCCTCGGCGAAGTACGGCGTACGGAGGAAGGTCGAATCCGCCTGCCGAATCCCCGTGCGCACGCGGATGACACCGTCGTGGCCTTCCAACGCGTCGGACGCATTGGTAATCAGATTCATGACGACCTGGCGGATTTGCGTGGCGTCCCCCTCGATGGTGGCCGGCTCCAGGTTCAGGCTGAGGGCGGCCTTTTTGGAGACCACGGTGCGGAGCAACTTGGTCATCTCCTGGACCAACGCATCCAGGCGGAGAGCTTGGATCACGAACTTGCCGCGGCCCGAGTAGGCCAGCATCTGCTGAGTCAACTCCGCGGCGCGCCAGCCCCCCCTCTCGATCTCCCGCAGCATCGGGTAGGCCGGCGATTCCTCGGGCAGTTGCATCAAGGCCAGGCTGGCATAGCCCAGGATGCTGGTCAGCAGATTGTTGAAGTCATGCGCGATGCCGCCAGCCAGGACGCCGAGGCTTTCCAGCTTTTGCGCGTGCTGAATCTGGGCTTCGAGCTGGCGGATATCCTCCTCGGCTTGTTTGCGCTGCCGTTCGCTACGGAATGCCTGTACCAGGCTGCAGCAGGTCGCCAGGATTGGGGCCAGGGTGTGAACGATTCTCTCGTCGTAGCCTCCGGGACGGTTGGAGACGCCGACCATGCCGATCAGTTTCTCGCCGGAAAAGAAAGGCAACCCCAAAAACGCCCGCAGCGCCGGATGATCGGGGGGGAGACCTCCCCGGCGGACGTCGCTGGCGGGGTCGTTGGCAATGACCGGCGCTCCGGTGGTGATGACGGCGCCGAAAAGGGTCTGGAGGTTGTGGAATTCCAGTCCGGTCGGGGCATTCTGCTCGTAAAAGGCACGCGTTTGCTCATTCCAGCTAATGTTCGTGATGGCATGGGTCTTCAGATACGGCTGGCCATCGGCCGACCGAAGCACTTCGCCGATAAACCCATACTCACTCGCCGTCGTCTCCAGCAGGTAGGCCAGCATCTGATCGAAGGATTGTCGGGGATCGGCTCCGATAAGAAACTGTTGCTGGACGCGCATGATGGCTTCCAGCTGGGCGTTGGACTGGCGCAACAGCTCCTCCGCCTGCTTGCGCTCGGTGATGTCCTGACAGGTTCCCAGGATGCCGACGACTTGCCCCGCGGCATCGTGCATGGGAATCTTGTTCGTCTCGACCCAGATGGAAGTGCCGTCGGCCAGCGTCGCCGGCTCAATGATGCCAAGCTCCGGCGCATTGGAACTCATCACCTGGCGGTCCTTGGAGACGAAGAAGTCCGCCTGCTCGCGCGTCAGTCCCAGGAGGTGGTGATCGTCTTTGCCGATAATCTCCTCGGAGACTTCGAGTCCAAAGGCACGAGCGACCACGCGATTGCACCCCAGATACCGTGACTGGCGGTCCTTCCAGAATATCCCTTGCGGGACGTTGTCCAGGATCATCCGGAGCATGTGCTGCGAGTCGCGCAGCGCTTCCTCGGCTCGCATCCGCTCGATGGCGATGCCGGCCAAATGAGTCGAAAGAGCAATGGCCTCGAGTTCGTCCTCGGTCGGCGTCTGAGGCTTCGCGTGGTAGACCCCGAACGTGCCCACCACTTCGCCGGAGGAGGACACGATCGGATCGGACCAGCACGAGCGCAGCCCGGCGCGTCGGGCCAGGTCGCGGTAGGGAGTCCAGTAGGGATGTGTTTCGATGTCCTCGACGATGACGCGCTGGTTCGTGAAGACCGCCGTGCCACAGGAACCAACCGTTGGGCCAATCTCCAGGCCGTGGATCGCCTGGTTGTAGAAGTCCGGCAAACGCGGTGCGGCCCCGTGAAGGAGATGACGGCGCGACTTGTCGAGCAGCAGAATCGAACAACGCGACTCTGGTGACTCCCGTTCCACGAACGCCACAATCGACTCCAGAATCGCCGGGAGCCGCTGTCCTTTGGCGACCTGCTCCAGGATGTCCCGGCGAGTCTGTTCCCGTCGTTCGGCCCGGCTGCGGTCCGTAATGTCGCGGATGACGAGAAGGGCCAGCGGTTCCGGTTCGAGGTGAATCCGGCTGACGGTCACATGGACCGGCACGGAACTGCCGTTCTGGGTCTTGAGGAAATAGCCGTCACGCGCCGTGAGACACGAGGTCGTCTGACAGGCCCGAATGACATCCTCCAGGCATTTGGGAATTTCCGTCTCGAGGACATCGGCAAGCACCATGCCGATGACTTGCTTGCGACGGAACCCTGTCAGCCGTTGGAGTGCAGGGTTGGCCTCCACCACCCGGAGATCGGCGGGTTGCACGATGAGGAAGGCGTCGTTGGATTCGCGGAAAATGGCTCGGCCGATTTGTTGCTCTTGGTCGGGGTTCATGGTGACCTCTTTTCGGCGGCGTGGCGTTTTCGGTAACCGGCCAGTTGGGTCTGCACCATACTGCGATTGAGTTCCGGGGTCAACGCGAGCGATTTCTCACACCACTGGATGGCTGCGGACAGATCGTCGGCAGCCGCGAACGCCTTGGCTAAATAACGAAGTTCGTCCCAACCTTGCCACTGGGTCAGCTCGCACGCTTTGCGGGCATGCAGGATCGCGCGCGGCCGATCCCTAAGTTCCGCATCGGGGCACTGGGCCAGGAGATCGGACAGCTTCGCATGGGCGTGCGGATTGTCCGGCATGCAACGGGTCGCGTCTTCCAGGTCCTTTCGAGCTTGCGCGTAGTTCTTGGCCGCCAGATGCATCAGCGCTCGAAACTGGTACGCGATCCCGAGATTACCGTCGAGCTTCGCCGACGTGTCCAGATCCTGACGAGCGAGATCCTCCTGGCCGAGCTTGTAACGGGCCCGACCGCGCCACGCCAATGTCTCCGCCGACTGCGGGTTCAGCGCAAGGGCCCTGTCCAACTCCGGAATGGCGCGTGCGTAATCCTCGAGTTGTACGTAGATCGACCCCCGACCGGTCCAGGCCTCAACCCGAGTCGCGTCCAGATCGACTGCCACCTGCAAATCGTCCAGGGCTTTCTGGTACAGCACTTTCTTCTTGTAGACATACGCGCGTTTCAGATACGCCGGCGGCTCGCGCGGGCTGAGCCGGATCGCCTCCGTGTAGCACGACTCGGCTTCGCGGTCTCGCCCAGCCGCCAGATGCGAGTCACCGCGCTCGATGAAGTAATTGGTTTTGACGGCGCGCTCCGCCAGCAGAACGATCGGCTCCACTGGCGGAACTGGATCGGACGGGTTACCGGTCGTCGAAGCGGGCCCATCCTGCCCCTTCTTCCAGGCAACCAAGGCTCCGACACTGAGGCTGGCGATCAGAAGGATGCCTGCCGCCCTGGCTGCGGGACGAAGCCAGGGTCGGGGTCGGCGCTGTAGCGCCAGGTCGAATGATTCGGCGAAGGCCGAAACGCTTCCAAAGCGGTCGTCGGGGTCCTCGTTCAGTGCCCTCGACAGTGTGGTATCCACGGCCGGATGAAGTTGCCGGTTGAGCAGCGAAGGCGGCTTGTAGTTCCCGACCGGCCGTTTTCCCGTCAGCAATTCGTAGACCATGACGGCCAGCGAGTACTGGTCGGCTCGGGTATCCACGTCGAGCCGAGTGCGTTGTTCGGGCGCTATGTAGTCGAGCGTTCCGAGTATCTGGGCCGTACTCGTCACCTGGCCGACTTCGGTCACGGCCGCCGATATCCCAAAGTCCGTGACCTTGACCTGGCCGTCGGCGTCCAACAGCACGTTTTCGGGTTTCAGATCGCGATGGACGATCTGTCGCTCCTCCAACGCCGTGAGGGCCTGGATCACGCCGGTAACGACGTGCCGAACCTTGGACACAGACAAGGGTTGGCCCGGCGTCATCCAGCCGCGCAGAGTGCCGCCGGACATGTATTCCATCACCAGATACGGCCGCCCGTCCGCGACCCCATGGTCGAGTACGCGAATAATGTTGGGATAGTTGAGTTGGGCGAGCAGGCCCGTCTCACGGTCGAACCGCAGCCGGAGTTCCGGTTCACTCGACCTCTCGGGGAGCAACAAGAACTTGATGGCCACCTGTTCATCGGTGCCGTCGTGGCGAGCCAGGAAGACTTCGCCCATGCCGCCCTGGCCGAGCTTTTTCGAAAGGGTGTAGTTCGGCACGTTGGGAGCACTGGTTCGATCTCCACGCTCGCACATACGGCCAGTCGATGATGAGTCGCTCATATCCACCCTTCCGGTGTCCGGTGTTCCAGACCATGTCCTCCAAGGCCGTGACCAGGGACCGGTAGCGTTCCTCGCGAAGTCGCAGTTCCGCCTCGGCCCGCTTGCGCTCGGTGATGTCGCGCAAGATGGTCCGCGTCGCTACGGGTTGGCCGTCCTGGAAGAGGCAATTGGTGCTCACCTCCATCACCACGGCCCGGCCGTCCTTGGTGACGAAGGTGGTCTCAACGTGATCGACCCTCTCGCCCGCCATCACGCGGCGAAAGATGGCCTCACAATGGCCTCTGCTGCCGGGGTGAATGACATCGAACGCGGAGAGCCGGGCGGCTTCTTCGCGACTGTAGCCCAGCGTCTCGCACCAGGCACGGTTCACGTAAAGTAACGAGCCGTCGGGCCGGACGCTTTGGATGAGATCATTGACGTTCTCAACCAAGTCCCGCCAGTATTCCAAGTCTTGCACGGGCAGTTGATCCACTGACTCTAACATAGGATACTCTCGCACGTTGTCGTTGCGTACGTCCAAAGTCACGTCCCATCCACCAGTCGATAGTCTCCGGAGACTTTCTTTCCTGCGAAGGGGCAGCGAGAACGGAGCCGAGTTGCCCTCTGCCCGCCGAACGCAAAAGAATCTATGCGTTGCGATCCCACGAAGACCTTGCTTGCGGGCCGCGGCGTTCATTCGCGGATCGCTACGCATCGATTCCAGTTGTGCGAAACCGCTCGTCTGCGAAGCCGCAGCGACTCTGGAGTTTCAATCGACCTCGACTTCGCTTCCGCACATTCTAACCACCCCAGCGACGGTCGCTACCATTTTCCTTTCCGTTTTCGACATCCCCCGCGATTCGCTACGCAAAGCCTCCGTGGCGCGACGAAACGAATCCGATTCGGCTTCACCCACACGAATGCGCGAAGTCAAAAAATCGCAGGCGATCCGACGTAAGTGGGAATTCGCGACTTGCGCAAAGTGACGCAAAAGTGTCGCGAAATGACATAGAATTGTCGCAAAATGACATAGAAGTGTCGCATAGTGACGCAAAACGGTCGCAAAACGACCAATAGTTTCGGCTGATGTGAAATCGAGTGCCTCGACATAACCCACGATGCGAGTGTAAGATACCGCAAACCGCCCGGCGATTTGCGATCGAAAAGTGCCATTTTGGGGTCGCCAAAAACCGAAAATGACCCCAAAAAATGGTTTTTGAGGCTCCGGAATTGTGACTTACGTCGATTGATACTCTCTCATATGGTGACCGATGCGTATTCTCATCGCGATTCTTCTGGGATCATTCGTTACGAGCATTCCTGCGGCGGAGAAGCCGAACCTGATTTGGATCTTGGCGGACGATCTCGGCTACGGCGAACTCGGCTGTTACGGCCAGAAGGTGATCCCGACGCCGCACCTCGACCGCATGGCGAAAGACGGCATCCGGTTCACGCAGTTCTACGCGGGGGCCACCGTTTGTGCGCCATCGCGAAGCGTGCTGATGACGGGGTTGCACCACGGCCACACGCGGGTACGGGGCAACTCGGGAAAGACGAACCCTGCTGCGCAAGCCTTACGTGCGGACGATGTGACTGTGGCCAAAGTGCTGCAACAAGCCGGGTATCAGACGGCACTGTTCGGCAAATGGGGCCTCGGCGACATCGGCGTGGCGGAGACGGGATTGCCGCGAAAACAAGGCTTCGACCGCTTCTTCGGATATCTGAACCAAACGCACGCGCACAATCATTTCCCGGATTATCTATGGGACAACGAGACGCGGAAACCACTGCCGAACGTCGTTACGCCCGTCGGCGATGCGGGTGGCGGTTACGCGACGGAAGCCAAAGTATTTGCCGACGATCTCTTCACCGATGAGGCGTTGAAATTCGTTGCCGAGAAGCGTACGAAGCCGTTTTTCCTGTACTGGAGCCTCGTTACGCCGCACTCGAACGGCGAACGCGCACGGGTGCTAAAAGACGGCGCACACGTGCCCGATTACGGCGAATTCGCGAACAAAGATTGGCCGAACCCCGATAAGGGCCATGCCGCGATGATCGCGCGGCTCGATGCATCGGTGGGTAAATTGCTCGCAGAACTGCGCAGGTTAGGCATCGCGGAAAACACGCTCGTGATCTTCACCAGCGACAACGGCCCGCACAAGGAAAGCGGCCACGATTTAACTCGATTTCAACCGTCCGGCCCACTGAATGGCATTAAACGCAGCCTCACCGATGGCGGCATCCGCGTACCGTGCATCGCGTGGTGGCCGGGGAAAATCCAACCGAGTACCAGTTCGCACGTCGCCTATTTCGGCGACTGGATGGCGACCGCCGCCGAACTCGCAGGGGCCAAACCACCGATGCCGAACGACTCGATCAGCTTCGTACCTACATTGCTGGGCAAGGCGGATACGCAGAAGTCGCACGAATTCCTGTATTGGGAGTTCCACGAAGGCGGGTTCAAACAGGCGGCACTTTACCAAAGCCGCTGGAAGGGCATCCGCAGTGGCGGGCCGAACGAACCGATCGTGCTTTACGACGTGACGAACGACCTCGGCGAGAAAGCGAACGTGGCGAAGGAACAACCCGAAATCGCCGAGAAGATCGGCACCTATCTGAAGTCGGCACGCACGCCGCTACCCGAGTGGGAACCGAGATGGCAAGCCGGGAAGAAATAAGTGAACGAGCAGAATGGTTCGCATCCAATCCGCAGAAGATCGTAGAAAGTGGCCCCGCATTTACGAGAATGCAGATAAGAGACTTTCACGAGGTACGCGAATATGCTGCAAACGATCTGCTGGTTCCTGATCCTCGTGGCCCGCGGTTTACTGTCGTTGCGGTATCGCGTTCGCGTGGTTGGCACGGAGGCGGTGTTGCAGAAACCGGGGCCGTATCTGATTCTGCCGAACCACCCCGCGTATATCGATCCGCCGAACGCCATCGCCCATTTGTGGATGCGATTCCGAATGCGGCCGATGCTGCTCGAAACGAACTTTGAATCGCCGGTATTGGCCCCGCTCGCGTGGTTTCTGCGTGCGATCAAAGTCCCCGAAACCGAGAAGGCGAGTGCCGAGGCGCGACTGCGTGCGGAGCAGTCGGTACAACAAGTGATCGACGCGCTGAAAGCGGGCGACAACGTCATCTTGTGGCCAACCGGCACGCTGAGCCGCAACGGCAAAGATTATGTCGGGGCCGCCCGCACTGCCTCCGATGTGCTGACGGCGTTACCCGCCACGACGGTCGTCCTCATCCGCACGCGCGGATTGTTCGGCAGCTCGTTCAGTTGGGCGTACGGCGTCAAACCCCGGCTGATCTCGCGGCTATTTGTCGGTGCGCGGTTGTTACTCGCGAACTTGTTGTTCTTCGCACCGCGCCGCAAGGTGACGATGCAACTCGAATCGTTCGTCGCCGCCGACCGCCCCGAGCCGACGCGCGAGAAGCTCAACCCCTGGCTCGAGGCGTGGTACAACTCCGATGGCGGCGAGAAACCGAGCTTCGTGCCGTATCACTTCCTGTTCGGCGAACGCGAACTGGAGTTCCCGCCGCCGCCACTCGGCATCGGTACCGATCTCGATCTGTCGAAGATCAAACCGGCAACGAAGGAACTCGTTGCCACCGCCATCGGCGAACGGCTGAAACGACCGCTGAGCGATGAGGAAAATCAGGCGGGCACGACGTTCGCGCAACTCGGTTTGGATAGCCTCGAAAGCATGGACGCGGCACTGCAAGTCGAACAGCATTCGGGGTTCAGCAGCGATGTCGTGCCGACGACCGTGGGGCAACTCTGGGCGCTCGCCGAGGGGCTACTCGATTCCGGCCCGCCGAAGCCCGCACCGAAGGCGTGGTTCCTGCCGCCATCGGACGTTAAGCCACTGGAAATATTGGGCGAAACGCTGCCCGAGGCGTTCTTGAATCGCGCGATTCGCAACCGCCGCGAAGTCTGTGCGGCGGATGATATTGCGGGTGCGGTGACGTACGAAAAACTGCTCGTCGGTGCCACCGCGATGGCCGCCCGCTTTCGCGAACTCCCCGGCGAAAACGTCGGGTTGCTGCTGCCCGCATCGGTGGCCGCCGACGTCGCATTTTTTGCACTGCACTTCGCCGGGAAACTGCCCGTTGTGCTGAACTGGACGACCGGCCCGGCGAACCTCGAACATGCCGCGCAACTGATGAAACTGCAACGGGTGGTGACATCGAAGCGGTTCATCGACCGCACGCAAATCGTCGTCCCCGGCACCGAGTATGTTTTCCTGGAAGATGTCCGCGCAGGCATGGGGAAACTCGAACTGTTACGGCGGCTACTCGCAGTGCGGTTTCTGTCGGGCATCGTCAAATCGCAACAGCTTTCCGGGCTATCGACCGACCCCGACCGGCCCGCCGTCGTGCTGTTCACTTCGGGGTCCGAGAAGGCACCGAAGGCGGTGCCCCTGACGCACCGGAATATCATCGCCGACCAGCGCGGTGCCACCCCGCCACAACAACTGACGCGGGCCGATTCGGTGCTCGGCTTCTTGCCGATGTTCCACAGTTTCGGGCTGACCATCGCCGGATTGTTCCCCGTGCTCGCGGGTGCAAAAGTCGTTCACCACCCCGACCCGACCGATGCCTCATCGCTCGTTCGCAAGACGGCGGCGTATCGGCCGACGATCCTGATCGGCACGCCGACGTTCGTCAATTTCATTCTCAATCGCAGTAAGCCGGGCGACCTCGATTCGCTGCGTCTAATTGTCGTTGGTGCGGAGAAATGTGCGGACGATATTTTCGACCGCGTGAAGCAACTCGCCCCGAACGCGACGGTACTCGAAGGCTACGGCGTCACCGAATGTTCGCCGTGCGTGTCGGTGAATCCCGTCGTGAAAGTGAAGCGTGGCACCATCGGCAAACCGCTCCCCGGCGTCGAAGTGATCGCGGTCGATTTGGAAACCGAACAGCCACTCGGGCCGAACCAGATGGGCGTGTTGCTCGTGAGTGGGCCGACGGTGTTTCCCGGTTACATTGGCCACACTGGCGAGCAACCGTTCCGCGAACTCAACGGCAAACGCTGGTACATCACCGGCGATCTCGCTGCACTCGACGACGATGGCTACATCGTCTTCCACGGGCGACTCAAACGCTTCGTGAAAGCGGGCGGAGAGATGATCTCGTTGCCCTCGCTCGAAGAACCATTCAGCAAAATCTTCCCGCCGACCGACGAAGGCCCGCGCGTGGCGGTCGAAGGCATCGAACTCCCCAACGGCCGCCTCATCGTGCTGTTTTCCACGGAAACGATTTCGATCAAAGACGCGAACGCACTGCTGCAAAAGGAAGGTTTCCGAGGCATCATGCGACTCGACGAAGTCCGCCCCATCGACAAAATCCCCGTGCTGGGTACCGGCAAAACCGACTACAAAGTGCTACGCTGGCTGTTGGGGAAATAAACGTGTGGCGTTCCGGAATTAGCCGCGACGCGCAGGCTTTGCGTAGCGGAGCGCGGGGCGTGAACGTGTGGTGACGATGCGAGTGGGTGACGCGCACGCGCTCCGCTACGAAGACTGCGCGTCGTGGCTAAACGATGACTCCACGCACTATCCACCCACCCCTGGACTCACCCGAATTTCGGAACCAACTTAACTTACCAACGACTTACGTCCGCTTTCGATGACTGTTGCGTTTTGACTGCTGGCATTCGTGTGGGTACGCACAAAAAATCACACACGCCGAAAGTCGTTCGAGAAGTTTCCTGTTCCGCCGAACGCCGTAACGGTATCGTACAATGACTTCAACACGAAGAGGTCTTTGCCATGACATCCAAACCGTATACAAAGCGAGCGTCTTCGGAAATAGATTCCGCGACGATTCTCGATCCGCTCGATATTCCGTTCCGCATCGGCGAACTCAGGCAGTTAAAGCTGGGTTGGCTCGATGGCCAAGGCATACCGCCGACGCATGATGGACTCGATTGGCTGAGCCAATCGTTTTATTCGTCTTACGCGGATGATGCTCCCCTCCCCTACTTGTACCCGACTCCGGAAGGGCGGGTTCTGGCCGAGTGGTCGCATAAACCGTGGTCATCGTCGCTGGAGATCGATCTCACGAAGAAATCGGGCGACTGGCACACCTTGAATCTGGATACCGATGATGAAGAGACGAGAGTGCTCGATCTGACTGACCCCCAAAGTTGGCAGTGGCTCGCGCAAGAGATACGCCGTTTCGGCGCGGAGAGTGCATGACCGCGAATACGCTCTTGTTTCGTCAGATATTACCTCGGTTCGTATGATCCGCACGTTGGACTCCTCAGCGGCATTTGCGGGATAGAATGAGCCTTGACACCCCTGGAGTCCTTCGCATGGCCAT
>JAYWCL010000101.1:0-10845 GCA_043780595.1 Limnoglobus sp.
ACGTATTTCTTGTTCATGGGAATCCTCCTTGTGTCGGAAGTATCCCCGCAATTCCCAAGACTCACCAACCCCAATTCTTAGCCGTGACGACGCACTAGAATCGGCCACCGATCGCGTTCGGCTTTCATCAGTGACGATAATGCGACGCCGAGCCAATTGCTTCCCCGTGCATATTCTAACGCATCGAGCGACTTCAGCCCAATGTACAAATAGCGAAATCGCATCACTGGCATCGAGCCGAAATACTCGATCACTTCGACTTCGCCGATGCCGTCCATGCCGACGCTGAGATACAACACGATCGGCAAAACGGGCAATCGGTGCTTGTCGCGAAGGTGATGGTAATATCGTGGGAGGCGTGGTTTCAACCGCGTCGTGCGGTCCTCGGCCTCGATTTCCACGTGGACCAGTGCAAGCCATTCGTCGGCGGTAGTCGTTGTGCGCGACGTGAGATTCTCGACGGTGCGAAGCTTCGCGACGAGGTCGAGTATGTGGCGTTCGCCTTCGGGCGGGTCCGGCAATATTTCCTTGTCGAGCCATTCTGTGGATGCGAAATCGAACTCCACGGCCCACGTGGGCAGGAACAATTGCATGAACTCTGGGAAGAATTCGCGGATCAACGCCTTGAATCGTTGGTCGTGGTCCATGGACTTGCCCGATGTGTTAAGAAAGCGTTTTTTACATTTTATTCATCGTCTTCGCGGAGTTTTGCGAGGACGCTGTAATCTTCGAGTGTCGAGGTATCTTGCGTCGAGGTTTTACCGCCCGCGATGTCGCGGAGTAGCCGTCGCATGATCTTGCCGCTGCGCGTTTTGGGCAGCGACTCCGTGAATTTAATATCGTCGGGGCGGGCGAGCGCACCGATTTCCTTGACGACGTGCGCCTTCAGATCGGCCTTCAGCGAGTCCGTTGCTTCGATGCCTTGCTTGAGCGTCACGAAGCAAGCGATCGATTCGCCTTTCAAGTCATCGGGTTTCCCCACGACGGCGGCTTCGGCGACGCTCGGGTGATTGGCGAGGGCGCTTTCGACTTCCATCGTGCTCAGGCGGTGCCCGCTGACGTTAAGGACATCGTCGACGCGGCCCATCACCCAGATGTAGCCATCGTCGTCGCAACGCGCGCCGTCGGCGGTGAAGTACACGCCCGGATAGTTGCTCCAGTACGTCGCCTTGTAACGTTCGTCGTCGCCGTAGATTGTCCGCATCATGCTCGGCCACGGGCGCTTCACCACGAGGAATCCGCCCGCGTTCGGTGGCACCGCATTACCTTCCTTGTCTACGACTTCCGCGACGATCCCCGGTAACGGCTTCGTCGCGCTGCCCGGCTTCGCGGCAATCGCACCGGGTAACGGCGCGATCATGATGCTACCGGTTTCGGTTTGCCACCACGTATCGACGATGGGGCAACGCCCGCCGCCGATGACTTCGTGGTACCAGATCCACGCTTCGGGGTTGATCGGCTCGCCGACACTGCCGAGCAACCGCAGTGAAGTCAGATCGTGCTTCTTCGGCCAGTGATCGCCCCATTTGATGAACGCACGAATCGCAGTGGGTGCGGTGTAAAGGATTGTGACGCGATACTTCTCGATGATGTCCCAGAAACGATCTTCCTGCGGATGATTCGGCGCGCCTTCGTACATGACGATGGTCGAACCGTTCGCGAGCGGACCGTAGACGATATAACTGTGCCCCGTCACCCAGCCGACATCGGCGGTACACCAGTAAACGTCGTCATCGCGAACGTCGAACACCCACTTGTGCGTCAGCGAAACGCCGAGGAGGTAGCCGCCGGTGGTATGCAGCACGCCCTTCGGTTTGCCGGTACTTCCCGACGTGTAAAGAATGAACAACGGGTGTTCGCTGTCCATCGGTTCGGCGGGGCAGTTTGCGGAGGAATCGGACATCACATCGTGCCACCATAGGTCGCGGCCCGGCTTCATGTGAACCGACTGATGGCAGCGATCGAAGACGATGCACGTCTTCACGCTCGGCGATTTTTCGAGTGCGATATCGACGTTCTGCTTGAGCGGTATCATCTTGCCGCGCCGCCAGCCGTGATCGGCGGTGATGATGACTTTCGCTTGCGCATCGTTGTTGCGGTCGGCGACGGCATCCGCCGAGAAACCGCCGAACACGACCGAATGCACTGCCCCAATTCGCGCACAAGCGAGCATCGCGATAGCGGCTTCGGGGATCATCGGCATGTAGATCGTGACGCGGTCGCCCTTCTGCACGCCGAGGTTTTTTAGGCCGTTCGCGAACTTGCAGACTTCGTGGTGCAGTTGCTGGTAGGTCAGCGTCCGCGAGTCGCCGGGTTCGCCTTCCCAGATGATCGCCGCCTTGTTTTTGCTCGCACCGGTGAGGTGCCGATCGAGGCAGTTATCGCTGACATTCAAGGTGCCACCGACGAACCACTTCGCGAACGGGGCGTTCGACCAGTCGAGAACTTGCGTCCACGGTGCAGACCAACGCAGCGACTTCGCCTGTTCGGTCCAGAAGGCATCGGGGTCGGTTTCGGCCCACTTTGCCAGTCGTTCGCGTTCGGCGGCGTCGATGTGAGAATGCGCGACGAAATCGGCAGATGGGGGGAACACCCGCGTTTCCTTGAGCATACTGGTGATGTTCGTCGTCGAAGGCATGAGTGATCCTGCAGAAATCGTTTCGGAGAGTGAATAGCCTAAGCGAGATATTACCAAAACGCGACGCGGACGGTCGATTTGTTTTGCGAAGGTTCGGGTTGCAGCGAGGGTCGATGCTTTTGTATACGTGGGGATGGGAATTTTCCCCTCACGTTGAGGATTTGCGCATGGCTGCGCTGGCTCCGGTTCGCGGAGTGACGTTCGATCGAGCGGAGTTTGGCCGGCAGGTGCTACTGGCGGAAGCCGAGGCGCTGCGCCTCGTCGCCGATCGCATCGGGCCGGGATTCGAGCAGGTGATTGCGATCTTGCTCGCGTGTCGGGGCCGCCTGGCAGTGACGGGCGTCGGCAAATCGGCCGATGTCGGGCAGAAAATCGTCTCCACGCTGAACTCGACGGGCACCCGTGCCTACGCGCTCGATGTCACCCGTGCCGTCCACGGTGACCTCGGCATGGTCGCGCCGGACGACGTGGCGCTGCTGCTTTCGCATAGCGGGGAAAGCGAAGAATTATTGCGGTTGTTGCCGAACTTGCGGCCACTGGCGAGCGCCGTCGTTGCGGTCACGGGGAATGCCGCCAGTTCGCTTGCGGCCAACTCCGATGCGGCGATTGTCTACGGACCCGTGGCGGAAGCGTGCCCGAATTCCCTCGCTCCGAGTACCAGCACGACGGTGATGATTGCGCTCGGCGACGCGATCGCGTTCACGCTGTCCGAGCTTCGCGGCTTCACCGTCAACGATTTCGCCCGCGTTCACCCGGCAGGCAGCCTGGGGCGGAAACTCGCCACAGTCGAGCCGTACATGCGTTGCGGCGACGAACTGCGGATCGCGCCGATGTCGGAGAGCGTACGTGCCGTATTCGCGCGGGGAAAGCACGAAGGACGCCGTACGGGCGCGATCATCCTCGTCGATGGCGATTCGCGGATCGTCGGCATCTTCACCGACAGCGATTTGGCGAAACTCTTCGAGCGAAACAGCGATGGCGCGTTCGATCGGCCGATTTCCGAAGTGATGACGAAAACGCCAATCTCGATCCGGACGCACGCGAAACTGATCGACGCCATCGAACTGATGCGGAACCGCAAAGTGAGCGAAGTCCCCGTCGTCGATGCGGAGAATCGCCCGATCGGTATGCTCGACATAACCGATTTGATCGGCATCGAACGCGGTTCGGCAACGAGTTCGCGGCCCGCTCTGCGATTGTTCGAGCGACCAGCACCGTAAGATTGAAGTTACCACATGGGTGTGGTTCACAGCCTGGTCGCAGTTTTGCCGAAAAAGACCGCAGAAGAGTGGTTCCGGCGCGATTGTATTTCGACCAAAAACGGACGTAAGTCGTTGGTGTGTCATGTTCATTCCGCAATTCGGGAGTGAGTTCGCGGAGGGGTGGGTGGAAAGTGACGAAACCACTTTCCTGCTACCCAAAATCGCCAGCGAGGTCGCCGTGCCTATTGCTCTCCCCAGAACGGAACTCGTGTTACGTGCTGCGAAAATCCGTTTGCTGTTGCTCGACGTCGATGGCGTCCTCACCGATGGCAGCATCGCATATTCCGACGATGGGGCCGAGATCAAGCGGTTTCACGTTCGCGACGGATCGGGGTTGAAGTTTTGGCAGGAGAACGGTAATCGCGTGGCAATTCTATCGGGGCGTACGTCGGTTGCGGTCGAACGACGTGCGAACGAACTCGGAATCGACACGGTTTTGCAGGGTCGTTCGGATAAACGGCCCGCGTGGGATGAACTGCTGGTACGCACGGGGTGTCGGCCCGAAGAAGTGTGCAGCATCGGCGATGATTTGGCCGATGTGCCTATTTTGCTCCGCAGCGGGTTGGCCGTGGCCGTGGCGGATGCGTGCGGTGAAGTTTGCGATGTGGCCCACTACGTGACGGCGAAGCCAGGCGGGCATGGGGCGGTTCGCGAAGCGATCGAGTGGCTGATGGGGCTGCAAGGACGTTGGGCGGATGTCGTACTGCGGCATCGGCGGGCGGATTGACCGGGGGAAACGGATCGTGTGGACGCCGCGACGGATTTTACTCCTGTTACTTGGGCTGATTGCCTTCGGGGCGATTTACCTCGTCTACGCGCAATTTCTCGGTAACGTCGATGGCCTCCCACAACTGCCCACTGCATTACTCGAACCGCGCGATGGCCCCGCACCGCCACTGCGCGACCGCGAATCGCCGACCGTTACCCGCCTAAAAGAAGCGTTCGGTTCGAACTGCCCGGAAGTGCAATCGGCTTACCCGACCCGAATCGAGATGCGCGAAGATGGCATCGTCTTCGCGGCGGGGCGGCCCGATCTCGGCAACGAACCGAGCAAGTTCGTTCGGTTCGCACCCTTCAGTTTGGCCATGTTCGCGAAGCCGCGATTACCGCACGAACGAGTGCCGGGCGAAGTGACCGAGATCACGACACTCCATGCCGACGAGGCGATTCTCGAACTCGACAAGATCATCGGTTCCGAACGCGAAATGCTGACCGGCAAGGCGAAGATCGTCGGAATGGAACTGCGTACGGCACCCGACCCGTTCACCGCCCGCACCGATCCGCGCAATGGTCGCGTACACATTACGAATAATCAGCGATCCGCCGACGCGAACCGTGCGTTCGTGTTCAAGACGCCCGGCCCCGTGTTTTATCGCACGCACGATCACCCCGATCAGGCGAACACGAACGGGCCGAACATCTGGACATCGGCCAGCGTGGAAATTGTCAACCGGGAGAACCTGCCGCGACCGATTCGCGGCAGTAGTCTGCCGACCGTGTCGGTTGCCGCCGATGAAGATTTCCGCACCCAGACGATCGCCGACATGGCGTTCGGGCTGCACACGCCGCCGCCGACGATCACCGCAGACGGGATGAAGATTTATCTGAAGAAGCCGAAGACCGGGCCGCCCGTGGCCTTGGCACCGAACGTGAAGCCGACGAAAGAACTCGGCTTCCAGGGTGTTCGCGAAATGACGCTTTCGGAGAATGTCATCTTCAGCCTGTGGACCGATGGCAAATCGGGCTTCCCCGGTACTTCGTCACCCGAACCGGCAGCGGCTGCACCCGGCAAAAAAGCCGTTGTCGTCGAAGATCCACCCGCCGCGATGATGGCGATCATGGGTGGCATATCGGATGGCGTGGCGATCTCGAATCGCATCCACGAGAAGGCGCTGGTTCGCATTCGCACGCTCGGACCGTTCCGCTTCGATTGGGAAAAGAACGAGGCCCGATTCGACGCTGCCGCCATCTCGAACCCGCTCGTGCCGAACAACGTCGAAGTCACGCGGATCAACGTCTCGGGCACGAAGGATCACCTGATTTGCCAGGTACTCGAGATCGAATTTCAGACGGCGCTGTTGTCGCCCGCAACCGCACAACCGAAGTCGAACGGCCCCGCGTTCAAGACGCTGCGGGCCACGGGAACGAGCGTGTATCTGGCCGCCGAGAGCGATCAGATGCAAGCCCAGTGCCAGTCGATCATTTACGAAAACGACCCGAAGAAATTCCTGACGCGAACGATCCTTTCCGGTTCGCCGCTGATTGCCGTCCGCCAACGCAACCGCCTCGAAGCCGGTCGTGCGGGTCAAATCGGTCGGCTGTTGCTCGAGACGTACGACCCACCGGCGACTGCGAAAATCAAAAAGACGACCCGCATCGAAGTGCTCGGTCCCGGCAAGATCGACATGTTCGACGAAGAAACGAAAACGACGACCCTCACCGCAATCTGGCGCGATTCGCTGACGCAAACCGTCGACAAAATTGGCACGAAGGAAGTCGACTTGCTCACCTTCGCCGGCGATGCCTCGTTCGCCGACCCGAAGAGCGGTTTCGACCTGCGTGCCGATACGCTGAGGCTCTGGCTCGAACAGCCCGCACCCGGCAAAGAAGCCAGTAATACACCCGCACGACCTTCGCGTTTGCAAGGCATCGGCCACGTCAACGGCCGCTCGGCAGACACGAACATCCGCGACACCGACCACTTCATGACGTGGTTCAAAGACGTACCGAAGCCCGTTCGACCGGTGCCGAACACACCGGCCGTGCAAACGGTAAGCAAACCGACGACACCGCTACAAAAGAAGCCAGAATTGATCGCCGCGATGATACCATTGGCGACGCCGGGGCCGTTTATTCCGCCGTTCGTCGATCCCACGGCCAAGATCGAACAGCTGCCGCCGAAGCCCAAGCCGATGGATCTCTCGGCACGCTCGATCGAAGTGTGGGTGATGCGCTACCCTGCCGAACCCCGGCCCGCCGTGAAGGGTATGCCCCCCGCGAAAGCGGATGCTGTCCAGTACGAACTCGAAAGCGCGATCTGCGATGGCCGCGTTGTGGTGAAACAAGACCCGATCGACCCGGCCAAGCAACCGAACGGCTTGCTGATTACCGGTGCGCATCTGACGATGAACCACTGGGTGAACGGCCACGTGATGAAGGTGGTCGGCACGCAAGATCTGCTCGCGGAGGTTCACTTCGAGGATATTAAGATCGCGGGGCCGGATGTCGTCATCGATCAGCCGAACAACTCGGTGGCTGTGAAGGGCAAGGGCTGGTTGAAGATGCCGAGTTCGAGCGACCTTAGCGGCGCGGCAATCACCGAGCGCTCGGACCTCACTGTGCTTTGGCAGGAACGCATGAACTTCCGCGGCGAGCGACGCTTCGCCGAGTTCACGGGGCTGGTGCAAGCGGTGCAGCAACCGCCGTCGAAAGTACCCGCGAAACCGCAACCGGGTGCCATCGCTGTCGAGCAAACGTGGTCGCGTTCGTACGTGCTTTGCCACCATCTCGACGTCGGTTTCGACCGTCCGATTTACTTCAACCAGATGCGACAAACCACTCCCGCGAAACCGCGAGCGAAGCCGACGACGCCGAACGCACCGAACCCCGACGACCCGAAAATCGAGCGAGTGATCTGCGAGCCGATCCCCGAAGATGCCGAGGCCGTGCTGGGCAAACCCCGCCCAGAGGGAGATGTGTATTACGTCGACGAAACTTTCGAGTCGCGGAGCGGCAAGACGGTGAAGGCCCAGCGAATCAAGGCACGATTGCTCGAAGTTCGCGTAAAGGACGATCGCAGTTTGATCTTGGCCACGGGGCCAGGCGAGACGCGCGGCCTGCAAATGTCCGCGAAGGACGACCAACCGCAACCCACTGTCACGCCACCTGCACCTGCGCCGACGAAGCCGAAAGAGGAAGAACTGAAATTGACCATCGTGCAGTTCGCGGGGCGGCTGGACATCGAAGATCGCAAGTCGATTTTCCAGAAGGCGGTGTTCCGCGAATCGATCGTCGTGTTCAACCTGCCCACGGACAATATCAATTTGAAGATCGAGGCGCACAACGTGCCGCCGAAGACCGTGGTGCTGCAATGCACCGACACACTTGCGGCCACATCGTACAAGGACAAAGCCGGTGCGCAAGGCGAGCAGAAAATGATCGCCGAGGGCGACGCACGGGTTCGCACCGACGAATACTACGGCCTCGGCCACATCATCAAGTACGACGGCAGCCAAGTGATCCTGGAAGGCTACGGCGACGGACAAGCGACACTCTATAAGCGTCAAACCGGCGTCGGTCGCGAGAAGGACTACAAGAGCGGGAACCCACTCGTGTACAACACGAAAACCGGTCAGGTCAGCGGCTCCGAAAGCTCCGGCGGTACGTTCTCCAACACGAAGTAGTTTCCATGATTCGCTACTACCATTGGGATTCCGCGACGGATACGGTCAGTTGTGCTTTGCCTTCCGTGCTACCGAAATATTCGTCCGAAATTCCCGATGGCACGATCATCTGGATCGATCTCGAGAACCCGACACCCGAAGAAGAAGCCCAGGTTTTTCGCGATTTCCTGCCCGTTCACCCGCTCACACTCGAAGACATCACCCGACCGCGACGCCTCGAAGATGGCATGGCACACCTGCCGAAGGCCGAGGAATTCCCGACGTATCTTTACGTCGTCGCGAATCCGCTGCCGATGGAAGTTTGCAATCCCGACAAGCCGACCGCTGCCGAGGTGACCGAGAGCAACGAAGCGAAGAAACGCAGGATACGTTCCAACTGGATTCGCCCGCAACTCAACGGCATCCTCACGCACAACATCCTGATTACGCACCATTACGACGAACTCCCGTGCGTCAACCAAGTGCGTGGTTATGTGGATCGCCGTGCCGAAACGACGGGACGCGGACCCGATTATCTCTTCCACCTCGTTCTCGATGAAATGGTCGACGAATACGCCCCCGTCGTCGAACGGTTCGGCGAACAACTCGACCGCATCGAAATCAAGCTTTTCGCGAAGCCTTCACCGCAGATTCTCAAGACGCTATTGCGGTTGAAGCGGCAAGTCGTGTTCCTCCGCAAGACGCTAATCCTCGAACGCGAAGTGCTGGCACGACTCGTGCGCGGCGAGTTCGATTTGGTGAAATCGCACGAAATCGTCTATTATCGCAACGTCTACGATCACCTCGTGCGATACACCGAACTGATCGAAGGCGCACGCGAAATGGTCAGCGACCTGATGCAGACGCACCTCGCGGCGGCGTCGAATCGCCTCAACGAAGTCATGAAGGCGCTCACGGTGATTTCGCTGATCGGGGCGGTTTGCACGCTGATCGCGGGAATCTACGGCATGAACTTCGAGCACATGCCCGAACTCAAGTGGGCGTACGGTTACCCGTTCGCACTCTCGCTCATGGCCACCGTCGTCGTCGTCTCGCTCGCGGCATTCCGCTGGAAGAAGTGGATCTAGAATCGCATCTTCGCGTACAACGAGCGTACGGTGTTTCGCATCTCGGAGAATGGACATGAGTGAACCGATCGCGACCAAGCCGCCGATGCTGCCGAGCGCGGACTTGGAAATTAAAGACGCACACCTGATCTTTTCCGCGATCTGGATCGACCTGCAAGAACGATTTGGCCGCGAGAACTTGAAGTTCCCGCGCGAGTTCATCTGGCTCGGTGGCGCGCCCGGTGCGGGGAAAGGTACGAATGCCTCGTTCATTGCCGAGGCTCGCGACATCACCGCACCGCCCGTCGTCATCAGCGCACTCCTCACGGCCCCTTCGGCGCTCGCGATCAAGAACTCGGGTCAGATGGTCGGCGACCGCGAAGTGATCGGCTTGCTCTTAGAAGAACTGCTCGACCCGGAGTATCACGACGGCGTCATCGTCGATGGCTTCCCGCGTACGAAAGTGCAAGTCGAATGCCTCAAAATGTTCTACAACGCGATGCTCGAACTCCACGTGGAGCATCGTGCGAGCGAGCTTTCGCGCGCGTTCCGCAAGCCGATGTTCCGCATCAGCCTGCTGTTCGTTTCGGAAGATGTCAGCGTGCGGCGTCAGCTATCGCGCGGGCAACAGATCCGCGAGCTTAACCGGCAAGTGCGCGAAACCGGCATCGGCGAGGAACGCGAAGAGCGCGTCACGGACTTCGACGAACAGCTATGCCGCAAGCGTTACAAGGTGTTCAAGGAAACGAACTTCGATGCCTTGCAGTCGCTGCGAAAGATCTTCCACTTCCACTTCATCGATGCCGAAGGCGACCT
This sequence comes from Limnoglobus sp., assembly GCA_043780595.1. Lineage (GTDB taxonomy): Bacteria > Planctomycetota > Planctomycetia > Gemmatales > Gemmataceae > Limnoglobus. The sequence continues at coordinate 10,166 of JAYWCL010000101.1, forward strand.
GCCGGAAGTGCAGCGGAACATTCTGCGAGAATTCGCGTACCAGAGTTCGCTCGAACTCAGCCCCGAAGTGTTCGACCTCATTCGCAGCATTCCCGTGGCGACGAAGTTGGGCTTACACGCCCGCCAGGAACTCGTGACGCGGCTCGAAGAGTACGTCGAACTCCACGAAGATACGTTCCGCAACGTCGTGAAACTGATCGAAAGCAAGATCATCCCGATCGTCCACGCCCACGCGATGTCCGGCCACGCGCAAATCAACAGCGAAGAGTGCCTGCTCGACGACCCACTGGCACTGCGCATGGTCATCGACATCCTCTGGGAACGCGGCTTCCACGCGATGGTCGACATTCACCGCGTCGAAGTCCCCGAGAGGGTCGATCCGGCCACGTGGGAAATCGTTTGCCGCGTGAAGAAAGTCTACCGAATTGAGGTCCGCTATCCCCCGTCGGACATCCGGCGTGGGCACTAATCGAGAAAGTTCCCGATTCCGTGGGATTTATTATTGACATTCATGAGAATGGTCGTGATACTCGGGACTGTGGTGATTTCTCACCACAGTCATTTCTTTTTTACTGGGGTTTTATGACTCTTTCACTGTCTGGGATGACGCGATGGCCTCGGCGACTCGCCAAGGGCTTCACGCTCATCGAACTCCTCGTCGTGATTGCGATTATCGCAAT
>JAYWCL010000102.1:0-49803 GCA_043780595.1 Limnoglobus sp.
GAGTCGATGATACGGCAAAGGCGGCGTTTTCAGATCGGTAATTTGCGATCGAAAACGGGCATTTTGAGACGCGAAAATGACAAAAAACCGGTTTTAGAGCCTCCGCAATTGTGACTTACGTCGATTCGGACTGGCGAATGCGGTATCTTAGACGCTGTTCCGAATCCGACCTCTCCCAAAGGCTAATCCCATGCTGTCTCGTCGTTTGTTTCTCGGTACAGCGGCTGCACCGCTCGTGCTGTCTCGCTCGGCGCGGGCCGCCGAAAATTCCAAGCTCAACCTCGGCTTCATCGGTGTCGGCACCATGGGCCGCGGGCACCTCAGCGGGTTCCTGAACCGCAAGGAAGTCGAAGTCGTGGCAGTCTGCGATGTCGTCAAGGATCGCCTCGATAATGCGGTCAAGACTGTCGAAGCGAAGTATGCCGACCGCAAGAAATCGGGCACGTGGGCGGGCGTGAAAGCCTACCCGGACTTCCGCGAATTGCTCGATCTGAAGGGCCTCGATGCGGTGGTGATCGCCACGCCGGACCACTGGCACGCGATCCCCTGCGTACTCGCCGCACGGGCCGGCAAGCACATCTACTGCGAGAAACCGCTGACGCAGAACATCGCCGATGGCCGCTGGATCGTCAACGAAGTGAAGAAAGCGGGCGTCGTGTTTCAGACCGGCAGCCAGCAACGCAGCGAGTTCGGCAACCGCTTCCGCGCCGCCGTCGAGATGATCTGGAACGGCTGGATCGGCAACGTGAAAACCGTTCGCATCGGCGTCGGCTCCCCCGCAAAAGCGTGCGATCTACCCACGCAAGAAGTGCCAACCGGTACCGACTGGGACTTCTGGCAAGGCCCCGCCCCCGAACGAGGCTACAACGAAATCCTTTGCCCCAAAGGCGTGCATAGCCACTTCCCGAAGTGGCGCGACTATCGCGATTACGCCGGCGGGCTGCTCGCCGACATGGGCGCACACCACTTCGACATTGCCCAGTGGGCGCTGAAGATGGATCGTTCCGGACCCGTTGAAATCGTGCCGCCGACCGACCCGAAGAAAGAGTCGGGCTTGAAGTACATCTACGCGAACGGCACCGTCATGATCCACAACGAGTTCGAGGGAAACGCCCGCGCGGACTGCCTATTCGAAGGCACCGAAGGCACGATCGCCGTCGGTCGCGGACAACTCGATGTGAAACTAGCGAACGGGTCGAAAGCGGGCTTCCCGGATAAGCCAAAGCAGGTGATGGCGTCGGTCGATCACAAGCAGAACTGGCTCGCGGCGATTGCGGCAGGCAAACCCGAAATGTGCATTTGTCCGCCAGAAATCGGCCATCGCTCGGCATCGATCTGCCACCTCGGCAACATCGGCTACCGTCTGCGAAAGCCGTTGAAGTGGAACCCCGAAACCGAGACGTTCGCCGACAACGAAGAGGCCAACAAACTCCTGAGCCGCGAACCGCGTGCGAAGTGGAAGATCTAGTTTTTCAGATCGGCGAGCGCGTACATCGCTCGCCGAATCGCGGTTGCGCGGCCGGTCGTTTCGTCGATGTCGACGATCGCTCCGGCCAGTCGCACGTCGCCGGTGGCCACGTCGAATGCGGTCGGGATGAACGTCCGTGCGGTTTGAATCACGCGGTCGCTGCGTCGTCCGAGTACGCTTTCGTAAGGCCCGGTCATGCCGACATCGCACTGGAACGCGGTGCCTTTTGGCAGGATTTGCTCGTCGGCAGTGGGCACGTGGGTGTGCGTGCCGAGCACCGCAGAGACGCGACCATCGAGGTAGTAACCGAGTTGATATTTATCTGCCGTTGCCTCGGCGTGGACATCGACGAGGATCGTTTTCACATCAGCCGGTAACGTCGCCAAAACGCGATCGATTGCAGCAAACGGGCAATCGACTGGCCGCATAAAAGTGCGTCCCATCAGCGATATCACCGCGACTAACACCCCGCTGGCAGTCGCGATAATCACATGATCTCGGCCAGGCGCTTCCGCGGGATAGTTCGCGGGCTTGCAAATCGGCTCGGTCGGCTTCATCAGCACGTCCGCGATGTCGAACTTCTTGTAAATATGGTCGCCGAGCGTGAACGCATCGACGCCCGCCGCCTTCAACTGGCGGTAGACGCTCGGCGTAATCCCGGAGCCACCGGAGGCATTCTCGGCATTGACGACGATGCAATCGAGCCGCTCCCGTTCGCGTAAAATCGGCACTGCCGCTTTGACAATTTCGACGCCGGGAGTGCCGACGATGTCGCCTATGAAAAGAATCCGCATGATGTTGCATTCCCACCGGGAGTAACCGGATTTACCCAGTGGCTCGTATGCGTTTTTAATACGTGGCGCGGCCGCCGCTGATGTCGAAGCAGAAGCCCGTTGTGAAGCTGCATTCGCTGCTACATAAGAAGTGGGCGAGGGCCGCGACTTCGTCCGGTTTGCCGGTGCGGCCGAGCGGGATTTTCGACAGCATCATGTTGATCTGTTCGGCGCTCAGTTGATCGAGGATCGGCGTCTGAATCACGGCGGGCGAGACGCTGTTCACGCAGATGTCGCCTTTGCCGACGAGTTCCTTTGAAAGCGACTTCGTCAGCGCGATGACGGCGGCTTTGCTGGCGGAGTATGGCCCCATCTTCGGGTTGCCTTCCTTACCGGCGATGCTGGCGATGTTGACGATGCGACCGTATTTCTTCTCGATCATCCCCGGCAGCACGGCTTTGCAGCAGAGCACGAGGCCCGTCACGTTGATGTTCATGACGTATTCCCAGTCTTCGCGAACGCTTTCCCAAATTGCGACATCGCGGCCCTTGCGGCTGGCAACGCCGGCGTTGTTCACGAGCACATCGACCGGCCCGGCGGCTTTGACGACTTCACCGAAGACGCGCTCGAGGTCGGCTTCCTTCGTGAGGTCGCCGATCATCGGCACGCCGCCGATGTCTTTGGCGACGCGGTTGGCGTTGTCGGCGGACATGTCGAACACGCCGACTTTCGCACCGGCGGCAGCCAGGCGACGACAGATTGCCTCGCCGATGCCTTGCCCGCCCCCCGTTACCACTGCCACTTTGCCATCGAGCCGGAAGTGATTCGTCGCCATCATCGGAAGTCCTCTTCGGTGAAATCGTCCCGTCGGCAGCGAAAGAAATCCGTGCGATTCGGGTCGTGCGTTGGGTTACGATAATCGGAGCGACCACTACCGGCCAACTTCTATCTGCGAATGCTTCACGTCTTTTCGGTGTCCAAAACGCCTTGGCACAATATCCTGAAAGCGACAAATCCTTCACGGCTCGGACGGCAGATCATGAAATCGAATCGCAGTATCGATGGCGAACACACGCTGGCGGTGTTCATCGATTTTGAAAATCTCGCACTCGGCTTCCACGGTCGCCGCGACAAGTTCGAGATCGGCAAAGTGCTCGAACGGCTCGTCGAAAAGGGCAAAATCGTAGTCAAAAAGGCCTATTCGGACTGGTCGCGGTTCGGGCAGTACACGGGGCCGCTCCACGAAGCAGCGATCGAACTGATCGAAATTCCCAAACGCAGCCAGACGGGGAAGAACTCGGCGGACATTCGCCTCGTCGTCGATGCCATCGACTTGGCGTACTCCAAAGACCACATCAATACCTTCGTCATCGTTTCGGGCGACAGCGATTTTTCGCCGCTCGTTTCCAAATTGAAGGAACTCGGAAAACACGTCATCGGCCTCGGCCTAACGGGGGCGACGTCGGAGTTACTCCGCGATAATTGCGATGAGTTCATCTATTACGAAGATCTCGGCCGCGCCGCCGCCGCCACGCCGACGGTCAACGAGGAAATCCCCGAGCAGAAGCGGAAGGTGTTCACACTGTTGCTCGACTCGCTGTTGGCACTGCGTCGCGAGAACAAGGAAGTCATTTATTCGTCGATGGTCAAGGACACGATGAAGCGCAAGAAGCCATCGTTTAACGAAGGCTATCACGGCTACAACACGTTCAGCGAGTTGCTCGAAGATGCACAACGGCACGGCATCGTCGAGATCGAGAAGCACAAGAGTAGCGGCACCTACGTCGTCGTTCGCTTCGGCACCGAGCATGAAAACCCCGTGATTCGCAAAGCGGCGATCGAGGCTCCACCGCCACCACCCGTCGATAATCGCAATCGCGGTGGCCGCACTCAGACGCCACGCCAGCAAACGAGCCGGCGCACCGACCCACCCGTAAACGGCGGCGTGGTGCGCCCGCCCGCAATCGTGCCGCAACCGGAGGTCGTAGCGGGTAACGATCGACCGATGAACAACGACCGTCCCCCTTTGAACCGACCGCAGGTCAACGACCGTCCGCTCAATAACGATCGTGCGCAGAACGTCGACCGTCCGCCGAATCTGGACGTGCCACTTGGGAATGACCGGGCGTTGGGGCGCGCGTTGATGGACGATCTCCACGATGACGGCATCGACGATGTGCCATCGTATCGCCCACGGAAAGCGGCACCGGTGAAAGCTCCGGCTCCGACAGAAGCGGCTCCCGCGAACAAGCCCGCAGAACCGCGCCGGCGCGCACCGGCGACCGCGAGACCCGCCACAGCCGAGGCCCCACCGGCGCAACCCAAGCCTGCCGCACCCGCCCGCCGACCCGCCTCTGCGGAACCCGCACCCGCACAACCTGCGGCTGCACCCGTTCGCAAACGTGCGCCGGCCGTCGCCGTGCCACCGAAGCCCACGCCACCACCCGACGATCTCGATCTGGATAGCGGCTTCGGCGCGGGGTTGGGTTTGTAATCTGTCGTCGAATTTTTATCTCTCGTACACGATTGAGGGTTGACCGTGCCCCTGCTGTTTGCCGTCACGCTGTTCATCAGTGCCTCGCTGCTGTTCATGATTCAACCGATGGTGGGCCGGATGATCTTGCCGCTGCTCGGCGGCAGTCCCGGTGCGTGGAACACGTGCATGGTGTTCTTCCAGGCCGTGCTGTTACTCGGGTATCTTTACGCACACAAACTCACAGCCGTCATGAGTCCGCGCCGGCAGGTGATGCTGCACACGGGCGTACTGTTCGCCGCGCTGCTCGTCCTCGGTGTTGGGGCGCTGCTCACGTCGAATCACTCTCCGATCCCCATCGTGAAATCGCTCGCGCCGCAAAGTACTTCGTTCCCGATGTTCGGCACACTCGCGCTGCTGGCGGTCGCGATTGGCGTGCCGTTCTTTGCGGTTTCGACGAGCGCGCCACTGCTCCAGCGATGGTTCGCGTACACGGGGCACCCCGCATCGAAAGACCCGTATTTCCTCTATGCTGCAAGCAACGCCGGGAGTTTGATCTCGCTGCTCGGCTACCCGCTCGTCACTGAGCCGAGCCTGCGTTTAGTCGAACAAGCGTGGCTGTTCGCGGGTGGCTTCCTGTTACTACTGGTGATGTTCTTCGTCTGCGGTGCGGCGGTCAAACGGCCGAACATCTACGAGAAAACGACCGGCAAACCCGACGCGCAAACGCCGCCCATCAAGGAACCCGAACCGACGCTCGGGCGCAAATTGAAGTGGCTCGCACTCTCGTTCGTGCCATCGAGCCTGATGCTCGGCGTGACATTCCACATGACGACCGACATCGCCTCGATCCCGCTGTTGTGGGTCGTTCCGCTCGCGCTGTACTTGCTGACCTTTATTATCGCGTTCGCCAAGACGCCGAACTGGTTTCGCACGGTGTTGGCGAACATTAGCCCCGTCATCACATTGTTGCTCGTCTTCGTTCTCGTCTCGCAAACCGCAATCGACAACACGTTCCTCTCGCTCGGGCTGCACCTGACGGCGTACTTCCTGACGGCGCTACTTTGCCATTCCGAACTCGCACGCGATCGCCCCTCGGCGGCATACCTCACGACGTTTTACTTGTGGATTTCCATCGGCGGCATGATCGGCGGAATCTTCAACGCACTGATCGCGCCGATCGCATTCCCGCTCGCGTGGGAGTACCCGATCTCGATCGCGATTGGCTGTATGTTGATCCCGAAACTCGCAGACGAGAAATCGCAACTCACCGGCGAAGCCGCGAAGATGTACGAAGGCAAACAACGACTGCTCGACATCTTCGTACCGATTGCAATGCTCGCAGGTGTGGCCGCGTTGACCGCATTCTGGGGCCTCGAGACGTTTAGCGATCTGTGTACGTGGATCTCGGTTCAATCGACTTCCGCACTCGCATTCTGCGGGTTAAACATCATGTTGATGCCGCGAAACGTCATGATTCTCATCTCGTATGCGCTCCCCGCGATGGTTTGTTTCCTGTTCATCGACCGTCCCGTTCGCTTCGGGTTATGCGTGGCGGCGCTGTTGTTCGTGGGGTATTTCCGACAACACGACAAAACCGTCGTCCGCACCGAACGTAGCTTCTTCGGCATCCTGAAAGTCGAAGAAAACAAATACTTCCGCAAACTCGTTCACGGCACGACGCTCCACGGCACGCAAGCGATCGACCCGTGGCCGTACCTCGACGAACTCAAGGAACCGCTCTCGGCTGCTATCGGCCCAGCAGGTGTGTTCGGCTACGATCTTCGCCAGAAACCGCTGACGTATTACCACGAAACCGGACCGGTCGGCCACGTGTTCCGCGTACTTCGCGAAACCGACCCGACCGCCCACTTCGCGATGGTCGGCCTCGGCACTGGCTCGGTATCGTGCTACGCGCTGCCCGGCCAGAAACTCACGTACTACGAGATCGACCCGAAGGTGAAGGCACTCGTCGCCGACACGAACAAGTATTTCACGTACGTGACTGATGCCCGCGATCGCGGTGCCGATGTCGAAATCGTCCTCGGCGACGCGCGTCTCAAACTCGAAGAACATACCGACCGCAAGTACAAACTGCTGTTGCTCGACGCTTTCAGTTCGGATGCGATACCGATTCACTTGCTGACGAAGGAAGCGGTCGAGTTGTATCTGGATCGCCTGACCGACGATGGTATTCTTGCGGTGCATATTTCAAATAAGTTCGTGAACCTCGAACCGGTCGTTGGCCGAATCGCGGAGAAACTTGGGCTGACGGGCTTGCTCATGAACGACAGTTGGATCGACGAAACGCACAACCACCCGCCGGGGAAAACGCAATCGTCGTGGGTAGTACTCGCAAAGAATCCGGCACGGCTCGAAGCGTTCAAACGACCCGAATTCGGCATCGTTTATACGCATAAGTTCACCCCGGAACTGATATCCGAACCGAGAGTCTGGCAGCCGCTGAAACCGCACGAAAGCGTCAAACTCTGGACCGACGATTACTCCGACGTACTCAGCGTGATGATGATTAAAGAGATTCAGCGCGTACGCCACGCACTCGGCCTGCCAACGATGGCATCGCTCCGGGAATAGTCATGGCGAACCCGATCCTGATCGTCGGTGCCAGCGGGCGGGCGGCGGCCGCCTCGGCGATCCGGGCGGGATTTCAGCCACACGTCATCGACTTGTTTGCCGATGCGGACACGATGCGATTGTGTCCGACAATCGTGTGCCCATCGCAAGATTATCCGCACGGGTTGATCGCACTCGCGAACGCCGCCCCGCCAATGCCGTGGATGTACACCGGCGGTCTGGAGAATCACCCCGATGTCGTGATGGCGATCTCCGAATATCGCAAACTCGTCGGCAATAATGCAAACGTGCTGCGTGAAGTCCGCGACGTCACCCGCTTCGCCCGAACGGTTCGCGAACGTGGTGGCCATTTCCCTACGACGATTCCCTCGGGTACTGCGCCACCAACGGATGGAATCTGGTTGCACAAGTCGGCGACTTCCTCCGGTGGCCTCGGCGTGCGGTTCGCAATCACCGAAGATTTCGATGGCCACTCACACAACATGCAAGATTGTTTGCAAAAGTTCATCGATGGCGACCCGATGTCGGCGATCTATCATTCGGACTCACAACACCGATCCACATTGTTCGGCATGACGCGGCAACTCATCGGCACACCGTGGCTCCACGCGAAGCCGTTCGCCTATGCAGGAAACATCACCCGCCACGATGAAATACTCGCGAAAAACCTGGCGATTCACGGCCAACTGTTATCGCAAGACTTTCGCCTAAAGGGCGGTTGGGGCCTCGATTTCATCGACAATCACAATGGCCAGGCGTTCACGATCGAAATGAATCCGCGTTACACCGCCGCCGTAGAAGTGCTCGAATTCGCGACCGGTAAAGCATTTCTCGGCGTTGCCACGTCACCGCGCAGATCGTCGCCGGTCGTTGGCAAAGCGATCTATTACGCCCCACACCGTATCACGTTTCCCAGGTCGGGGCCGTGGGACGAATCGCTCGCGAACTGCACCGACGTCTGGCTGCGCCCCGATTTCGCCGACATTCCGCACGATGGCAGCCGCATCGAAACGGGGCAACCGGTGTGTACGATCTTCGCCGAATCGTGTACCGAAGCGGATTGTCTCGAACAACTTCGGCGGTGTGCCCGCGAACTCGATACGCTATTCGGTTTTTCAACGAACGAGGTGACACACGTATGACACTCAACGAGCGAGCCTGGAAAATTGTGGACATCATTGAAGCCGATGCCGCACGGTTGCGGGTGGCGGTATCGCACGTCGGCGGGCAGCGCGTCATCGATTGCGGTGCGGCGGTCGATGGCGGAATTCAGGCAGGAATCTTGTTAGCCCGCGCGTGCCTCGCCGACTGTGCGGAGGTGACGATCGTGCCCGGCGAGAACGGCCCACTGATTCAGGTCGTCACCGACGATCCGGTTCGCGCCTGCCTCGCGTCGCAATATGCGGGCTGGCAGGTGAAAGCCGAAAACTATTTCGCGATGGGGTCTGGACCGATGCGTGCGGTATCGGCGCGAGAGGAAATTTTCCAGCATATCACTGGCAAGGAAGAGTCGGCGTGCGCGGTCGGCGTGCTCGAAACCAAGAAAGCACCGACCGAAGACGCGGTCGTGAACATCGTCGCGAAGTTGCCGAGTTGCGTGGAAAAATTGACGCTCCTTTACGCCCCCGCGGCGAGCATTGCGGGGACGTTGCAAGTCGTCGCACGTTCCGTCGAAACCGCGTTGCACAAGCTCCACGAACTGAAATTCGACCTGAAATGCGTGCTCAGCGGCTACGGCACCGCACCACTTCCCCCCGTGGCGAAGGACGAACTCGCCGCAATCGGCCGCACCAACGATGCCATCCTTTACGGTGGCCGCGTGACGTTGTGGGTGGATACCGACGACGAGAAAATTACCGCAATCGGGCCACAGGTGCCGTCGAATTCGTCGAAAGATCACGGCGCGTCGTTCGCGGAAATCTTCGCGCGCTACGGCGACTTCTACAAGATCGACCCGATGCTGTTCTCACCCGCAGAAGTGACATTCATCAACCGTAAGACCGGCCACACATTCGTCTACGGGAATTGCGAACCCGCATTGCTGCGCAAGTCGTTCCTGGGTTGAGTCGACGTTTAGCCGCGCCGCGTAGGCTTTGCGTAGCGAAGCGCGGGGTACGAACTCTCAGAGCCATCATGTGATCGTTGGATAGATCGCGCCCGCGCTTCGCTCCGAAGACTACGCGGCTAAACGGGGATTAAACGCTGATCGCGGAGCACGCAGATGGCACTAAAGAAAAAGGGTGTCTGTTGAAACCACCGCCCATGAGAATTAACATGCATGCAAGAACGATTGCAACACTTGAAAAACTCGAAAAGGCAGATTGGTTCACTAATGTCGGGGTGAAGGACACGACAGCAGCCACCGTTCTATTATCGTGGAACGAAGCAATCGAGTATTGTAGTTCTGTTGAATGGGAGAACCTATGCCTCGAAGCCATGAATCAGTATTCTGCTAAGTTGCTGGAAATGTCGAAGGATAGATACAACCAGTGGAATGATGTTGCCGTTCAACTCAAGAGTACAACAGTACCAATTGTCCGTCGGAAGATTGAGGGTGTGGTGCGAGAGAACAACCTCCCAAAAGTGTTCGAGGACACGGTGCAGTGGGACATCCTCGGCGTTTGCATGGAGGCCGAGTATGCCGACATTTTTCAACCCGGTTTCTATGCGAGCCAAGCATACTGGTACATCAAAGGGCATTTCCCGTGTGGCTGGGAGGGAGAGTTCCCGAAAGGGAAACTGATTGTTTACTGATACTCAGCACTCTAACGAATTTTGGGATTGTTCAAACCCATGTCACTGTTTTGCCGAAAACGACCACTAAAAAGTGGTTCCGGCGTGATTTCAATCAGTCGAAATCGGACGTAAGTCGTTGGTGTGTTAGGTTGATTCCGAATTCGGGAATGATTCCACGGAGGGGTGGGTGGTAAGTGGTGGAATCATTCACCGGCTACCCCAATATCGCCGCGATAGTAACCGTGCGGATTACGAAAGACTTTTACGCGGCGCGGCGAACCCGCATTGTTACGCAAGTCGTTTCTGGGATAATCCCCTTACAGCAATCACCGGAGGTTACCCATGATCGTCTCGTTGCGAACGAATTTGACGCCCGAACAATTCGAAATGATGTCGGGCACCCGCGGCGTCGAACTCGTCGACGGCGACCTGAAGGAGATGAATATGGGGTACGAGTGCGGCATCGTCGGCGCGATCATCGTCCAATATCTCACGAACTACTTGCAAAGCCATCCGCTCGGGTTGCTGTCGGTCAGCGACGCGGGGTTCATCTGCTTCCCGCACCGCCCTCGGCTCGTGCGCAAACCGGATATTTCGTTCGTGCGCTCGGGTCGTTTCCCGAACAATCGCGGGCCACGTGGCTACGCTCGCCTGGTTCCGGATCTCGTCGTGGAAGTGATCTCGCCGAACGACACGTACTACGATGTCGAAGACAAACTCAACGATTATCTGCTCGTTAAAGTGCCGTTGATCTGGGTCGTGAATCCCGATTGCCGCTCGGTTCACACTTACCTGGCCGATGGCACGATTCGCCGTTACACAGCCGAGGAAGAACTACCCGGCGAGCCGCTGTTTCCTGGCTTCCGCGTGCGTGTGGCAGACTTGTTCCCCGCGCCGCTGCCCACCCCACCCGTCGAGTCGGCGTGATGCACCTTGCGATTCTTTCTCGCGGCGATGGCTGGCACGTGCAAGATCTCATCCGGGCATCGCGCGAACTCGGCCACCACGCGAGTGCGGTCGATTTTCGCCGCCTTTCTGCCACGAATGATACCCCTCTGTCGCAGTACGATGCCGCAATCATTCGCACGATGCCGGCGGGATCGCTGGAACAAGTCGTGTTCCGTATGGATGTCATGCACGCCTTCGAACTCAGTGGTCGACCAATCCTGAACCCGCCGCGTGCGATTGAAACCTGCGTCGATAAGTATCTCACGAACGTTCACCTGATGAATGCGGGGTTGCCCGTGCCTGCGACAGTCGTGTGTCAGTTGGCGGACGATGCCCTTGCTGCGTTCGATGCGCTCGGTGGCGATGTCGTCGTGAAACCGCTCTTCGGTTCCGAGGGGCGGGGGATGGTTCGCGTAACGGATCGCGAGTTGGCGTGGCGAACATTCCACGCAATCGAGCAGACTCGCGGCATCCTGTATTTGCAACAATTCATCCCGCACCCCGGCTGGGACGTGCGTGCGTTCGTGCTGAATAACCAGGTGATTGCGGCGATGAAACGTACGAACCACGGCGACTGGCGGACGAACGTCGCGCAAGGTGGCACCGCCGAACGGTACGAACTTTCGGCACACGAAACTGCACTCGCAATCCGCGCCGCTGCGGCAACGGGAGCCATCGTTGCGGGGGTCGATTTGATACAAAACGACCGCGGCGAGTGGTTCATTATCGAAGTGAATGCCGTGCCCGGCTGGAAGGCACTCGCGCCGACTTGCGGCATCGACGTGGCCAGAACGCTCGTGCAATTTATGCTTGAGGCAGGCGATTCATGAACGATATTTCGCAACTCGTCCAGACCGCGTGTACGTGGGAAGCGCTGTCGCGGAAGGTCGGCAACGTCCATCGGCACGCCGATTTCACGAACACTACGCTCGCCGATTTCCTGCTCAGCGCCATCGCGATCGGCCCCGCATTTCGGCACACGCACAGTGTGAGTGTCGGCCAAACGGTGTTGTCCGCGGTCGAAGCCACGCAGACTTTTGTCGGCCAGAATACCAACCTCGGCATCTGCCTTGCCATCGCGCCACTCGCCGCCGTGCCCGATGGCGAACCGCTGCGTACGGGTGTGCAACGAGTCTTAAACGAACTGACCGTAAGCGATGCCGAACTCGTTTACCGGGCGATCCGCATGGCCGCGCCGGGTGGCCTCGGCGATGCCCCCGAACAGGACGTACGCGATGCACCGACGGTCACGCTTTTGCAGGCGATGGCACTCGCGGCGGAGCGGGACATGATCGCGCAGCAGTACGCCAACGGCTACGCGGATCTTTTCAACTTCGGCGTACCCGCTCTCGTGGCAGCGTTCGAGAAATTCGGGCGCATCGAACCCGCAATTATCGAATGCCAGTTCAGGTGGCTGGCCGAGTTTCCCGATTCGCTGATCGCGCGTAAGAAGGGCGCACCCGCAGCCGAAGATGTGCGACAACGAGTCCTTCATGTACTCGCACTCGGTGGGTTGGACACGCAAAATGGCCGTCGCGCGGGGGTCGAACTCGATCGCTATTTGCGTTCGGATCGCAACGCACTCAACCCCGGCACGACTGCGGACCTCGTCACCGCGTGCTTGTTCGTTGCCTTACAGGAAGATATGTTGAGCGTGTCCGCAAAGTTCCCGTGGGACGTACCCGATTGGCTGTGAGCCGGAGTTTTTATGAGTACCGCGACGGCCGAGCGACTGATGACCACGGAGGAGTTTCTCGCACTTCCCGACGATGGCAAACATCGGATGTTGATTCGCGGGAAACTCTGGGAGCGCGAACTCATGACGAAGCGAAACCGCATCCATAGCCGCCTGATGATCCGTATCGGTTACTTGCTGGAAGTGTGGTGCCAGACGTTGCCCGAACCGCGTGGCGAGGTGGCGGGCGGCGAAGTCGGCGCGATCATTCGCCGCAATCCGAGTACGACGGTGGGCATCGATATTGCTTACTTCGGACCCGATGTGACGAGCAACGATGCCACGGGAACGACACTATACGATGGCTCGCCCGTGCTGGCGGTCGAGATCCTCTCGCCGAGTAACACGCAAGACGAAGTGATGAACAAAGTCGAAGAATATCTCAGCTGCCACGTGAGCCTCGTCTGGGTGGTCGAGCCTCGCTATCGTACGGTCACGGTCTATCGGCCCGATGCGGAACCAGCGTTGTTCAACATCGATCAAACCATCTCCGGCGAACCCGCACTGGCTGGCTTCACCTGTCCCGTTCGCGAAATGTTTCGCTGATTCCAACCACTACGAATCCCTATGCCGAACGAACGCTTTCACGTCCGCGTGGCCAAAGAGTCTTTCATCTTTAGCTGCGGGCACTTCATTACGCTCGATGGCTACCAATGCGAGCGATTGCACGGCCACAACTACCGCGTCGGAGTCGAAGTCGAAGGCCCGCTCGACGAAAATCATTACGTCTTCGATTTTCTTGCACTGCGCGATCGTACGCTGGCGATTACCACCGAACTCGATCACCACATGCTGATCGCGATGCGGAACCCGCTGATTCCCGTTGTCGTCACGGCGAAGTCGGTACGGGTGAATTTCGGCGACAAGGAGTGGATCTTCCCGCGCGGCGATTGCGTCCTGCTCGACATCGAAAACACGACGGCGGAACTGCTGGCCAAGTGGATTGCCCATCGGCTGATCGACGACTTGCGGAGCCGAAACTTCCCCCCGCAAGTCTTGCGGCTCGAAGTCGAAGAGAACATCGGCCAGTCGGCCGTCTTTCACTGGACGGCCACATCGTCGTGAATTGGCCTCATCTCGCGGTTCGTGACATTCCGCGTAGTCGATGCTTCTGGTGAAGCTGCGCGGCTGCGACAACTTCCGGTTACCCCTTGAACTTTTCCAGCAACTTCGTGTCTAGTCCCTACGGTTATTCCCTCTCAAACTCGCTGAGAAGTCCATGCTTTCGTCTTCCGAGATTCGCCAGCAGTTCATCGATTTCTTTACCGCGAAGCACGGCCATACGTTCGTGGCATCGTCGCCCGTCGTGCCGCTCGACGACCCGACGTTGCTGTTCGCCAACGCGGGTATGAATCAGTTCAAGCCATACTTCCTCGGTACGGAAAAACCGAAGTTTACGCGAGTCGCGAACACGCAGAAGTGCATCCGCGCCGGTGGCAAACATAACGACCTCGACGACGTTGGCAAGGATACGTACCACCACACGTTTTTTGAAATGCTCGGCAACTGGAGCTTCGGCGATTACTTCAAAAAGGACGCGATCACCTGGGCGTGGGAACTCCTTACGGAAGTCTGGAAGCTCGACAAAACGCGACTCCACGTGACGGTGTTCGAAGGCGATCCGGACAACGGCATCCCCAAGGACGATGAAGCTGCCGAGATCTGGAAATCGGTCGGCGTACCCGCTGCGCAAATCCACCTCGGTAACAAGGCGGACAATTTCTGGGAGATGGGCGAAACTGGGCCTTGCGGCCCGTGTACGGAGATTCACTTCGACCGCACGCCAGACCGTAGCGGCGCGAAACTCGTCAACGGTGGCAGCCCCGATGTCATCGAAATCTGGAATAACGTCTTCATCCAGTTCAACCGCAACGCGGACAAAAGCCTGACGCCACTCCCCGCGAAACACGTCGATACCGGTATGGGTTTCGAGCGTATCTGTGCTGTGCTTAACGACAAAGATAGCAACTACGACACCGATGTGTTTACGCCGATTTTTGAAGCGATCCGCACGATTACTGTTGCCGATGCGTACACCGCGAAACTCGACGACGTCAAGGACATCGCTTACCGCGTCATCGGCGACCACATCCGCACGCTGACGTTCGCACTGACCGACGGCGCGACGATTGGCAACGATGGCCGAGATTACGTGCTGAAACGCATTCTGCGCCGCGCCGAGCGATACGGCCGCCAGTGCCTCGGCACCGATGGCCCGTTCCTGCACAAACTCGTGCCAACGGTGGTCGCGCAGTTCGGCACAGCGTTCCCCGAACTCAAGCGGAACCCCGAGAAAGTCCGCGAACAAATCTACACCGAGGAAGTCGCGTTCTTGCGGAACCTCGATCGCGGCATCAAGCTGTTCATGGGCATTGCCGAGCGCACGAAGGCCGACGCAACGAACGTGGTCACCGGTGCGGATGCTTTCAAACTTTACGACACCTTCGGCCTGTACATCGACATCACCCAGCAGATGGCAGCCGAGCAAGGGCTGACCGTCGATGTCACCGGTTACGAAAACGCAATGAAGGAAGCTCAGGAGCGGGCGCGCAAGGGCGGCAAGAAATTTACGGTGACGGCCGTGAAAGGCGAACTGCCGAACACCGACGATTCGGCGAAGTATCTCCCCGATGCGATCGATGCGAAAATTCTCGGGTGGGTTCGCGATAACGAAATGATCGTCAGCGGGAAAATCCTTGCCGGCGAGACCGTGGCGTTGGTGGTGGACCGCACGAACTTCTACGGCGAACAAGGCGGGCAGGTCGGCGATACGGGTACCATCCGCACGGCAGCAGGTGCGGAATTTGAAGTCGAAGACACGCAGCGCCTCGGCGATACCATCCTGCATTTCGGCACATTGCTCGATGGCGAAATCGCGGTTGGCCAGTCGGCGAATCTCGTGCAGTCGACGCTTCGCCGCATCGACATTATGCGGAACCACACCGCCACGCACCTCATGAACCTCGGGTTGCGTACCGTCCTCGGTGGGCACGTCGAGCAGAAAGGCTCGCTCGTCGACGATGCGAAAACCCGCTTCGACTTCGCGCACGACAAGCCACTGTCAGCGGAGGAAATTCGCCAGGTCGAAGCGTTCGTGAATCAGCGTATCGGTCGCGATCTCAACATCGCGGCTATCACGATGCCACTCGCGGATGCGAAGAAAGTCGACGGCGTGCAAGCGGTGTTCGGAGAGAAGTACCCGGACCCCGTACGGGTCGTGATGGTCGGCCCCGATAGTCCCGAAAAAGCAAACTTCGACGACTCGATCGAGTTCTGTGGCGGTACGCATATGCCGCGTACGGGTGGCATCGGCTACTTCAAAATCGCCTCGCAAGAACCCGTTGCAAAGGGCGTTCGCCGCATCGTCGCCGTCAGTGGGCGCGTCGCCGCAGAGGCGATGACGCAATTGAGCGCGACCGTGACGACGTTGACGGACCGCTTCCAATGTAAGCCGGACGAACTGCCGACGCGTGTGACCGCACTCGACGACGAAATGACCAAGCTCAAGGATCAGCTCAAACGCGCCGCGATCATGGCGATTGAAGCACAGTTCGACGCCAGCCCCGTGGTGAATGGCACGAAATTGATCGTCGGGCACCTTCCCCCCGTGACCATGGAAGTCGTGCGTTCGCAGATCGATCGCATTCGTCAAAAATCGAAATCGGCTGCGGTCATTTTCGGTTGGGAAGAAGCCCCGGACAAAGTTTCCATCGTGGTCGCACTGACATCGGACCTGGTTGCAAAGGGTGTGAAGGCGGGCGATCTTATTAAGCCGATCGCCGAACTCGTCGGTGGCAAAGGCGGCGGCAAACCCGATATGGCTCAGGCAGGCGGCAAGGATGTTGTGAAACTTCCCGAAGCCCTTGAGAAAGGCCGCGATCTCGCACGCGGCTTCCTCGAAGTATGATCGAAAGCTACTTCACACCAAGTAGTTTCCGCTTCGACTTCGTTGCGGACTTCTCTGCGAACTCGATCAACTGCAACCGCTTTCGGACGGCGTCGGCGTACTCTTCGGAGAGTTCGACGCCGAGGTATTTGCGCCCGAGTTTCTTCGCACTGGCCAGCGTGGTACCGCTACCGGCGAACGGGTCCAGAACCACATCGCCGGGGTTCGACGCCACTTGAATGATGCGATCCAGCACCGCCTCGGGCATCTGGCATGGGTGCCCCGTGCGTTCCTTGAACGTCCCGCAGACTCGCGGCAGATACCACGTATCCGCATCGGATTGAAAGTGTGCATCGGACTCTTGAGGACGTAGAACCCACGTGTCGTCGGGCAGTTTCCCAATCGGGTTCGCACGGGCGTCGGCGTACGTTGTCATGCGGGCCGAGGGCACTCGGACATCGGTTGGGTTGAAGGTGAATGCCTTCGGATTCGCCACGTAGTAAAAAATGTGTGCGTGGCTGCGGTTGAACTTCTTCTTACAGTTCACGCCGAACGTGTAATGCCAGACGATCCAGTTCCGCATCGTGAACCCGAGTGCATCGAGTCGGATCTTCATCTCGGCGGCGTATTCGTCGCCGATGGCTACGAAGAACGACCCGTTCGGCTTCAGCACGCGGCGCACCCCGGCGAGCCATTGCTCCGTCCAATAGAGATACTCGGTCTTGGCGCGACGGTCGTCGTACACGTCGTAGTCGTAACCGATGTTGAACGGCGGGTCGGCAAATGCCAGATCGACCGAACCGGCTGGGAAAGTCGACATCACCTCGAGACAATTGCCTGTGACAACCTCGTCGAACACAATTCTGCTCCGTGAAAATCAGAATAACCCGAACAATCCGACACGCGCAGAACGAGTTATAGACTGCGCGCGCCAATCGCGCAAGTCCAACCGTTGAATATTTCGTCAAGAAATTGGGCTGGTACAATTTCGGCGTGGCGTGTAGATTTTCCCAACGAATGGATTTGTCGAAACTTACCGCACACTCGAAGGATCATGGATGATCCAGCACGTACTGGCTACCTGGCGCTATCGCCACTTTTGGTTATCGCTCGTCCACTTGGATTTGCGCAACCGCTATCGCCGATCCGTACTCGGAATTGGTTGGTCGTTGCTGCACCCGCTGGCGATGACGGTCGTCTTCTGTATCGCCTTCGGCGGCATCCTCGGCTCTCAGGATTGGCGATCGTTTGCTCCCAAACTCCTCGTGGGATTGGCGATCTGGGATTTCATGAAGTCGTCGATTATTTTCGGTTGCGATGCGTTCATCCGCGGCGAAGCCTACATCCGACAGTGCCCGTTACCGATGAGCATTTATTCGCTACGAATCGTGCTCGGAACGTTCATCCACTTCATGATCGCGCTAGCGCTCGTCGTGGTCGCATTGATCGCGCTGACGGGTACGCCTGACGCGCTCTTTGCCTTACCGACAATTGTGCCGACGATCCTGATGCTAGGTGTGTTCTGCTGGTCGATTGCCACGCTCGCAGCGTTCGCGCACGCATACTTTCACGACACGAAACACCTGGTCGAAGTCGTTTCGCAATTGTTGTTTTTCCTAACGCCGATCATGTATCCGCCTGGCTTGCTAGAAGCGAAAGGGCTGGGCTGGATCGTCGAGATTAACCCCGTGGCGCACTTCATCGTGCTCATCGGTCAACCGCTCTTGGAAGGCAAAATTCCAGCACCCGAACAGTATTTATATGCAGGCGGGCTGACGGTTGCCCTGTTCGGCTTGGCGTGTGGTGCGATGGCTTGGCTGCAAAAACGACTGATTTTCCAACTGTAAATCGCGACTCATCACGAATTCTTCTGCGAGCGGCGAACGATGGCGAAAATTGAATTGCACGATGTGTCGTTGACATTTACTCTGCGAAAGGCTGTGCGCCTGTCGTTGAAAGAGTTCTTGCTCAACGGCATGTTCATGAACAGCCGCAACCCGCTCGTTCGCGTGCCGGCGCTCGTCGATGTCGATCTTTCGGTAAAAGATGGCGAACGAATCGGCATCATCGGCCACAACGGCGCGGGCAAAAGCACGCTTCTGAAAATGCTCGCGGGAGTTTATCCGCCGACGCATGGCACGCGCCTCGTCGAAGGGAAAATCTGCTCGTTGTTCGACATCACGCTCGGCTTCGAACCGGATGCGACGGGCCGCGAAAACATCATGTATCGCGCTTACCTCCAGGGGGAAACGCCGCGAACGTTAAAGCCGAAACAAAAACAAATCGAAGACTTCAGCGAACTCGGCGACTTCCTCGACACGCCCGTGCGTTACTACTCCGCAGGCATGGCGGTCCGACTCGCGTTCTCGATCGCGACGGCTATCGAACCCGAAGTGTTGCTGATCGACGAAGTGCTCAGCGTCGGTGACTTGGCGTTTCAGAACAAGGCTGGGCAACGCATGAAAGACATGATGGCTACTGCAAGCCTGATGGTGATGGTGAGCCACGATCTCGGTTCGATCGAGAAACTTTGCACGCGGGCAATTTGGCTCGAACACGGTCGAATTATCGCGTCGGGGCCAGCGAAGGAAATCTCCGCGATGTACACGCAAAGTGTACGAGACGCATCGAAACAACTCGTCGCAGCTTGATTCGTCAAATGAGGAGGAACCGGAAGTGGACGGAACTCCCGTTTCGATTTTGATCGTGAACTACAATGGTGGGGTTCATCTCGCCAATTGTCTGAAAGCACTGGAAAGACAGTCGTTATCGCGACATTGCTTTGAAGTGATCGTCGTCGACAATGCTTCGAGCGATCGCTCGTACGACATCATTTCCGAGCGTTACCCTTGGTGTCGCTTAGTTCGATTATCGACCAACGTCGGCTTTGCGGAAGGCAACAATGTGGCCGCACGACACGCGCAAGGTCGCACCAAAATCTTGCTCAACAACGACACGATCCCCGACCCGTTTTGGCTCGAAGAACTCCTCGTCGTCATGGCGGAGAACCCCGGTTGTGCGGTGGCATCGAAGCTCGTATTTGCTGCTAGTCCGACCATCATTAACAGCGCGGGATTAGTTTTATTGCGAGATGGTCGCGGTTACGATCTCGGCTTTCGCGAAGAAGATTGCGGACAGTTTGAAGTGAGCCGTCCGATCTTCGCCGGGTGCGGCGCGGCCGTCAGCGCCCGCGCGGATCGATCCGGTAACGTGCTCGACCCTCGCTATTTTTTGTACTACGAAGATCTCGAATCGGGCTGGCGGGCCAGGCTCAGTGGCCACGGCACCGTGTACGCGCCGCGGTCGCTCGTTCGCCACGTTCACGGGGCCGCTGCCGGTGACACCACACCGACATTCGCGTTTCACGTCGAACGCAATCGCGCGGTGACGAGCCTGCGATACGCCGACCCGTTTCTTGCAATCTGGACCGCGATTCTGCTTTTCCTGAAGGCGATTCAAGCCGTGTTGCGTGCGCTCGTCACTCGCGATTCGCGAAGTCGGCGGCACGCCATCGCGGTGGCAAAGGCGGCGTGTTCGTACTTCGTGCGCGTCCCGGAGAACCTCATCGTGCGTTATCACGCGCGGATGTTACCCACGAGGTCGAACCGATGCGTGTGGTAATCAACGGCCTCGCGGCTCTCAAAACGCGAACGGGTGTCGGTCACTACGTGGCACGCCTTCACGAACAACTTGCTGCAAACGCACGCGGCGATTCCTTCTCGCTTTATCCCGGCGCTACGCTCGGCCAAGTGGCCACATTTGCGAACCGGTTGCTGTCCCCGAAATCCTCGCGCGACACCGGCACGCGATCCATTGCCGCACGTGTTAAGTCCGCGCTTTCGACGACGGCCAAACATGCGGCGAAGGTTGCGATTGAAATTCATTTCGCGCGACAGTGCCGTTCGTTCGGGTACGACTTGTATCACGAGCCGAACTTTATTCCGCTATCGTCGCCGTTGCCGACGGTGGTTACGGTTCACGATCTGTCGGTAATATTGCACCCCGAGTGGCATCCGATCGATCGCGTTCGCCATCACGAACGGCACTTTGAAACCGCGATCCGGCGAGCGGCTCACGTGGTTGTTGTGTCCGAAGAAATTCGCCGCGAGATGATCGAAATCATCGGCTTGCACCCTCGCAAAGTGACCGCGATTCACAACGGCATCGGCGAGGAATTTCACCCGCAATCGACGGCAGAAATCGATGCCACACGACGGCGGCTCGGCATGCCCACCAATTACTTTTTGTGCGTCGGTACGATCGAGCCACGCAAAAATCTGATGATCGTACTAAAAGCGTTTGCCGACCTGCCAGCAACGGTTCGCGAAAGTTGTCCACTCGTGTTGGCAGGCCCGTGGGGCTGGAAATCCAGCGAAGAACGCGATTTCTACGAGACGATGGCCCGCCATCTCGGAGCGATGCACATCGGTTACGTCGCCCACGCCGACCTGCCCACCATCTACGCCGGGGCGACGGCTTTGCTCTACCCGTCGCACTACGAAGGGTTCGGATTGCCACCGATCGAGATGCTCGCGTGTGGCGGTCGCGTCGTCTGTTCGACCTCGGCAATGGCCGTGCGTGAAGTGGTCGGCACGTTCGGCAGCTACCTCGATCCGCACGATGTTTCCGCATGGCACGACACGATGCGAAATATCGCGATGAACGCCGAAATCGCAACGCATTCGCCCGCCGCACGGACCGCCCATGCCGCGAAATACACATGGGAAGCCGCCGCCACGAAGACGCACGACATCTATCGTGCTGTACTCGGCAAGCCGCAACAGAAGCCGCAATTCTCACGCGCTGCGTAACAGCGACAGTGCGGAAATTGCGTTGAACAAGCCGTGGACGACGACGGCGGCCGTAACGGTGCGCGTGCGGGAAACGACCCAACCGAGGCCGAGGCCGAGGACAAAGAGCGGGATCGGCGTCGGCCAGACGGCCGAGTGCATCGCGGCAAACAGCGTGGCCGTGGAGACGATGGCACACGAAGGGCGAGTGAGGAACCGCGGCCAAATCCTGCGTAAATTTGCGAGCATCGCCAGGAAAATCGTGGCGATGAGCACGAATGCGAGCGGAGCGGGAAACAGTGAACGATCGTTCATTCGGACCCATGCGACGAGTGCGGCGACGGCCATCAAGCCCCACGATCGCGCGACCCGCCCCGATGCCCACGGCAGCAGTGCGCGGCGAAAAATCATCTCTTCGTAGAACGGTGCAACGACGCACGCCCCCAGGAAAAGCAGGCCGATTTGTAAAGGCGTTTGCAACTTCGCGAACTTCAGCGGGTGTGCGTCGGGTTCGTAGCCGTACTCTTTGGCGATGAGATTCGCGAGAAAATGCACGAGGAATGTCAGTGGGGTGACAGCGAGCCAGACGCATACACCGACAGCAATGTCGGCGGGGATTCGACGCGGAGGTGCGGCGCGCTCGGTGATGCCGAGCCGCCGAAGCAGGAAGAACCCGATGGCGAAGAACGGCATCGCGACTATACCCGCTATCGTCGTGCGGCGTGCGATCCGGTCGTACCGCCACGCCTCGGCAAGCGATGTCCCCGGCCCGCCGACAATCGCACCCACAGAGGTCGGGTCGAGCAACGAATCGTCGCCGAACACGGCGCGATAGACGCCGACACGTTCGAGTAGATCACCCGCGAGCGTGGGCAACATCACGTACATTCCGAACAGCAACAACACGTCGATGACACGCCATTGACACCAACGGTGCCGCCACGCGGGCAGAAGCGGAAACGCGAATCGGCGAGCGTGCCAAAACGCCAGCCAACCGACCGGCACGGCGACCAGCGCGACCAAACCCGCCGCCGTCAGGAGTTCGAGAATTTCGCGTAACATGTCCACCGTCGCTCGGGTGCAGGTAGTCGCCAGTCGGCACTCAGCTAAGATAGTGTCGCTTGAGCAGACAACCGCGAAAGGCGAGTGGTATGGCGACGATCCTCGATGCGATAGTGGAAATGAAGTGGAAAGAAATCGCTGCGTCGCGAAGCCAAACACCGGTGATCGAACTCGAACGACGGGTGGCAGAATATCCGCCCGTTCGCGATTTTGCAGCGGCACTGCGCAAGCCTGGCGAAGTTCGCATCATCGCGGAAGTGAAAAAAGCCTCGCCATCGGCGGGGGTAATTCGTGCCGATTTCGATGCGGTTGCCATCGCCAAAATTTACGAAGCCCACGGTGCGGCCTGCGTGAGCGTTCTCACCGACGAAGCCTATTTTCAAGGCCATCTGTCGTACCTCACACAAGCCCGCGCGGCGATTCGGATACCGGCATTGCGGAAGGAATTCATCCTCGACCGCTATCAGTTACTCGAAGCCCGCGACGCCGGAGCCGATGCGGTGTTGTTGATCGCGGAGATCTTGCCCGGCCCGCGCATTCGCGAATTGCACGACGAAGCGACGGCGCTCGGCTTGCATGTTTTGGTCGAACTTCACGATGCGGAGGAACTGAATCGCGTGCTCGATTCGGGTGCCCGACTCGTCGGGATTAACAACCGCGATCTGCGTTCGTTTCACACGCGGTTGAGCCACACGCTGGATTTAATGAAGCACGTGCCGCCATCGGTCACGCTCGTTTCCGAAAGCGGAATCCGCAACCGCGACGACATGAAAATCCTCGCCGATGCGGGCGTTCATGCCGTGCTCGTCGGCGAATCGTTGATGCGCTCGCCGGACATCGGCGCAGCACTCGACGCACTTCGTGGCGTGTCGTGAATCAGTAATCGCGCGGCCGTCCACAACCAAAGTGCGAGCACCATCAGCGTGTCGATCGGGTAGCGAATGCCCGTGTTCCAGTTCGTGCCGTAAATTGCGTAACTGCGTTGTGCCCAGAGATTCTCGTTGATAATCAGAAAGCAAATCACGACCGTCGGGAACGAGATTCGACCGCGTCGCCAGTCGTGGCAATAGACGATCCAGCCGACGCCGAGCGCGGACAGCAGCACGTCGTAGTACATGAAGCGGTAACTGCAAAGGAACGCACCGAGCATCGCGAAACCGGCGGTGAAACTGCGTCGATCTCTGCGAATCGTGCTGATGACCCACGTTCCTACAAATACGAAGCCCCATAAAAACCAGCCGTAGCGCTCCGCATCGACGCGGTCGCGTTTTGCATCAGGGAGGGTAAAATCGAGCAAAATGCGGCGCGGAATGCCGAATAAATCGCGGCTGAGGAAGACCCAGTTTTGGTTCACTTTGTACTTCTCGGCCGCATCGCCACCAACCGCCAGCCAGTCGAAGTAGGCGTCGATTCCCACGAACGGCAGCGTCAATAACACGAGGCCGCCGCCACTTGCCACCATCCCGAACAGCATCCGCCAACGACGCAACACGAGCGGCAGCAACAGAAACGCCACGGCCCACACCGGCTTAAACGCGAGCAATCCCCAGACCGCACCTGCACCGAGTTCGTGCCCCTTCGCCGCCAGGCACCAACCCCACACGAGAATGAGCAACGTGAACTGCGCGTTCTGCCCGAGTTCCATCGTGCCCCGGTAACCGGGATACAGGCAAACGACCGCCGTCGCGACCGGCCACCAGACGCGGCCATTCGTCAGGTTTCGCACGCAAAATCCGATGGCAAACGGGCAGAGGAAGCCGAGGATTTGCAGCATGTGGAACGCCGTCTGCGCGTCGTCAATTCGACCGAGTGGATAGTAATAGAAGCCATGAATGGGCGGGTACAACGGCCCGCCCAGCGACTTGCGATTCACCGCCTCGACGAGTTCGGGCGTTAACTGACGATTGGCTGTCAGTAGCAGTGCCGCCGTCGCGAACGGGTTCGCTGGGTTTGCGAACGGCAGCGCCACCGCGCGGCTCGCTTCCGGCCATGCCAGGGAATCGGCCCCGATGATCCAGCTCATCATCCAGCCCGAATCGTGGCGCGGGTCATCGTCGGAAAACGCCACGATTTTCGGATCGCGCGGGAACGATTCCCGACGCACCCACGGAGATTCACCCGTTGGCGGGAACCCCGCTTCCACCACCGGCCAAAGGTGCGTGCGGTCGTAAAGTTGCTTGCCGTTCCCCGTGGCGATCATCCGGCCCATCACCCATTGAGCGCCGAAATCGATTTCCGCATGGCCCGAATTGCCATCGTCGCGCCAGCGATCCCGCGGCGTGCTTTCCTGATTGTCGAACCCCGTCCATCCGCGATGCAATCGCTGACCCGCACACGCAACGGCGAAGATCCAAGCGAGAAGCAGTACGAGTCGTTGCCACCAAACCGGTGGTGTGGAAGGTGCGTTCACGATGGGAGTCGCAGCGCAATTGGCTCGTGGGCCGGCACGATCAAGCGGTTAGTGATCGCCCAGTTTTCGGCGATCCCGCTGAGGCGGTCCATCTCGGCTTGAACGATCAGGCGGTACGGTTCGAGTTGTTCCGCTCGCAATTTTGGCGGAACGACAATCGGCTCTCCCGTGACGCATTTGGCACGCGAGCACGGCTTCGGCACCGCGAAACGGTCCCAGCTTTTGAATCGCCACGGGCGATTGTAGCCGACGCCGATCGGCACGATTTTCATGCCGGTTCGCGATGCGACATAGATGATGCCATGTTGAACGATTCGCCGTGGTCCGCGCGGTCCGTCGGGAGTGATTCCCACGTTCCGCCACGGTGTATCGGGCCGTACGAGTTGCCGCACCGCATCGGCCCCGCCGCGCGTCGTCGAGCCGAGAACCATGCCCATCCCCATACGCTGAATTAACCCGCCGAGAAGTTGGCCGTCGGCATGCGCACTAATCAAAACGGCGATGTCTGGCCCGCCGTATGCGATCGTCGGCAACATCAAATTTTCGTGCCAGATCGAGTACAGGCAGCGATCCGGGTTTGAAGCTCGGTTATACATCATCTCCGGGCCGAGCGGTTTGTGCTGGAAGCGTAGCGTGCGAAACAGGCCGACGGCGGCGCACGCACCGAGCCAGGCCGCACCGCGGATGAGCTTCGGGTTTCGGATTTTCATGTCAGCCTCCGTGCCATTCGCCGCTAAACACTTCCGTGGCGGGACCAGTCATATACACCGAATTGTCCGCCGCGGACCACTCCAGTTCGAGATCGCCGCCAGGTAGGTGCGCGAGCAACTTGCGATCCGTATGCCCCGTCAACACGCCCGCCACGCAGACCGCACATGCCCCCGTTCCGCACGCCAGTGTGATTCCGCTACCGCGTTCCCACGTGCGCATCGTCACTTCGTTTTTGGAATGCACCTTTACGAAGTGGGCGTTAATCCGCCTTGGGAACGCGCTCGCATTCTCGATGAGCGGCCCGTATGCCGCAACGAGATCGCGGCCCGTCGCCGTGAAATACTCATCGCCGACGAACATCACCGCGTGCGGGTTGCCCATCGACACGCACGTGGCCTGAAAGGTTTTATCGCCCGCAACGAGAGCCGCATTCACCGGCGGATCGCCGGGTAGCGTCGTCGGTATCTTCACCGCTTCCAAGATCGGTTCGCCCATGTTCACCCGCACGCGGCGAACTTTGCCACCCTCGGTTTCGAGGTCCACCGTAAGGACGCCCCGCCCCGTTTCGAGTCGCAGTTGCGGCTTCTTGCAAATGCCGTGATCGTAAACGTATTTCGCCACGCAACGCAGGCCGTTCCCGCACATTTCCGATTCCGAGCCGTCTGCGTTAAACATCCGCATTCGGGCGTCGGCTTTGTCCGAAGGCACAATCAGAATCAGGCCATCGGAGCCGATACCGAAGTGCCGGTCGCTGACGGCAATGCTGACGGCTGCGGGGTCTGCGATCGGCGCTTCGGCAAATCCGTCGACGTAAACGTAGTCGTTGCCGAGGCCGTGCATCTTCGTGAAACGCATGTCAAAACTCATTCCGGAATGCGGTGCGTGTTTCGCTAGAATTCTAATGAATGCGTGGCACGGAAACAGTCCAAAGTGTGGCGAAACCGATGGCGAACCCCCGTTCGATCCGACTAATTCGCGAGCGCGACGAGCGAGGCGTCGGGGTGTTCCGCATTCAAGTCGGCAACGTCTCGCAGAACTACACGTTCCGCGAAATTCGCTGCGAAATCGGCGGTCGCGGCTTTGAAGTCCACCGCCTCGGCCTCGGAAATCTATATCACGTTCGCGTCGGCAAGCCGACCAATTGCACCTGCGAATGCATGGGATTTCTGTTCCGAAACAGTTGCCGTCACATCGCCGGTTTGCGGGCACTCATCCGTGAAGGCTACGTGTAACATCAAACGAGGCCGCTCAGCCATTTCGGCAGATCTGTCTCGAGTCGTTTGACGAATGCGCTACGGGGTAGCACCAGATCGCAACCGGCGGTGCGGGCCGCGTGAAGGCGTTCCGCATCGACGTGCGAACCGTACGCAATGACCTTGGGAATATACTTAAAGTACCCTAACACACATGCCAGAAGTACGGGCAGATCGAGCGTTGCGTTGTGCAAATCGAGAATAATGGCCAACGGATCCTCGCTGAAACTATCGAGCAATTTCTCGGCATCGCGAAACACGGTAAGCGTGCCACCGTGTGCGCGGGCGGTGCCGGTGATTCGGCTGCTGAAAATGAGATCGTCGCTGAGCAAAAAACCGTGCATGAATCTACTTCTTGATGTTGTCGCGGATCATTTTCAACACGACGGTGAGTGACTCGTCGCGCTTGTCCTTCTTCAAACCTTCGATCAGTTTGTCGCGGACTTTGATCGCGAAGTCGTCGGGGAAGCGGGCTTTTGCATCTTCGGTGAGATCGACGTAGAGCGATTTCGGGTCGTTGCAGATGAGTATGCCGAAGCCACTCGCTTTCTCGGTCGCCATGCGCGACTTCGACCACTCCTTCATGTACGCGATGCGCTCGTTCGATTTCATCGCCTTCACCCTCTCCGCGTCCTTCATCGGCACCGCTGCGAACGACTCGACGAGGACATCGAGTTTCTGCGTCTTGAAGAACTCGTCGATGTCGGATTGTGCGGCCTTCGTCGTTTCTTCTTTGAACAGCTTCGCGGCATCGCTCAGCGTTGTGGCGGTCGTTCGTTTGGTCACCGTGGCAGTCACTTTCGCGCCGCCGCGAATCCGTTTGACGTCTTCGCTATTGATGAGACGTCGCACTTCGGAGACATCGATGAACGTACTCAGCAATTGCGCATCCAACGCCCCGCCTTGCGTGACGCCGACGAGTTCGCCCTTCTCGTTGACGAGCGGACCGCCACTGTCGCCGGGGTTCGTTGCCGAGTCGGTTTCGACCACCTTCGCATGAAATTCCAGAACGCGGCCCGGCTCGAGTTGCGCCTTCCATTTCTTATCCGCCACCGTGCGGACCTTGCCTTGTAGATAGCCCCAAAGTGCATCCGATTTGCCCGTGTTCCCGATCGAATGCACCGCCTGCCCTGGCTCCGCACCCGTCAGCGAAACCGGCACCGCAACGATGCCTTCGGGCACCCGCTCTAGTTGAATCAGCGCGAGGTCCGCACGCTTATCTTTCGCAACAATCCGGCCACTGATCGCAAGGCTGGCGCGGTCCTTGTAATATTTTTTCTCGGCTTTCGGTTGGCCGTTGGAAATCGTGGGGAAGTACAGTTTCGCGGTCGATTCCTCTTCGACGACGTGATAGTTCGTGAGTACCAGTTTGCGCTCGAGGTCGATCAGCGTGCCCGTTCCCGTTGCGTACCCGCGCGGCCGGTTGGAGTGAATCCAGACCACCGACGGCACGACTTTCTTGTAAATTTTCGAGCCGTCGGCTTCCTGAGCGACAGCCGAAGACGCGGGAATCAAGTGTGCAAGGATTAGCCCAATGGTGACCATCGTCAATCGGCACGAAGTCGGCATGTGAATCGCCCTCGGAGTGCAGCAACTAGGACGTGAGCATTGTACCTGGCAACCGCGAATCGAGCGAGAAAAGGTTCCACTGTCGCTCGCGAATCTGAGGCTAACGGACCGTCGTTGCGATCTTCGCCAAGTTCATGAGCGGATCCCACGCGAGACCCGCTGCGACGGTTAGCACCGCCAACACGCCCACAAATATGGCGGCCGCCGTCGAGTGGCCGAGTGAGTGTGCGTTGCCTTTTTCGTCGCATTCGTTCGATTCGTCGAAGCCGATGATTTTGATTAATTTCAAATAATAACCCGCACTGAGAACCGCATTCAACACGCCGACACCGAGGAGGATCGTGAACAGCGTGCCCAGCCATGGATGCCCGGCGGCAGTGTACTCGGCACCGGTTCGGTACACGGCGGCGAACAGTGCGAATTTCCCCGCGAACCCGGCCAGCGGCGGCAGCCCCAACAGGCTGAGCAGGAAGATCGCCATGCTGATGCCGAGGATCGGCGAGCGTGCGATGAGGCCACGGAATGCGGTGACGTTCTCCGAACCGGTACGGTTCCGCACGATGGCCACGACCGCAAACGCGCCGAGTGTCATGAGCATGTAGCCGATGAGGTAAAAAAGCAGCGCGGCACCGGCAGCCGGTTTGCACGTGGCGAGTGCCATCAGCATGTAACCCGCGTGGGCGATGGTCGAGTAGCCGAGCAGGCGTTTCACGTTCGTTTGACCGAGTGCGGCAAGATTCCCCACCGTGGCTGTAATCGCAGCGAGAACGGCAATCGCGACGCCGATCGTCTCCGCGAAAGCGAACGGCGACACGAAGCCAAATGCCGCGTAAAAGGCTTGCAACAAGCGGAACGTCAGCGCCACGGTGGCCGCCTTCGACGCCACGGCCAGCACCGCACCGACTTCCGGTGCCGCGCCTTCAAAGACATCGGGTAGCCAAAAATGGAACGGCACCGCCGCGAGTTTGAAGCCCAATCCGCACAACAGAAACAGCGTACCGGCCGCGAGCGGAAGGTCGATGCCGCCAGACTTCAGCAGGTCCGCATAGCCCGCCATGAGGGTGGGTAAGTGCCCGCTGCCGAATCGCCCCGCCAGCAGGCTGATGCCGTAAAGCATCACGCCCGATGCGGCTGCGCCGTACACCACGTACTTGAGTGCCGATTCGCTGCCTTTCGATTTACCCTTCAAGAACCCTGCGAGAACGTAGCTCGGCAAACTCGCCATCTCGATAGCCAAGAACGCGATGAGCAGATGATTCGCGCTCGACATCAGCATCATGCCGAGAATGCCACCGAGTAGCAGCACGGTGAAGTCGGCGGAATCGTCGGCATCGGGGATACCCGTGATGCGAGTCAGCACGAGTGCAAGTAGCAGAAACAACAGCAGGAAACCGCGAAAGAAGCAAGCGAACGCATCGAACCGCAACAGGCTGCCGAACGCCTCCGCGCCGCCGATGCCATCGGAATACGCGAGCCACTGCACGGCCACCCACGCGAAACCGATCCCCGCCGCGACCAACCCGTACGAAGTCGCGTGTGCTTGAAATCGCTTCGGTAACAGCCGCGAAACGAGCGAGATTACGATCCCCGCACACAGCGCAAGTTCGGGCACGAACAGCAGCAGATCGCGGTGTACGCCATTTTGTAGTTGCGAGTAAGCAAGGGCATCGGGGAACATCGTCGGGAAATCTCCTATCAGCGGTCAGCCAATAACTGTTTCTTACTGAAAACGGGCGGCGATCAACGGACCTGCCATAGTGTACGTAAGTCCAATACCATGTCAAAAGTGGTTCCACCACTTACCCACCCACCCCTCCCTGGACTCATTCCCGAATTTCGGAACCAACTATGCCCATCAACGACTTACGTCCGATTTCCATGAACTCGCTCAACGCCGGAATCAAACTTTTGGAGGCAAACTGGCTGTGGCACGGCTACCTTGCACCTGGCGATGTCACATTGCTTACCAGCATGTGGAAGACCGGCAAAACCACGCTCCTTGCCGGGCTGCTCCAAAAACTCGGCACGGGCGAAGCGTTCCTCGGTGGCAAAGTTTCGCGCGGCCGGGCGTGGATCGTCTCCGAAGAATCGCTCGAACAATGGCGCGAACGAAATCGCATATTGCCGCTCGGCGAACACGTGCAATTGCTGGCGCGGCCCTTTCGCGGACGGCCGACTTCGGACGAATGGAACCGGCTCATCGACCAGGCTACGGAAGCCCGTGTGCGCGGCGAACTCGACCTGTTCATCGTCGATCCGCTCGCGTCATTTCTGCCGGGGCGTTGCGAATCGGATGCGAGCACGTTGTTGGAAGCCTTGCAACCGTTGCATCAACTTACGAATGCCGGCGCTGCGGTGTTGTTGCTGCACCATCCGCGAAAAAAGCCTTCCGAAGCCGGCAGTTCCGCACGCGGATCGGGGGCACTCTTGGGGTTCGTCGATGTGTCGATCGAACTGACTCGCTACAGCAAACTAAAGACCGACGCGAACCGCCGACTGCTTCTCGCACAGTCCCGCCGCTCCGAAACACCGGCCCGGTTGTCCTACGAATGGAACGCGACGACTGGCGAGTTTCGCATCCTGTCCGACCCGCGCGAACGGCAGTTCGAGGAGAATTGGCAAACGGTGCTGTCGATCTTGAAGATGCGCACCGCCGCGATCACGCACAAGGAGATTCGCGTGAACTGGCCATCGGACCTGGATCGACCCAGCGAGAGCGCACTCTACGACTGGCTAAACCACGCCTTCACCCTGAAGCGAATCCGCCGCGATGGCCAAGGCACCCGAATGAATCCGTGGTCCTACCGCCTGGAAAACGAAGACGACAAGTATTGGGACCGCGGCGAGTTGCCGCCAATGCGGTTGTGATGAGCGATGAGGCGAGAGAAAGCGGGGGCGAGTTACGGCGAATTGTTTCAGGAATTACTCGGGATTGACTGCGTCCGTAACACCCAGAAGTAAAATTTGTAACCAACCTTCTTGTTGCCCACAGAAGGGATGAGGGCCACATTTTGTGACCCAAACCCGCGGTGACACATAATGCGTCGCCACAAACCTGGTGGGAAATAGTCATGTCCGAGTTAAACACGCCGACAGAGAGCAGCACCGTTCCGCACACTATTGAGTCGACTCCTGTCGAACAATCCACCTCAGAAGCCCCACTTCAGTGGGGCATTTCTGCTCCGAAAGGAGGGAAGACGGTCGTGAACCGTGCCTTGAAGGACGGCTCTACGGTTCCGCTGTTCCTGGGTCAGACACTCATCAACTCGCTTCGTGATCTCGGGTACAACAGCACGACCTCAGCGATATGCGAGCATGTTGATAATTCGATAGAGGCCGGGGCGACCGAAGTTCGTGTCTACTATCGGCAAACTGGCTTGCAGCCGAACCAGAAGATCGATGTCCTCGTTTACGACAACGGAAAAGGAATGGCTCCAAACCTGCTCAAGGTGGCGATGGCGTTCGGTGGATCGATTCGGTTCGATAACCGGTCCGGCATGGGGCGGTACGGAATGGGTATGAAGGCTGCAGCGCTGAACGTGGCACCGAGCGTTGATGTCTACTCCTGGCAGGAGCCGGGAGCGTATTACTCGATGTCCCTCGACGTGGAGGAAATCGGCCGCGACCGGAAAGACATGGTCGTGCTACCGGACCCAGAACTGTCCGATGAACTCCCATCCAAGGTGGCGGAGATGTTCACTCGGCCGATGATCTTCCCGAAGAAAGCGGACGACCTACAACCCCTTGCGGACAACTCGGACGAGCTCGCGGAAGCTCTCGGCCGCTCTGGAACGATCGTTTACATGCCGAGCTGCGATCGCGTATCGTTCAGTACCGCACGAGGACTGGTTGACCACGCCACGAAGGAAATGGGACGAATTTACCGTCGATTCATCGACAAGGGACTTCGGTTATACGTCAATAACCGGCTCGTCGAGGTCTTTGATCCGACTTACTGGATGCTGTCTGCCCGCCATACGAAGATCGAAGGCTTAACGGAAACCAGGTCCGCTCTCGTGGACAGTTGGACGGTCCAGGTGCCAATCACGGAGGCGCCGCGGGGTTCGCAGATTCCTTACACGACTGAGGTCAGAGTACGCATGTTTCAACTTCCGGTCCAAGCCTGGGTCGCCTTCGGGAAGAAGTTACACGTATTCGATGACCACTTCGTTTCCTACATCCGGAACGGGCGCGAAGTGGAGATCGGGGCAGAACCGCGTCTGAAGGTGAAAAAACATACATCGAACGCCTGGCTGCGTGTCGAGATCGAGTTCAACGCCGAAGCGGACGAGGCGTTCGGGATCGCAGCGAACAAGCAAGGGGTACGCCTCAAGCAGTACGCAGTTGACGCTATCCTCGGTCATGCCGAGGGTCGGTTTTTGAAGACCTACACCAACATGAAGAAATCGGTGCAGGATAAACAGCTCAGAGCGACTGCAGCGAAGCAGGCAGGACAGACGAGTGAAGCCGAACGGCATGCGACGGAAGCAGACACCATACAGCAGGTTGCGCTCCCGACCCCTCCAATTGACACTCTGGAGCAAAAAGCCGCCCTGGAGGCCAACCTTCGTGGGCTGGCAGTCAGCCTTCGCCAAGAGGGCGAGACAGAAGAGCAAGCCTTTCAGCGTGTGAACTCGACAAAGTACCTGACTGACTTCAAGCACGTGGAGTACGCCCCATTCTACGACACGGAATACCAATTCGGAAAGTTGATCCTGCGAGTGAACACGGCCCATCCGTTCTACCACAGAGTGTGGCAGCCCCTCGCCGACCTTGCCAAAAAGGCAATTCCTTCGATCGAAAGTGATGAAGTGGAGGGCATCGGTGCAGATGTAGCGGAATCGGCCCGGAAGGCGCTGCTCGGGCTGGAGTTAATGTTGCTCTCACTCGCTCGTGCCCAGGCTCAAATGGCAACTGGCAACCCGAGTGAGCAGCAATCGCAGTTATTTCGTAACTTACGAAAGGCCTGGTCAGACGTTCTGGAGACGCAGTTCATCAATGCCTAACTATTCACTGAACTCCTAACTCCTGCTACCGGTCACTTTTTAGTGGCCGGTTTTTTGTAACCAGTGACTCATTTGCCCACTATAATTTCAGAATCATCCGCACCGTGCGGTTGTACTGACGCTGAGCCGTTGCCGAATTCACCAAGTACGTGGGCATAACGTCCCCCATACTCGGTCGGGAATGAACTTGGTTGTCAGATGAGGTTGGTCCGGCAAAACGCCGAGGTCAAAACCCAAAAACGGAGTTGCATCATGTCCATTTCGGACCAAAGTCTCTCTACTTATTGGCAGTATTACGCAGATCGTGCCTGGGAAACCCATCAAGGCCGTGCGGACGAGTACGGTCTCGGGTGCGAGGAACAACTTTGCGAAACACTCGCTGTCATTCAACGGGATGAGAGTTTCGACGAGGCTTGCAGATCCCGTCTCGACCGTATGCCACACAACAGAGCGAAGAAACACCGACGCTTGCGTCGGTATCGTTGCACCTACCGACAAGTCGAACGGAATCAGATAGAGCTGACAGAATCCATCTCCCAGATTCGAGTGATTCTTACCGACGAACAGTTTGCTGTCGAGTTTCGCTTGGCGAACGGTGAGTCATACCGCGAGTTGGCCCATGAATTTGAGGTGTCAGTCACGGCACTGAAGGTCCGGGTCTGCCGGTGGCGCGAACGAGTTCGAACGCTGTGTCAATCCTGAGTTGTGTATCCCCGACGGCAACTGGCGTCGCATACACTCTGTAATGCGGTTGGCAGTTCGCGAATACCAGAAAACGATTGCGTAACTCCACTCGTCGGGATACACTGTTGCAAACGTCCTATTACGTGAGCCATTTATGCCTGCCCAACCGGTGACGTGCCCTGATTGTCGGGCGACACTTCAGATCGACGATCAATTGTTCGGGAAGCCGGTTGCGTGTGGGTCGTGCCGCAAGACCTTCGTACCGATTCGTCCGAACGTGCCCGTTGCGGCCCGGCGCATTCGCACGCCGGCTCCTCCTGCGGTCAAACCGCCTGCGCCGGCACCACAGCCGATTCCGTTGCTGAGGGAATACCCGAGTGAAACGGCCCCGCGTTCAAACTACGGTTCCCGAAAAACGGAACGCGACGATGACGAGCGAGACGAGAAGCCGCAGCGCAAAAAATCGAAGCGGACGGACAGCCAAACTAGCCCGATCAACGGCAAGATGATCGCGATCGGCGTCGGCGGGCTACTCGCCGTTGCACTGATTATCGTCGGGATGGTGAGTTTGTTTTCCAAATCGAATAAGGCGGAAGTCGCCAGTACTTCGCCAACGCCGGCTGTCGTGGGGCCAGCGGTCGCCGCCGGTGGCCAGGAACTGGCTGCGGGTTTGGGTGCGAAAGAACTATCGGCCGAGACGCTGCGGAAAGTCAAAGCGGCTACGGTGCGCGTCGATGTGAAAGTCGGCCGCGACGAAGGAAGCGGGAGCGGCTTCCTCATTCACTCCGAAGGCTTGATCGTTACGAATGCGCACGTCGTCGGGTACAGCCGTCGGGAAGGCAACCGCCCCGCGACTTCGATTCAGGTCGTGTTTGCCAGCGGCGAACCGAATCAACGCATCCTTCAGGCGAGCGTGTTCGGCGTCGATGGCGATGCCGATATTGCTTTGATTCGCGTGCCGAAAGAGGGGCTGCCCGCGCCGTTATTGCTCGGGTCATCGAAGGATCTCCGCGAAACGCAGGAGCTTTTCGTGTTCGGTTTCCCGCTCGGCGACATGATCGGCAAAGAAATTTCGGTAACGACCACGACGATTTCGAGCTTGCGGAGAGAAAAAGAGAGCGGCCCGCTGACGGCCATCCAAGTCAATGGGGGAATGCACCCCGGCAATTCGGGCGGGCCACTGACGGATCGAACCGGGCAGGTCGTCGGAATCGCCGTCTCCGCGATCAAAGACACGAGTATTAACTTCGCGATTCCATCCGACCTGATTAACGAATTCGTCCACAACCAGATCGCGAGTCCGTCGATCAAACCGGCGACGGTGGCGAAAGCGCCGCCACAGCCGACGCAACCGCCATTCGTGCCACCATCGGTGGGCGGACGCGGTATGCCTCGTGGCCCTTTTGGCCCGATCGGCCCACGCTTCGGACCACCCCGCGGTTTCAGCCCGTTCGACTGAGAATCACTTGCCGAACGCGAACTGTTCGGCCACCTTTCCCTCTGCCGTGCGGCCATCGTGAACGTAGATGCCGTAGCGGAGTTTCAGGTGTTCGCCTTTCGCGAGTTTCACGAGTTCTTTGTTGCCTTTCACGCCGGGAAAACCGGAGCCATCGCGACCGAACGGGTTCGCGGCCATCAGGCCGTAAGCCCGTGTGTGCCACGCGGCTTTGTGAACGTTCGACGGATGATCGAACACGGCGATCCCTGCAACTTTGCCGTTCGCGGTGCCGCTGTAATCGTGCCACGCGGCGACTTGGCCCCACAGCGGCAGGTTATCTTTCGCCGGGGCCTTCGATGTCTTGCCGTCGATGCTAACGACAATTCCATCGCTACTTGGGCCGTTCAAGCGAAACTCATCGTTGACGCGGACACCGAGCGCGCCTTCTTTCGTGTCGCCGAACTCGATCGGGTAAGCATTCGCAACCAAATCGATGTCGAGAACGAATAATCGCCCCACAGCCGTTTCGGTGGCGGTGATCGTGCGCGTTTCTTCGAGGATCGTGATGCCGTCAGCAGTACGCCATTCGTTACTCGTTTCGATGGAACCGTTTTTCGGCATCGCGATTTTCGTGCAGACGATGCGGCCGTGACCGCCAGACTCGGCCCAGAAATCGACGCCGTGAACGCGCTTGTCCGCCGATTTCGTCTTCAATTCGAGGCCGACGGGGATGACATCCCCATGACAAAACCACGCCGATTTCTGGTGGAAGTGGTCGGTCGTTTCGCCGACGGTGCCGCGAATTATCGGCCAACCGCGCGTGACGATCGTGCCGTTCGGCGACAGCAGTGGGTAGAAGTACGGCTTCGCCAACGGCTTGTTGCCGTCGCCCTTTTCCAGTTGCACCGTACCCGCGTGTTGGTATTTCGCAACGACTTTGTTCTCGGAGCGGAACTCGATGTGCGTATCCGTTTTTACAATGTCGAGTGGCTTCGACTGTGCAAAGAGTGCGGGTGCGAACATCGCGACAAAACCGGCACTCGTAAAGATGCGAGACAGCATGAGTTGGCCTTTCGGTGGGTGGTGCTGAGTATCCATCCTCTGGCAGACGATGTCAAGAAGCGAGTGGCTACCGAATGCTCGCGATAACGACGTGGATTCTTGCGGCCCTCGTCACGCAGTTGCGTATCGAACATCATACTTTGTCGGTTACCCTTCGTTCAATTCCGGGAAGACATCGGTGGGTAGCCCGGCGGCTTTCATTTGCTCGGTGAGTTTCTTGACGGCGGCGAAGCGATAGTTCGCGACTTGTTGTTCGTTGACGTGGAGGAACGCGGCGACATCTTTGTTCGGCATCCCTTTTACGAAGAGCAATTCGAGAACCTGCACGCGGCTGTAGTCGGCCTTCTGGATGTAGCCGCGGACCAACTCGCGCAGGCCGCGCGCGATCGCTTCGGTTTCGAGTTCCTGGCGTTCCTTACTGCGGGCGATACTCGAGCCGCCGCGTTGGCGATCGTCGGAGGCTTTCCCGAGTTGCTCTTCGTCCGAATCGTTGCCGGTTAGGAATGGCTGCCGACCGACTTTGCGAATGCGATCCGTCACTTTGTGTGCGGCGATCGTGAACAGCCAGGTTTGCAGATCGCGTTTCTCGTCGTAATTCGCGAGGCTTCGGAGAAAGCCGATGAATGTGTCTTGCACGACGTCGTCGGTGGTGGCCGGGTCGCGGAGGCGACGGCGGACGTAAGCACGCAGGCGACCTTCATAACGCTCGACCAGATCGTGCCACGATTTGTCCGCGTCGATGCCACCGCGTTTGATCTGCTGAACGAGGAGCTTATCCGTTTCGCTAATCATCGCGCGGTTCCCTGTCGCGAAGTTCGGTCAATTTCCACCGCGTACAGTATACAGCACGGCTGCGATGGCGATGCCAACCATCGTGAACGCGCCGACGGCGAGCCAGACGGTGAGGTAGCCGCGCGTCCATTCGTCGAGACGGAGGAAGCCGCTAATTGCGAGTGCCATCACGAAGATCACCCCGCCGACGCGGAAGCCGACGTTCACCCGCTCGCTCGACCGCAACCGCTGAATTTGATCGTCGTTTAGCTCGACGTCGATCTCTACCCACATGCGGTTCGGGTCGAGTTTGTTCGCCACCCATTCGGCCCGTTCGCTGTCGGTCGGGGACTTTTCCACGATGCTCTCTCTGCGCAGATACTCGTTCCGCATCGCCACCATCGACGGGCGGGCGTGAACGGGCGGGTCGAGCGTTTCGAGTTGCTTCATGACTTCGATGCGGGCCACGGTGAGGGCATCGACGAGGGCCAAGTCTCGCTTCGTGTACGGCTTCTCGCTTTTCACGTGAACGCGGATGACAGACGAAGTAACGGGGGGCTGCGGCCGGACGGGGATGTCGTACCGGACGTTCGGCTGCGTTGGCACCGGTGGAAGCATCGCTTGACCGACCTTGGCTCCGGCAATCGCCCCGTTGGTTGCGGTGTATTCGCGAATGTCCTTCGGCGAAGCCCGCTTCACGTCGACGATTTTCGGTGCGGACGCAGGCATTTCGTACCGCACGCCGCAACCGCTTGCCGCAACAATGGCGAACAACATCGCAAATCGGGCGGTCCGCGTCGTCATGGTCGCTCCTTGAAATTCGTTTCCCGCTTCACGCTTTACAAAGGATTATATCGTCGCTTCTTGCCCAATGTTGGCGGTGCGGGTTCCCACGGCGACACCCATTGCACGACTACGGCGGTCAGGATCATCGCAAACTGACCCAGCCCCGGTGATGTCGCTTCCCACGGCCAGAGGAACATCAGTACCGTGCTCCAGAACGCGGCGACGAACGGCGGGAACAAGCTGAAGCGATCCGTGCGGTCTTTCGCACCCATTCGCCACCAACGTGCGACACCGAGAACGCAAGTGAAATATAACGCATACTTCAACGCAATCGGCACCGACTTCGGCGGAATGCGAAGCGTGTCGAACAGATACTTTTCGGAGACGGCCGACTCATCCGTCGGCGGATCGAACTCGGGCCCGATGCCGCCATCGAACCAGAACGCGAGCAGGCCGATACCGAAGCCGAACGCCGCGAGCCGAAAGCGACGCGACCAAGTATCTGCGGCCTTGTAGCGAACCCCCGCCGAGGAAATCAGGATCGCCCAACAAAGCGCGAGGCTCACCAAGAATACTTTGCCCAGCGATGCCCATTCGGTCGTTTGCGCGAGCAGCGACCACGCGATCACGCCGAGCGCGATGCCGAACGGGGCCTTCACCATCGCTTCGCTCGTCGCGAGTAGTCGTTCGCGAAAGCCGATCCCGCTTCCGCTCGATTTCGGCGGAAGCGGAATCGGCAGTGCTTTTCGCAACACCGGTATCGGCACGGGTATCGCTATCGGGCGTTCGGCGGCTTGTGCATAGATCGGCACAACCGGGATCGCCGATAGTGGGATCGGCGTATTCACCTTCGAGGCCATCGGCGGGAGCGGTGCGATCGGTTGCGTCGGGTACGCATCATCGACGGCCTTTGCCATTTCGGCGAGCGTGGCATAACGCCGCGCCGCCGTTTTATCGAGTGCCTTCGCAATCACCGCACGAAACGGCTCCGGCACGGGTTCCAGTTCCGGTAAGTCGAATAGGTGCTTCTTGATAATTTCGGCATCGGTCTGGCCTTCAAACGGCAGTTTACCCGTCAGCATTTCGTAAAGGATCACGCCGCATGCATACACATCGATCGACTTCGAATAATCGCCGCTGCCGATCTCCGGGGCCATGTAATTGACGGTGCCGACGGCCTTGGTCATCTTGCGGTTGCTCGCGCTCATCGCTTTGCACAAGCCGTAATCGCCGACCTTCAGGTTGCCGTGTTCGAGGAAGATATTCGCAGGCTTGAGGTCGCGGTGGACGACGCCGTGTTCGTGCAGGTATGCGACGGCCCGCGCCAAGTTCTGGAAGAACTCGACGGCCAAATTTACCGGCAGCCCGTCCGGATGGCGGTCGATGACGTGCCCGAGCGATTCGCCCTGCACGTACTCCATCACCAGCCACTGTTCGCCGTGCCCGTCCTTTTTGAGATCGTAAATGTGAACGAGGTTATTGTGCTTGAGGTTCAAGCAGTTCGCGACGCCGCGGAGTTCGATGTCCGAGCCGCCGCGCAGCAACTTGAGTGCGACTTCCTTGCCGGAATCGCTAACGGCGAAGTACACTTCGCCGAACCCACCTTGGCCGACGCCGCGCTTGATGGTGAAGCCATCGAGCGGTCGTTCTCCAGATCGGTAAGTGAAACGCATCGCACGCCTCGGGAACAGTGTCGCACGGAGTGAACCGCACCCCTACGCTTTCCTATTCGCAAACCGTGCAGGCGGATTTAGATTTTCTGCGGAACAACAGGAATCGCGGCGAAATCCGGAACGGAAACCCAATGCGCAACGCTCGCCGAGAGATATACTTCGATTATCTCTCATCGCACCGAGTTGCAAGCATGACCGTTCGCGTACCGCTATCGACCATCGCGCACGGTCGCAGTGGCGATAAGGGAAATCATTCAAATATAGCCATTATCGCATACACCGATTCCGGTTTCGCATGGCTCGACGCGCACCTGTCTGCTGAGGTCGTGGCGGCGTACTTCCTTCCTCTCGGGGCAACCGAAGTGGTACGTTACCCCGCCGCAAATTTGCGCGCGTTCAATTTCGTGTTGTCGAATGTCCTCGCCGGCGGCGCGAGTCGCAGCCTGCGTTCGGATACGCAAGGAAAAACGCTCGCGCTCGCGTTGCTGCAATTGTTAATCGATTTACCAGAGAATCATGCCGATATGTTGCGCAATCTGTAATTGCACATTGCTCTAACGTTTCGCGTTCCAATCGGGGTGGGCGTACTTT
The DNA here is from genome assembly GCA_043780595.1 of Limnoglobus sp. Taxonomy (GTDB): domain Bacteria; phylum Planctomycetota; class Planctomycetia; order Gemmatales; family Gemmataceae; genus Limnoglobus. The sequence continues at coordinate 40,421 of JAYWCL010000102.1, forward strand.
TCGACGCGAATGCGCTCGGCGCGTTCGCGTTCTTGCGGAGTCCAATCGCCCGGTTGCAACTCCCAACCGGTGAGGATCGCGAACTGTTGTTGGAGTCCATTCGCGATGTCATCGGCGGTCACGTTCGCGCCGGCTTGCTCGAAAATACCTGGTAGTTCTGGGGCAAATGGGCTGCGGCCGAGCAAAATCGTCCCGTGTTGCAGTAGTGCCCCTTTCTGTTTGCGTTGGGCACTTCCGACGACCTTACACCCGCCTACCAGTAAATCTCCCGGCGTTTGATGCAGAAAGCAAAGCGTTTCACCCAACTTCTTCTCTTCGCCGCACACCACCGCACGACTGTCGACGCGGTGTCGCAACAGTACGGTTTGCAACATATGATGCATGCGGCAAATCCACGATTCGCCGTTCTGCCACGGCGCTCCCGGTGGCAATGCGAGCGAATAAGTGATTTCAAACGGGTGATGGTGAACGATACCTGCGCCGCCCGTGGCGCGTCGAACCCAGGCAAGATTCGGGTACGGAAGCCGTGCCGTTGCCGCTTGAAAATAACCGAGGCTCAGCGTCGGCTCGGACCACGAATAGAATCGCAACGACGCGATACCGTGCTCCACCGCCACAGACAACATCGCATCGTCGGCCGCCATCATTTCGGGGCCGGTACCGAGCGACATCGGGAGTAAGCGAACGGTAGGCATAAGTCTGAATTTCCAGTAGTCAATCGGGTTGCATCCGTCCCGCTGTTACCCCAGGCGTGCGACACCCACGGTGCCGTCGGTGGTGCCGATGGCGAGGCGTTGATCGTCGGGGGACCAACTGAGGATGGAGATTTCGCTGGTGTAGCGATCGGTGCCGATTTGCGGGGCTTTTTTGTTGGCGGGTTGCCAGAGGCAGACATGCCCCTCGGGGCCGCCGGTCGCGAGGAGGTACCCGCGGCGTTGATACGCGAGCGCGCTCAGCGGTTCTTCGTGGCCGGCCAACATTTGCGGTTTTATGCCTCCAGGGCCAGCCCCGCTGCAATCCCACACGCACGCGGCCGGTGCGCCGCCGGTCGCCAGAAACCGCGACGAAAAGTCCCACGCCAACGAACGGACTTTGGCCGGGTAACCGTGCATTTGTAGCGGTTCGTCGTCGTTTTTGCCGATCGTCCAGATGTGGATCGTGGCATCCTGATTACCGTGTGCGAGCATCGTGCCGTTCGGCGACCAGTGAACGCAGAGCGGTGCGCCCTTCCATTCGAGCGTACGCATCACATCGCCGGTTGCGGCATCGTAGAGGCGCACGCCACCGTAAACGGCTACCGCAAGCTGGTTTGCATTCGGCCGCCACTCGAGCGCAGATACCGTGTTCGCGTGGGCCGGCAATTCGCGCACCATCGCACCGGTGGTAGTATCCCAAAGGCGAACGATCTTCCCGGCAGCCGAAGCGAGGCACGATCCATCGGCATTGAGCGCAAGGTGTTCGACCCAAGCCGCACCGCCGGGCCATTTCTCGCGTTCCTGCCAGAGCGTGGTGTCCCAAACGCGAACGTGACCATCCTGACCGGCGGTAAACAACGCCTCGCCACTCGGCTTCCAGAGTATCGACGTGGTACCGAAGCCGTGCCCGGAAAGCGTGGCCACCACCGTGCCCAAACCGGCATCGAAGATCGTAATCGGGCCACTGACGGCGGCAGCAGCGAAGCGTTTGCCATCGGGCGACCACGCCAGTCCCACGACATGATCGGCGGTCGTACCCCGCCAACGCGGTTGCAGGCGATTCTCGGTTTTAACAGTTCGTCCCGGCGGCATGACAATCCTCGCACGACACAGTTAGTAACACTCTGATTGAGTTATACGACTCCATAAGTCGGATCGGAACGTCCGAATCCTCTGGACGATGGCGGCCAGTTGAACGACAATTCTTTGGGTGACTTTCGCCCGAAATGCAATACGAGGGGAACGACGATGAAGAAGTGGATGCTCGGATTGGTACTAGCCGTGTGTGTTGCGGTTCCTGCCAGCGCCGACGACGCGGCCAACGCCATCGTGAAGAAGGCGATCGAGGCGCACGGCGGAAAAGCGGCGTTGGATAAAATGAAGGCGTTCAGCGGCAACATCAAAGGCGAGATTAGCATCATGGGGATGGATCTCGAAATGGAAGGAGAGATGGCCTTCGAGCTGCCCGATAAGCACATGATGTCGATTAAAATGGCGGTTCAAGGCCAAAAAATCCACGTCGTGACCATCGCGAATGGTACCAAGCACAAGACCACCATGAATGGTATGGATATGCCGATTCCGAAAGCCGAGAAGAAGGAAGCGTTGCAGATGATGATGGTGCAAGAAATCTCGCAACTCACACCGCTGATCGACTCGAAGAAGTACGCGATCAAAGCCGAGAAAGACGAAGACGTGAAAGAGATGCCCGCCGACGTGGTACTCGTCACCGCAGAAGGTTTGAACGACATCAAACTCTACTTCGACAAGAAAACCAACTTGCTCGTGAAAACGAGCCGTCAATCCATCTCGCCTGGCGCGGGTGAAGGAGTCGAAGTCTTGGAAGAATCGTTCATGAGCGATTTCAAAAAAATCGACGGTCAAATGGTCTCGACGAAACTACAAGTGAAGCACGACGGCAAAAAGTTCATGACGATCAATATGAGCGAGATCAAGCTCATGGAGAAAGCCGACCCGAAAACCTTCGCAGTCGACGACTGAGAATACGGATTGCGGTGCGACGGAAATGTCGCACCGAACGATCGGGTCGCGACACTTTACTTTTTGTAGCCGAACAAACCGCGTTCGCGGATCAATTTCACGACTGAATCGGGTACCATCTGTTCCCAAAGCGGATTCCCGAGCGAGATCATTTGAAGTACGTCTCGGCTATCGATTCGGAGGCAATCTGGGTTGTGATTGTCGATCGACACGATACGCCCAGCGCGTACGGCGAAGTCGTACAACGGCTTGCGATCAGGCGGCAGATCCAGATTCTCCACCGTCATCAAATGCCCCGTTTCGCGGTTGACGTAAGGATAGACAAAGAGCGAAATATCCCCACGGAAGAGCCGACCGAGAGCCTCTAAGAGGCCGCCGTCCAAGTCGGTGTAATAACTCGGGTCGAAGATTTCTGGCAACGTGACCGTGCCCATCGCGAGGCCGATCGGTTTGGCCGTCTGTCGGCGCAGATAGCCTGCGAGCCGGTGGAACTCGGAGTAATCCGACACCAGCACGTTCAAGCCCGATGCACTGAGAACGTCGGCCCGACTTAAGAAGTCGCGGATGTCTGGCGTACCAGTCGCTCCGATGCCGCCCATCAGATTTCGCATCGTGATTTCAGCCACGCGGATGATGCGATCTTTGTCTTCCTCGGGCAAGATGGCTTGGAACTTTTCCGTCGCCGCCCGCATAATGTCGAGGTTCACGTGGGTCACGGGGCGGAAACTCCCGCGCTCGACCAATACGGGCTTCCGGTAAAGGAGTTCGCTCGGAAGTAGCACTTTGCCATCCGGCCCGAACATCGCCGCTTTAGAAAGGCCGTGCTGAACGAGACTGAGGCTCATCAGGCGGTTGTCGACGGCTCGGAATCCGATGCCAGAGAAATCGATCACGTCGATCTCGATGCGGTTCGGGTTCAGTTCATCCATCAACGACTGAATGAGCAACTCGGGTTCGTGGTGGAGGAAGAACGCACCGTAAAGCAGGTTCACGCCGAGGATGCCGATCGTTTCCTGCTGAAGGATGTTCGACGGATCCCGCAGCCGAAAGTGGATGATGATCTGCGTTTCCTGGTCGCGCGGGTAGACCTGGAAACGCACGCCCATCCAACCGTGGCAGTCGTTGGTGCCCATGAAGTTGCGGGCGGAAACCGTGTCGGCGAACGCGAAAAAGGACGATGTGTCGGCACGGGTTGAAGCGAGCCGCTCGATGTTCAACTTGTACTCGTGATCGAGCATCGATTCCAGACGTTGCCGACTGACGTATCGGCTGGTGTGGCCGTAGATCGCATCGCTGACGGTCATATCGTAGGCGGACATGCTTTTCGCGATCGTGCCGGCTGCGCCGCCGACTTGAAAGAACCAGCGTACGACTTCCTGACCGCCGCCAATCTCCGCGAAGGTGCCGTACCGCCGTTTGTCGACGTTGACCCGAAGCGCCTTGCCGTGGGTGTCGGGACGATCCGTGTCGAGGTTGCTACCGGGGCTATGAAGATTCATAATTCTCCATGAGATCGAACGATCCACGAAAATAAGCGGCCTATGCGACATACTCGGTATACGATAAACGGGCCTGACACTGACCCGACCGCGAAAGTGTTTCATGTTTTCTCAGACCGTCGAATATGCGCTTCGTGCCGTCGTTTACCTCGCACAGAATCCGGAACGATCGTGTACCACCGAGGAAGTGGCGAAGGCGACGAAGGTGCCATCGGCGTACTTGGCGAAAATCCTCCAGGGCATGGTCCGTTCGGGCGTGATCCGATCGCAGCGTGGCGTCGGCGGCGGGGTCAAACTTGCGCGTTCGCCGGAGGAGTTGACGATTCTCGAAGTCGTCAACGCGGTCGAACCGATCCAGCGAATCAAAGTCTGCCCGCTCGGCCTCAGCACGCATGGCACGAACCTGTGCCCACTACACAAGCGGCTCGATAACGCACTCGCGGCCATCGAATCGGCGTTCGCCGGCACGACGCTCGCCGAAGTCGTCAACGAACCTACGACCAGCGTGCCACTCTGCGAATTTCCGACAATGCAAGAGCTACTTCCGCGTCGTAAAAACAGTACGACGAACTGAGCAATATCATTATCAATGGGAGCTACGTATGTTACTGAAACGCATTCTGGGATTGATCGCGGCGTCGTTGCTCGTGGCGGTAGCCGGTGCCGAAAACAAACCGGACAAAATCGATCCCGCGAAGTTGTTGGGCAAGTACGTGGACATCGAGGGAGTGAAGTCCGGCGAGAAAGCCGACGCCGACCGTCTCAAGGGGCAATTCGTCAACATCACGAAAGACACCTTCAAAATCGAAGGCGAAAAATCGGAGCAAACGTTCGAGTTCTCTTACAAGCTCAAGCCAGACACTTCCCCCGTCGAGATCGATCTGGAAATCGTGTACCCCGATGACTTAAAAGGCAATAAGGCGATCGGGATTATCTCGCTCGACGGCGACAAGTTGAAACTCTGCTACAACACCGAAATTAAGGATCGACCGAAGACGTTCGAGTCCACCAAGGAGAACGGTTACTTCCTGTGGACAATGAAGAAATCCGAGAAGAAGTAAAGTAACCGTTTGATCAAACAACTCATCGTGCGAGATTGAAGTGCTTCGCCATCACGAGCAAACTCATGAGCATCATGAGCATACTCACCAAGCTTAAATAAAATGACTTCTTAACGTAGTCGAAATTGCTAATCAGGTAAAACAGCCCGTAGAACGGTACGAACAGACACAATAATCCCGCTTCTATGCTGTCTTGGAACGTCAAAATGGTAAACCAGAGGCCAGCACAACTGGCCACAAACCAACCGAGAACCATCGGCACAAAGACCGCCGATGGGACGGCGAACGACAACATCATCAACAGAATAGACAGCCCGACATAACCCAACAGGAAGACGCTAAACGAGTTGCCTGCGTCGAAAAATGAGAGCGGTTTTTTTTTCTTGCTGCGTCGCTTCGTTTTGCGAATCGGCTCGTCGTCTTCCTCGTCGTCGTCATCCCAGTCTTCGGTGCGCTGACGGCTGTTACGCCGGGGTTCGTCGTCTTCGTAACGGTGCCGTTTGAGCGTGACCGGTTCGACCGGTTTCGGCGATTTGCGAACCGGCAGCGGGGGAGGCGGAGCGGGCGCGTCTGGGGACTCCGGGACATAAAATCGCGAACTGCACTTCGGACACGTGCCGATGCTGTTGGCACGCGAATTGTCGACGGTGAAACTCTGCTGACATCCCGGACACAGAAACTGGATCATGCGAGGTAACCGAAAAGAAAATCGTCGCCAATGCAATTCGATCACTATCCACGTATTCGTCCGAAGGTCAAGATCGAATGCGTGAAACGGCGCGGGTTAACGATATTTACGACGATGCGCGAGACTGCCATATCGTCGGATCGCGTGAAGTGTGAAAAATAGCTAATACCGAGAAATATGTTGGTTCTTCTCGGTAATACACCGCATATGGATAACCAGGAACTAATGCCTCGCGTACGTCGGAATGCACGACGGCGTGAGCAACTGGGTTTGCTGAGATGCTTAGGAGTATGTCGCGAACGGCCTTAACGAACGCAAATCCAAGACCAGACTTCCGGTTTTCGTACCAGTTTGATGCCTCGTCGAATTCGCGACGTGCTGCCGGACGGAGAATTGTTGGAAGGCTCATTGGCGAAATCTCGCCAAAGCGGCGGCCTCAACTTCTTCCCACGGTACACCATCCATCGGATTTGCGTTCGCATCGGCCAATCGCCGGTCCAACTCTCGGCACTTCCGTTCGGATAGTGAGGGTTGGGGTTGCTCCTCCGCCACACTTTCTAAAATCAGATGCGCCAACGATAGTCGTTCGGCGACGGACATTCGGTCGATACCCAACTGCTGTAGCGTCGTCATAAGGTGCCTCCACACGGGATTCGTGTACATGTAAAGTGTATCTCGTTATTCGCACGAGCGTAACAGAAACCCGTCTCGTGAGTAGATCGTTCGCGAATTTTTTCCGTTTTGAACGAGAAAGCGCCCGGTTTATCTCCTATATCAATGGAACGCGGTGTTGCGTACGTTTCGCTGACTGCGGTTCGCATGTGATGACGGACGATACCCCCACCAAGGAGAGTTTCTATTCAACCTTTGCTACCCCGACCCACTCTCCCGGTTGTCGCTCAGAAAAAATCCGTCGTTCAAGTACTGAAAAAAGTCTCGGAATGGGTGAACCTGTTCCCGTTCATCGCGATTCACCTCGCCGTTGCGGGCATTTTCTTCGTCGAAACGACCTGGACGGCGGTGATCTTGTGCGCCGTCGCATACTCGCTGCGAGTGTGGGCGCTGACCGCAGGCTTCCACCGTTACTACGCGCACCGTGCCTACAAAACGAGCCGTTGGTTCCAGTTCGTCATCGGTACAATCGGGTGTGCCTCGTTGCAACGCGGGCCGATCTGGTGGGCGGGCGAGCACCGTCACCACCACCGCTACTCGGATCACGATGGCGACCCGCACTCGCCGATCAAAAACTCGGTGTTCTGGTCGCACGTCGGTTGGGTGATGGCACGCGGTGAAAGCAACACCGACTGGCAAGGGATGCGCGATTGGGCGATGTACCCCGAACTGAAGTGGCTCGACCGCTTCCACTGGATTCCGGGTGCATTGTGGGGCGTCGCCACGTACGCCATCGGTGGCTGGCCCGGCGTGTTCTGGGGCTTCTTCCTCAGCACCGTACTCGTCTATCACGTGACATTCTGCGTGAACTCCGTCTGCCACTTGTTCGGTTATCGCCGTTACCAAACGACCGACATGAGCCGGAACAACTGGATCGTCGCGATCCTGACCTTCGGCGAAGGCTGGCATAATAACCACCACCACTACCAGAGCAGCGCCCGTCAGGGCTTCGCTTGGTACGAAATCGACATTTCGTACATGAGCTTGCGAGTGTTGTCCTGGTTCGGCATCGTCTGGGACGTCCGCGAACCAACCGCGCGAGCGAAGAACATGAAGTTGATCTCGGAAACGAACCCCGACACGACATTCTTGGAAATGCAGGCCGAACGCGATTCGTCGCACAAAGAAACCGCAACCGCAAGTTAAACGGTTTCGTATTATCACGACGCCACAAAATAAAACGCCCACGGTATCACCGTGGGCGTTTTATTCGTTTCTGGCTGACAGCGAAAACTACTTCTTCATGTTCGTTGGGCGGACCATGACGAGTGCGCCGTTGAAGCCGGGCACCGAACCGCGGACGAGAATCAGGTTGTTCTCGACGTCGATCTTGATGACCTTCAAGTTGCGGATCGTCGTACGGGTATTACCGTACTGACCGGCTCGCTTGAGACCCTTCTTCGGACGACCCGAACCGCGGTTACTCGCCAACGACGACGTCGAACCGGCTTGACGGTGGACCTTTTTGGCACCGTGCGCAGCGGGCAGACCGTCGAAGTTGTGGCGCTTCATAACGCCCTGGTAGCCGCGGCCCTTCGTGGTGCCGATGACGTCGACCGACAGCACGCCTTCGAATACGTCGGCCACTTTCAGGATGTCGCCGACTTTGTGCGTCGGGACTTCGCTGAGGCGGAACTCGCGGATGTGGCGTTGCGGTTCGACGTCGGCCTTCGGGGAAATTGCGACGCCGGCCTTCTGGCGTTTTTCCTTCCGCTTCGACGCCAACTTCGATGCGACGTGGCCCTGTTCGGAGCGAATCGCGTTCTTACGGGGTTTGTCTTTGAAGCCGAGTTGGATGGCGATGTAGCCATCTTTATCGGGGCTGCCGTCCTTGATTTGAAGCACGGGACATGGCCCGAGTTCGATCACGGTGACCGGTTCCGCGTTACCATTTTCGACGAACACTGCCGTCATCCCGACCTTGAAGCCGAGTAAACCGAGGGCCATGAAAGGCCTCCTAAATAGAGTCGCGACCCGGCCGACATGCATTCGGCAGACAATCTGCCACGCATCAGTCGGGATCCAAATCCGAGTGCAGCTGATAGGATAGAGTTCGGAGTGAAGCTGGCCAGTTGTTTGCGCAGAAAGTGTCGTAACCGAATCGGACGCGAACCTATGACTGCACTCGTTGTGACGCTGATTGTGTTTATTGCCGTTGGGGCGATGTTCCTGGCGGCGAATCTGTTGCTCGGCAAGCTCGTTCGGCCAAATCGACCTTCGCCGGAGAAGGGCGAAGTATACGAGTGCGGCGAACCGCCGATCGGGTCGGCATGGATTCAGTTCGACTTGCGGTTTTACGTCGTCGCGCTGCTTTTCGTCATTTTCGACGTAGAACTCGCGTTTTTCTTCCCGTGGGCAGTGGTTTTCGGCTCCGCCAATCAACTCGCACAAGACGCCACGCCGATCGAGCAACGGCTCGAAATCGCCAGACAATTCAGTCCTGCCGCAACCAGCGTTCCCGCACCGGAAATCGCCTCGGCATTCGCACAGTTTGCGTTCGTCGAACTGCTCGTTTTCTTTGCGATCCTGCTCGTCGGCTTTGCGTATCTCTGGAAGCGCGGCGACCTCGAATGGGTGCGAACGCTGGCAAGCGTTGCCGATAGCCGTGCGAATTCCGACGATTCGCGATCCGGGTTCTCACAATCGACGTAAGTCACATTTGCGGACACTCTAAAACCGGTTTTTTGTCATTTTCGCGTCTCAAAATGCCCGTTTTCGATCGCAAATTACCGATCTGAAAACGCCGCCTTTGCCGTATCATCGACTC
>JAYWCL010000103.1:0-14300 GCA_043780595.1 Limnoglobus sp.
CTGCGTCAGAACGAGTTGTGCCGCCGTCGCTTTCTCGGCACCGACCGCGCGCTGCTCCTCGGCCTGCGTCCGCACCAGTTGTGCCGCCGTCGCTTTCTCGGCTTCCCGCGCTTGGTTTGCCAACACCCAGCTCGTTATGACACCTGCCGACAGCACCGCGAACACCGCGGCCGCACTCCACGTCAGCACGCGCCGTCGCGTGTCCGAACGCGCTTTGCCGATCTCGGCTTGCTTCGCGCGTTCGTCGGCGGCGGCGCGGAGTTTCGCGACCTCGTTCGCGACCTCGGTGCCGTTGGCGGGGCGGTCGGCTGGCTCCGCAGACAGGCAGCGCTTCGCGAGCGCGACCCACTCGGGTTCAGCCCCGCAGGAGTCGAGGCGCGCGAAGGCGTCGCCGAGCTTGCCCTGCGCCGCGAGCTGTCGCGTGCTTTCGGCACTGCCACCGTTGAACGGCGGTTGGCCCGTGAGCATCGCGCAGAGAATCGCGCCGAGGCCGAACACGTCCGAGCGCGCATCGATCTTGTCGACCGCGCCGATGGCCTGTTCGGGCGGCATGTACGCGGGGGTGCCCATGTAGTCGCCGAAACGAGTATCGCTGTCGGAGTCGCGCGCCGAACGGATGTGCGTTTCGGTGGGTGATTGTTCCGAAGAATCAGTGGGCTTACACCCACCGCTCGCCAAGACTTTCGCGAGGCCCCAGTCCATAACTTGGACTTCGCCGAACGCCCCGACCATGACGTTCGCGGGCTTCAGGTCGCGGTGGATGACGTGCCGCGAGTGCGCGTAGCCGACCGCGAACGCGATCGCCTCGAACGTCGCGATAAAGTTAGCGGGGCGGGCGTCGGGGCGCTTCAGCAGTGCGTCGAGCGTCTCGCCCTTGATGAGCTTCATCGCGATGAACGGGCGGTCGTTCGCCATCGTGCCGACTTCGTGGATGGCCGGGATGCCGGGGTGTTGGAGTTGCGCCGTGATGCGTGCTTCTTCGACGAACCGCCTTGCCTCGGCGCTATCTGCTGCAAAGTGCGGCTGCAACATCTTGATCGCGATATCGCGATCGAGCGCAACACCCCGCGCACGATAGACGATGCCCATGCCACCCTGCCCGACGACTTCGTGCTTCTCGTAGCCGTCGGGGAACAGCTCGGACGCGGAGCGCAGTGCCGACACGCGCTCCTGCTCCGGCGTGGCGGCTTGCGTACGTTCCGAATCGGGGATGGGTGGGATCATGGCGGCGACTCCGATGGGTGGTTGGCATCAGCACCTTGAACGGCCCCTTCAGGGCCGAGTCCATTCCGACACCGATACCCAAGGCTTCGCCGACTTCGCCTTGGGCTGATTGAACCGGCCTTTCAGGCTGGAAAACCGGGATTTGGGAAACACGGTACGCCTACATACCACCAGGCGTGCGTTTCACAATCCCCTTACGCTTCGCCTGCTTGTGTCGCTTCCTCTTCGAGTTGCTTCGTGATTGGCGACAGGGCTTTGCGCATGATCTCGCGCATCTTGGCCACGTCGGGGATCTTGTCGGTGAATAGCTCGAATTGGCGGGCGGCTTGCCGGACGAACATATCGACGCCGGTGATGATCTGGCAGCCGCTGCCCTTCGCTTCGCGGAGGAGGAGCGTCGTCTCGGGGGTGTAGACCGTGTCGAAGACGATCTTGCCCGAATGCATCGCGCTGCGGTGGAACGGCGACTCGTCGACTTTCGGGTGCATTCCCACCGGCGTGCAGTTCACGACGACATCGTAATAAACGTTGTGCCGCCCGTGCCAATCGAGAAACTTGCAGTGCACTTCCTCGGCGAGTTTGCTCGCTTTTTCGTCGGTACGGGCCACAATCGTGAGGTTCGCACCTTCGCGGTGCAAGGCATGTGCGATCGCCCGCGCCACGCCGCCTGCCCCGAGGATCAGCACCGCAAGCTGGTTGATTTGCGGAGCCTCTTCGCCTTCGGTCGCCTGCGCGATCAGGTGCGCCTTCAGCGATTCCACCGCCGCGGAATAATCCGTATTCGCGGCGAAAAACGTGCCGTTCGGGCGACGCACGAGCGTGTTGGCCGCCCCCGAGAGTTTCACGAATGCCTCGGATTCGCCCGCCAGTTCCGCCGCCGCTTGCTTGTGCGGAATCGTCACGCTGTAGCCCGACACCGGCACCGCGTCGAATGCCTTCACCATCTCGGGCAGCGTGCCGACCGGTACGCGGAACGGCAGATAAATCGCGTTCGTTTTCGTTCGCAAATACATGTGGTTGTGCAAAACCGGGCTGTAACTGTGGCCGACGGGGTCGCCAATCACGCCGAAGATTTCTGTCTCGGCGTTGATGGAACGCACGGGGTACGTCGTCTTGAAATCGTCGACCGATGGCAGACCGGGAGCGATGCCGCGTTCCTTGTTGAACGCGGCATAAATCCACGGCGCGCCGAACTTCAGCGAGGTGTATCGCGTCGGGATGCCGATCTCGCCCATGCCGAACGCCACGGTGGGTTTCGGTGCGGATTTCTGAATTTTGAGGATGCGTTCGATGTCCGCGGCGGTGTTGGCCATCACCGCGATCTTGTACACGTCGCCATCCTGATCGAGCATCCGTTCGTAGATCTCGTCGAGGTTCGCGGGCGTTTCGGTCATGTTGTGGTAGCTGATGATCCGCTTGACCGCACCAAAACGCCGAATCTTGTCGGCGATGTCGGTTTCGAGATCGACCCAATCGAAGCCGGAGACGATCGCCTGGCGAAGCACCGCCTGCCGGTCGTCTTCCTTGCCGGGCCAGCGTCCGCCGTCTTGCGGGCGTCGCAACGTCGCCACCCACGGGCACTTCTTGTGCGGCAACATCCGCTTGAAATCGACCGCTTTCGCGAGGAAATCGAGCCGCACTTCGAGGAACGAATTACCGCGTTTGACGGCTTCTTCGAGTTCGATGGCGACCATCTTGTGACGTGTGCGACCGATCACGGCGAGAACGCGATCGAGGCCCGGAAAGGGAGACATGAGCTGACCTCAAGCGTGCAGAATGAATGATATGTTTCTACGGTAACGGGCGAAGGGTGTCGTTGCAAGTGCCGCGCGCAGTCGAACCGCGAGCAATGTTCGCGGACGCCGTCCGGAACCGACTCGCGGCCCTCTTTGCCATCGGTCGCGTTACAGTTTGCCGGCTTCTTTGTACATTACGTGCTTGCGCAGAACCGGATCGTACTTCTTGAGCGAAATCCGTTCCTTGCTGTTGTTCTTGTTCTTCTGCGTGAAGTAGCAGTGGTTGCTTTCGCTGCTGACGAGCTTGATGATGTGCCGCGCTTCTTTACCCTTCGCCATGACCCGATCTCCGCTGAGTATTTATTCCGAATGGCACATCTTACGATTCGAGCATCCGCCGTCAACGGTCGCGACGCAATGGGGTATCGCCCTCCCGTTACGAATGTTCGTTGACTCCGATGGCTTCGTTTTCTAACATCGCTGAATCCTCTCTTCTACCGTGCTCGACTCCTGCCGGAGGTTCCCATCGTGCGCCGACGTCACTTACTTGCCGCGATTGCGGTTGGCTTGGGCCTGCCCGCCGTTTGTTTCACCGGCTTTGGCTGCAAGGGCAGCGATACTGCGACTCCGGGCGATACGGGTACGATCAAAATCGTTTCCAGCTTGCCCCGCACCGGGAGTGCGAAGGGGCAAACCGATACCATCGTCAATGGCATCAAGATGGCCTTGGAGGAAGTCGAGTACAAATCGGGCCACTTCAAGATCGTTTACGAAGACCTCGACGATGCGACGGCGGCGGAAGGCAAATGGACGCCGGAACGCGAGACGGCGAACGCCGATCAGGCGGTCAAGGACTCGGACGTGATGGTGTACATCGGCCCGTACAACTCCGGTGCGGCGAAGAACTCGATGCCGATCACGAACAAAGCGGGGTTGCTGATGATTAGCCCCGCCGTGACGTGGCCGGGGATGACGAAGCCGGGCAAGGGCGATCTCGGCGAACCGGAAATGTACCGCCCCACGGGCAAAGTGAACTTCACCCGCGTCGTACCTGCCGACGACCTGCAAGGTCCGCTCGGGGCCGAATGGGCGAAGTCGATGGGCGTCAAAACGGCGACGATCCTCGACGATAACGAAGTCTACGGCAAAGGCATCGCGACGCTGTTCAAGGAACACTGCGAAGTCATCGGCATCAAAATCCTCGGCAAACAAGAGAGCATCGACATCAAGCAGAACGACTTTAAGTCGCTCATGACGAAGATTGTCACGGCTCCGGTGAAGCCCGACCTCATCTACTTCGGCGGTACGACGCAGACCAAGGCGGGGCAGATCGCGAAGGACATGGTCGAAGCGGGCCTCGGTGGCAGCAAGTTGATGGTGCCCGACGGCTGTTGCGAACTCGCGTTCATTCAGTCGGCGGGGAACGACGTGTTCAAGACGCTGAAATGTTACGTCACGTTCGGCGGCCTGCCACCCGATCAAGTGACGGGCAAGGGCAAAGAGTTCGTCGAGAAGTACAAGGTCAAGTACGGCAAGACGCCCGAAGCCTACGCGGTCTACGGCTACGAGGCCGGCAAAGTGGCACTCGAAGCGATCAAACGTGCGGGCAAGAAAGATCGTGCGGAAATCCTCAAGGCGTGCCTCAGTATCAAGGACTTCGACGGCGCGCTCGGCAAATGGTCGTTCGACGAAAACGGCGACACGACGTCCCGCACGATGAGCGGCAGCATCGTCAACCCGGCGAAGGGCGATTTCGACTTCGTGGCACAACTCGATATCCTGCCCGTGAAGTAACCCCACCGCTTGGAGATGGCTTTGGACCTCGTTCTATTCGCGCAATCGTCCGGGAATGTCTACGCGCAATCGCTCATCAACGGCCTGACGTTCGGCGCACTCCTGGCGCTGATCGCGCTGGGCTACACGATGGTCTACGGCATCGTCGAACTAATCAACTTCGCGCACGGCGACTTGTTCATGCTCGGCACGTTCTTCGCGCTGACGGTACTGTCGATGCTGAGGCTAACCGGTGCCGGGGCGGCGGGGGCGAGTAGCGTGCAACTGATCGTGGCGTTCGCGCTGATGATCTTGCTGACGCCGATATTTTGCGCGGCGCTGAATTGGTCGGTCGATCGCGTGATTTACAAACCACTACGGAACGCGCCGAAGTTGGCCCCGCTCGTCTCGGCTATTGGCGTGTCGTTCTGCTTCATGAACGTCGGCATGTTCTGGAACGCGATGATCCCCGAGGACGGCAAAACCGTCCCGTCGGCCGCCGACCGCAACTTCCCTTCGCTGCTGTCGAACGACAACCTGTTGCCCGATAACGCCTTGAAGTTCACGGTAAAAGATGCCGTGGTGATCGGCGTGACGATCCCGATCATGGTCGCACTCACGTTGTTCGTGAAGTACACCCGGCTCGGGAAGGCGATGCGCGCGACGGCGCAAAACCCGACGGCGGCGCAACTCATGGGCATCCACGTCGATCGCGTGATCGGCGCGACGTTCGCCATCGGCGGGGCGCTCGCCGGGTTCGGCAGTGTCGTCTTCTCGCTGACGGTCAACACCATCGGCTTTCAGATCGGCTACCAGAACGGCCTTTACGCCTTCACGGCGGCGGTACTCGGTGGCATCGGCAACATTCCCGGTGCGGTACTCGGGGCCGTGATTATCGGCCTCATCCGTTCGTTCGGGAGCGTCATGATCGGCGAAAAATGGACGAGCGCACTGGTGTTTGCGATCTTGATCGCAATCCTCGTCTTCCGACCGACGGGCTTGCTCGGGTCGCGCGTTCGGGAGAAAGTATGACCCTCCGCAAACTCCCGTGGGATCTCATTGTCGTCGGATTATTGGCGATGTTGCCGCTGATACCGGGGCTGGTAACGGGCATCGATCGTGCATTGAAAGTGCCGATCGGCAGCGAACTGACGACGCTCTTCATCATGGCGATTCTCGCGCTCGGGTTAAACGTCGTCGTCGGTTACACGGGGCTGCTCCACCTCGGCATCGGCGCGTTCTTTGGCATCGGCGCATATACAACGGGCATTCTGATGGTGCCGTCGTATCCGTTTCAGGTCAGCTTTCCGGTTGCGATTGTCGCGGCCACATTAACCGCGGCCGCGGCGGGTGTGCTGCTCGCATCGCCCACCCTGCGGCTACGTGGCGACTACCTCGCACTCGTGACGCTCGGCTTCGGCGAAGTGGTTAAATTCGCGATCAAGAACCTCTACGAAATCACCAACGGGACGAATGGGCTGAACCCGATCCCGCCGCCGAAACTACCGGGTCTCGACGCCGACTGGTCCGCCGATTATCGGTGCTATTATTACCTGAGTTTGTTCGTATTGTTCGCCGTGCTGATCGTGTTGCGGAACATCGAGAATTCGCGAATGGGCCGCGCGTGGGTGGCACTGCGGGAAGACGAACTCGCGGCCACGTGCATGGGCCTCGACACGACGAAACTGAAGCTCGCCGCGTTCGCGCTGGGGGCCGGGTTGGCGGGCCTCGCGGGTTGCCTGTACGTGGTGAAACTCGGCAACACCGCCGACCCCGAAGCCTACGGCTTCAACCGCTCGATCATCGCGCTCTGTTGCCTGATCCTCGGTGGCCTCGGCAATCGAACCGGCGTACTCCTCGGCGTGTTTCTGGTACTCGGGTTCGACAACATCCTCGCGCCGGTTGCGGACAAGTACATGCAATCGCTGCGGCCAACGGGCGCAGAAGTCAAAGACTACACGACCTTCAGCTTCTGGCGACTCATGGTCTTCGGCCTCGCGCTGATCCTCGCGATGCGGTTCCGCCCCGCCGGGTTGCTCCCCGCGAAGCGAAGCCCCACGGGGTGAGCGATGGCGGCGTCTTGTTAGCCCGACGCGCAAGCGAGGAATTTGAAACGCCTCAAGGTCACCCAGGGGTACGACGAAGCGTCTAACCCTGGTCTGTCAGATTGAACCCCGTTGGGGTAAGAATTGGCTATGCATTTACCCCAACGGGGTTGCATCTTTTAGCCCAGGGTTAGACGTCTTACGTCGTACCCCTGGGGAGATTCAACCCTAGGTGGCATTCTTCACAGGTGACGCGGTGCCCGTACTCGAAGTCGAAAAACTGACGATGAAGTTTGGCGGCATCACCGCCGTCGATGGCGTCGATTTTGCCGTTGAACCGGGGCAAATTTACTCCGTCATCGGCCCCAACGGCGCGGGCAAGACGACCGTCTTCAATGCCATCACTGGCATCTATAACCCGAGCGATGGTCGCATTCGTTTTGAAGGACATTCGGCCGAACGCCCGCTGACATTCCGGGTGCTGTTGCACTGTGCGTTCGTCGGCGTGTTGACTGCGATTCTTTGTTTCTTTGCGGCCGTCGGCATCGAGCCGTTGTGGAATGCCGCGATCAAGCGACCGCTTGCAAACGGCGTCGACAAGTTCTCGTATGGCGAATCGGCGAAGGCGGCAATCGCGTACCTCAATGGCGAACTCGCGATCGAGAAACAACGACGCGGCAGCCGGTGGCGAATCGTCAGTGCGGAAGGTTCGCAGGAATTTGCGATTGCAGCCAATGAGACCGATGCCGGTGTATTACGCGATGCATTTTCCGTAACGCTTCGCGATCCGCAATCGCCAATTCCTACAGCCGACGCGCCCGAAATTGCCGCGAAGCTGGACGCGCTTCGCACGAAGATTCGTACCGATCAAGCCGTGGTGATCGGCGCGACGCTCGGCGGGTTGCTGCTGGGGGCGGCGGGGTCGTTCGTCATCTGGCGTCGCAGCAAACGCTCGGCGGATTACCTTTCGCTTCAGGGGATCGCCCGCACGTTCCAGAACATTCGGCTGTTCCAAAATATGACCGTCGGCGAGAACGTGTTGATCGGGATGCACCGCTCGATCCCCGGCGGCTGGCTGTCGGCGGTGTTGCGGCTTCCGAAGCAACGACGGCGCGAAGCCGAGGCCGCGACGAAAGCACGCGAACTGCTCCAGTTCATGGGGCTGGCCGGGCGATTCGACGACCTCGCGAAGAACCTGCCGTACGGCGACCAACGCCGCCTCGAAATCGCCCGTGCGATGGCTACCGAGCCGAAGTTGATCCTGCTCGACGAACCCGCCGCCGGGATGAACCCGAGCGAGACGACGGGCCTGATGGAACTCATCCGCAAGATCCGCGATCGCGGCATCACGGTGTTGCTCATCGAACACCACATGAAC
Source organism: Limnoglobus sp. (assembly GCA_043780595.1). Taxonomy (GTDB): domain Bacteria; phylum Planctomycetota; class Planctomycetia; order Gemmatales; family Gemmataceae; genus Limnoglobus. Next base: position 8,157 of record JAYWCL010000103.1, read on the forward strand.
CTCGTTATGGGAATTTCGGACCGCATCGCGGTGCTGGATTACGGCAAAAAGATCGCTGAAGGCGCACCCGCCGAAATCGCCCACAACCCGAAGGTGATCGAGGCGTACCTCGGCAAGGAAGAGGTCAGCTAAATGTCCGCGTTGTTGACGGTGGATAAATTACGTGCGGGTTACGGGCCGATCGATGCGCTGCACGATCTGAGCATCGAAGTGCAAGAAGGCGAGATCGTTGCGCTCATCGGGGCCAACGGTGCAGGCAAAACAACGACGCTCATGAGCATTTCCGGCCTCATGAAAGTGCGTTCCGGGGCGATCCACTTCAACGGGCAAAACATCACGCGGACGCCGAGCCACGAAGTCGTGCGGCTCGGCCTCGCGCAATCGCCCGAAGGCCGCAAGATCTTCCCGCGCCTGTCCGTGCTCGAAAACCTCGAGATGGGCGCGTTCACCCGCAACGACACTAAGGGAATTGCCGACGATATTGCGACCGCGTTCGCGATGTTTCCGATTCTCAAAGAGCGAAAAAACCAGCCGGGCGGGCTACTTTCCGGCGGCCAACAGCAGATGCTCGCAATTGCTCGTGCACTGATGATTCGCCCGAAGTTGCTGTTGCTCGACGAACCTTCGCTCGGCCTCGCGCCGCAAATCGTCGTGCAGATCTTCGAGGTCATTCGCGATCTGAACCAGAAGGGCATGTCGATCCTGCTCGTCGAACAAAACGCCCGGATGGCACTGAAAGTGGCCCACCGCGGCTACGTCCTCGAAACCGGCCGCGTCACGATGACCGACAAAGCCGCCACGCTACTCGACGACCCACGCATCCGCGCCGCTTATCTGGGGGAATAGGTGAGGCGAGTGGCGAGTGATGAGTGGCGAGAAGGTCATGCCGACCGTCGGGTCGTGGGGTACACGACATCGGCCCGCAGCGCCTGGGCTGCGAATGCCAGGGCAGCGGATACAGCCACCGGTGTAAGCCGAGGATGAGATGCGATGAGTTGTCCAACTGAAGTGCCAGCGGCCAACTCCTCCAGAATGAACTCGACCGTCAGTCGGGTGCCGGCGACAACCGGCTTGCCCATCATCACGGCGGGATCGGAACTGATCAGCGATGCGTCCATAGGTGCCTCCAAGTTGGCGCGTCGCAATGCGACACGCACGCATCCAGGTTGGTTCTCAAAATCGCCGATCACCCACACCGGACCGGCCGGACCGGGCCGCTGAAATGAAAAGTGGCCACCATAAAGGTTGACCGGAACACCCGTCTCACTCGCGGACTTGGTAGCAAGGCACGCGAGAAGCGGTCGGATGAGACGGCGGACTTGCCGGTCCGTCGTCTCATCGACAGCGAACTCTTGCTCGGATTCCGGCGGCTGACTCGCGATCGCGTTGAGCACCCGGTCCGCAAGGCCATCCATCGTCCAGTTCGGATCGAGTGGGGCACTGAGGATATCGATAATTGTAGCGGTAATCATAGTGAAATCACTCGCTTCACGAGTTTGTGCCACTCAGCCCGAAGTTCAGTCAGACCGCTTTCGGGTTCGAACCGTATCTCGCCGCCGCGTGCCAAACCTGCGGCGATAGGATCGGCGTAGAGGATCGCCATAATCGACGCTGTCACGCCCACTTCCAGGATAGCCGGGCCTCCCTCGCCGGGAAGAGCGCATCCTTGTTACGCGCGGCCATCTCGGGCGTGCCGGTGCCAGAAGGCCGGCCATCGCCGATGACGGTCGAGAATCCTTCCGCCGGAGGAAGTCTTCCCGTTCCAGGCTCCCGGTAGTTCGGGTCCGGGCCGTTGGCCTCGATTGCCCGCGCGCGATGAAGGGTCGTGCCATGATGGAGAAGAGTTGGCGGGGGATCGAAAATCAAACGGAAATCCCCCTCGTCCGGTTTAGAATGTTCCTCATGCGGCCATCGCAATCGGTGTGCGCCGAAGTGGATGGCGAGCACGAGTTACAGTAGAGGATTAATGTTCACTGCCAGGGAAGTATTATGGGGCGTGCTTGACTGCACTGTCGGCATCACGACGAAGAACCGCTCGCACCGCTCGATGATCTCATCCAGTGAGCCTGTGCGGAAGACCTCCGTGTGCAGCCGCTCGCAGCTGACTGATACGGACTCGATCCCGGTCTTCTCCCATAACCGGCGGCATGGCCAACTCCGAATCACGGTGGCGAACGGCGCTGAACACCGCAACTGCCTCAGCCGATCCGACATGCCTGCCGAGAAACCCACTTTGAACCGGCCGGGGTCGAAAACCGGCTCCAATTGGATCAGGTAGAAGACTCCGATCTCGGCAGACAAGAAACCGTCTGACTCGGCGTCCTCACCAGCTTCGGGGTCGTCCCGGTCGATGATGGCCTGCAACTCGACGGATACCAAGCGAAACTCGTCCTGAGTAATGCACGCGACCATCTGGTTTTTGGCGGACGAACTGCGATGTTTCGTCGGCTCGATGCCCAGCCGCTTCAACACCTTGAAGACGGTCGCCTTATGCTTGCCGTGCTTCTGAGCGACATCGATCACGGAGATCAGGTCGTCGCCCACTGGAAGCCCTCTGCGTTTGCTGCCGAACCAGTTATTCTGCCGACTATCGGCAGCGTATCTCGTGCGAATTGTAACCACCGCTTTCAATAATGCAAATCATTTCGAGGATTATTTCTATCACTCGTACAATGGCCAACACTTCGTTTTGCGAAAGTGCCTGCGTTGTGTCAGCTCCCGAAGAAAAGAATCGGCAGTTCGTGCCGTTTGAAGAGGGATTCGTCTCTGCCGCACGACTATAATTGGGCATTATGCCACACCCGCCATGGCCACCCCTGAACCCGAAGACTCCGCTGGCCGTGCTTTGTAGCGGCGGGCTGGATAGTGCGATTCTGCTGGGCGAGGCGGTGCGACGATACCCGGCGGTCTACCCCGTTTACGTGCGGACGGGGGCGTATTGGGAAGCGACCGAAGAAGCGTACCTTCGCCGATTCCTGAACGCACTCCATTCGGAAATCGTGCGGCCGCTGATCGTGCTCGATGAACCGGTGGGGAACCTGTACGGTCGCCACTGGAGTACGACGGGCGACAATGTGCCGGGGGCGGACAGCCCCGATGATGCGGTGTTTCTGCCGGGGCGGAATGTGCTTTTGCTGGCGAAACCGCTGATCTGGTGCCACCTGAACGGCGTGCCGCAACTGGCGACGGCCCCGCTCGCCACGAACCCGTTTCCCGATGCCACACCCGCGTTTTACGATGGCATCGCGTCGATTGTCAACCGTGCCGTCGGCGGGGCCGTGCGGGTGATCCGCCCGTATGCTTGTCTCGGATTGCGAAAAGTCGATGTGCTGCGGCGCGGCATCGGCATGCCTCTGCAAGAGACATTTTCGTGCATCCACCCCGTCGATGACCAACATTGCGGGCAGTGTAACAAGTGCGCCGAACGGAAGCACGGCTTCCGCGACGCCAACCTCAGCGACCCGACGACGTATTTTCCTAGCGAGTAACCACGAGAAAGCTCCCCGCATGTACCGCGTCACGAAAGAAATTTGGTTCTGTTACGGCCACCGCTTGCTGAACTACAACGGGAAGTGCGCGAACCTCCACGGCCATAACGGCAAAGCCGTCATCACGATCGAAACCGCACAACTCGATTCGCTCGGGATGGTCATCGACTTTACCGACATCAAGAAGAAGATCGGCATCTGGATCGACGATAACCTCGACCACAAATTGATCCTGCACAAAGACGATCCGATGATTCCCTCGCTGAAGCAAATGGGCGAACTGTACTTGACGATGGACGTGAACCCGACGGCCGAGAACCTCGCGAAGCGTATCTACGATCACGCCATCGAGCAAAAGCTACCCGTCGTCGAAGTGACGCTGTGGGAGACGGAGAATTCGTACGCCACGTACCGACCTCAATAGTCAACTTTCGCCGTTCGTTCGGATTTCGGGCGGGTTTTCCAGCGACGGTGTAGCCAAAAGTATTGTTCGGGGTAACGGCGAACGAGCGATTCGATGGCCGTGTGGTAACGCTGCGTGATCGCCTTGACGGGGTCGGGGCTGTCGGCGTAATCGGCGGGGTCAATGACATCGGCGCAGATGAACTCGTAGCGCATCGGCAAGGCCACACGCGGGACGCCGATCACGAAGATGCGAGCCTGGAATTCGATCGCCATGAGTGCGACGGCTTTGTGCGCCGATGCGGGCCTGCCGAAGAAATTCACGAATACGCCACGCGGCCCCGCATCTTGATCGGCAACCGTGGCCACCTTCCCGCCGCCCTTCATGACGGCTTCCAACCGGTCGAAATCGTCCTTCTTCGCGATGATGGTTTGACCCGTTCGTTGCCGAAACGTCTTCATGTAACTTTCGAGATGCGGGTTATCGAGCGTGCGAGCGATGGCGTACGTTTTGTAGCCGAGTGCGCCGAGCGTATAACCGGCCATTTCCCAGTTGCCGAAATGCCCCGTAACCATCAGTAATGGGCGGTCGGACATGAGCAGGCTCATCATGGCATTCGCGTTGACGAGCTTGCCGTAACTGCGCCAGGAGTCGATCGAGAGCTTGCGGGGAAGCAAAATGATCTCGATGAGCAATGAGCAAAAGTGCCGGTAGCAACCGCGAACGAGCCGATCGATTTCCGCTTCGTGCTTCTCCGGGAACGCCGCGGACAAGTTCTCTGCCGCCACAACCCGATGGCGTTTATCGAAGGTGTAAACGAGCCACGCCAGACCCGACGCGAAGCCGAGAGCCGCACGCATCGGCACCGCTTGCACGATGCACACGAACGCACGTACGCCCAGATACACGAGATAATCGGCGACGCGGTTACGAGCTTTCACCGACATAGTTACTCCATCCGTGGTTGCCCCTATCCTACCGAAGTTACGGCACGTGGCCGGTTACAACTCGAATATCGGATTTTCGTCATATTCCCTTGACGTTGGCCCGCATCGTCTTACGTTATCCCTTCTTAGGAACGAGTCTCACCGTATACGCAAGGTTTCTGCCGCAATGTCTACGTTCATGGCTAACTCGGCAACGGTCAACCCCCAGTGGTTCGTCATCGATGCGACCGATCAGGTCGTCGGTCGCCTGGCCGTTGTGATCGCGAACATCCTTCGCGGCAAACACAAACCCGAATACACCTACCACGCAGACACCGGCGATTTCGTCGTCGTCATCAACGTGGAAAAGGTCAAGTTCACAGGTAAAAAGTGGGACCAAAAGAACTATCAGACGTTCTCCCACTACGCGGGTGGTCAGAAGATCATCCCCGCGAAGGAAATGCTCGCCAAGAAGCCCGAAGAAATCATTCGGCTCGCAGTGAAGCGGATGATCCCACGTGGCCCACTCGGCTACAAGCAGATCACCAAGCTCAAACTGTTCGCGGGGCCGAAGCACGAGCACCAAGCCCAACAACCCGTCGAATTCAAAGTCACACTTTAAGCTAACGTCTAGGGGACGCACAGGTCATGGCCGAGAAGAAAGAACCGAAGACGTACTACCTGGGCACCGGCCGTCGCAAGACCGCCGTCGCCCGCGTTCGTATCAGTGAAGGGAAAGGGGCCATCAGCATTAATGGCCGCGCTCTCGATCACTACTTCACCGAAGAAAAAGATCGTGCTGCCGTTCGTGCGCCGCTGACGGCCACCGAACTCGGCAACCGACTCGATGTCACGGTCAAGACCGCGGGTGGTGGCATCACTGGCCAAGCCGATGCCATCAAGCAAGGCGTTGCCCGTGCGATCAAGGTGATGTTCTCACCACCCACCGAACGCAAATCGGTAACGTTGGGCCATGTGACCGCCGTTCGCGCTCGCAACCTGAACACGAAATCGACGGTGACTTCACCCACCGTCCAGGCACCGGCCGTGAAGCCCGTCCTGCTCAAGCCGACCGTCAACGCTGATGGCACTGTAACGCCTGCCGTTCTTGCGGCACCGGCGATTGCGGAAGACCCCGCCATCGGCATCGTCAAGAAACTTCGCGACGGTCGATACCTCACCCGCGATAGCCGCATGAAGGAACGCAAGAAGTACGGCCTCCGCGGTGCCCGTCGCGGTACCCAGTTCTCCAAGCGATAATCGAACGCCAACGTTCACCGAAACCCACGGGCAACCCCCGTGGGTTTTGTTGTTTCTGACGTAAGTC
>JAYWCL010000104.1:0-8231 GCA_043780595.1 Limnoglobus sp.
ATGGAAGACCGAACTCATTTGGGTTGAAAACCGATGGGATGAGCTGTGTGGGGGAGTGAAAGTCTAATCAAACGTGGAGATAGCTCGTTCTCTCCGAAATAACTTTAGGGTTAGCGTTCGAATAGTTGGCATGGGGGGTAGAGCGACTGAATCGGAATGGGGGCCTACCCGGCTACCCATCCGAACCAAACTCCGAATACCCGTGTACCAAGTTCGGGCAGCTAGACGGTGGGGGATAAGCTTCATCGTCGAGAGGGGAACAACCCAGACCACCCGCTAAGGTCCCCGAGTCGTGCTCAGTGCGAAAGGAAGTAGAATCCCGCGGACAGCCGGGATGTTGGCTTAGAAGCAGCCACCATTTCAAAAGTGCGTAATAGCTTACCGGTCGAGGGGTTCTGCGCCGATAATGAACGGGACTCAAGCACGACACCGAAGCGGTGGATGCGGACGCAAGTCTGCGTGGTAGGAGAGCGTTGCAATTGCGGTGAAGGAGTACGGACAACGGGCTCTGGAGCGATTGCAAGTGATCATGCCGGGACGAGTAGACGATAAAACGGGTGAGAATCCCGTTCGCCGTAAGCCTAAGGTTTCCTGGGGAAGGCAAATCCGCCCAGGGTTAGCCGGTGCCTAAGATGAGGCCGAAAGGCGTAGTCGATGGGGAGCAGGTTAATATTCCTGCGCTCCCCGCGCGAAATAGGACGCCGTTGGTGTGTGGAGTAGGCTTTGTAGATTGCCTCAGGGCGTTTAAGATCCCGATATCCACGAACCGACGGCCAAGAAAACTGCGCGGGAAACCGTACTAAAACCGACACAGGTAGGCGGGATGAGTATTCCAAGGCGCTCGAGAGAACGCTCGTGAAGGAACTCTGCAAATTGACCCCGTAACTTCGGGAAAAGGGGTGCTCACGTACTTGTACGCTGAGCCGCAGCGAAAAGGTTCTAGCGACTGTTTACTAAAAACACAGGTCTGTGCGAAGGCGTGAGCCGCGGTATACAGACTGACGCCTGCCCGGTGCCGGTAAGTTAAGGAAGGGGGTTAGCCATCCGCAAGGTTGGTGAAGCTCGCAACTGAAGCTCCGGTAAACGGCGGCCGTAACTATGACGGTCCTAAGGTAGCGAAATTCCTTGTCGGGTAAGTTCCGACCTGCATGAATGGCGTAACGACTGGAACACTGTCTCCACGAGCGACTCGGTGAAACTGTAGTTGTCGTGAAGATGCGACATACCCGCAGCTAGACGGAAAGACCCCGTGAACCTTAACTGCAGCTTGGTATTGGGTTTAGGCCCGGCATGCGTAGCGTAGGTGGGAGGCCGTGAACCGGGACTTTCGGGTACCGGGGAGCCGTCGATGAAACACCACCCTTGCCGTGCTTGAATTCTAACCTCGACCGGTGAACCCCGGCGAGGGACCGTGCTAAGTGGGCAGTTTGATTGGGGCGATCTCCTCCTAAACGGTAACGGAGGAGTCCAAAGGTACCCTCAGCCCGGTCGGCAATCGGGCAGCGAGCGTAAAAGTAGAAGGGTGCTTGACTGCGAGCCCGATGGGGCGAGCAGGGACGAAAGTCGGGTTTAGTGATCCGGTGGTCCTGAATGGAAGGGCCATCGCTCAACAGATAAAAGGTACTCCGGGGATAACAGGCTTATCTCCTCTGAGCGTTCATAGCGGCGAGGAGGTTTGGCACCTCGATGTCGGCTCATCACATCCTGGGGGTGGAGAAGCTCCCAAGGGTTCGGCTGTTCGCCGATGAAAGTGGTACGTGAGCTGGGTTTAGACCGTCGTGAGACAGGTCGGTCCCTATCTGCTGTGGGCGTAGGAAACTTGAAGGGCTTTCTCCCTAGTACGAGAGGACTGGGAGGGACGCATCTCTGGTGTGCCAGTTGTGACGCTAGTCGCATCGCTGGGTAGCCACATGCGGAATGGATAAACGCTGAAAGCATATAAGCGTGAAACTTCCCCTAAGATAAGGTTTCCTTTCAAGAAGACTCCTTGTAGACTACGAGGTCGATAGGCCGGATGTATAAGTGTAGCAATACACTCAGCTAACCGGTACTAACAGTCGAACGTTTGGCCACATTGTTCGCTTTCTCACTCTGTTTCCTAATATCGCGATTTCGTGCCCCCCAAGTTGACATGATATACATGCAGCTTGCCGGTGATTATACCCAAATGGTCACACCCGTTCCCATTCCGAACACGGCCGTTAAGCATTTGGGGCCGATGGTAGTCCGTCTAGGGCGAGAGTAGGTCATTGCCGGCTTTTTACAAAAGAAACCCACCCGACATATCGGGTGGGTTTCTTCGTTTGTATTTCCCGCCAAACACGTATACAGAACGCATTCCCGTTCCGCTACAATAGTCCGATCAACTTTCGCGACCTTCAACACCCCTGAGCTAAACTTGAGATGGTTCGTGTGCGATTTTTGGACTCGCGACGAAGTTGCTGAATGAAGACAGAAAGCTCGTGGCGGTTGCCCCGATAGAATTCGGTGCGAGGAGTTGCACCAATTGCCTTCAGGACGGATGAGTGCCTCTAACGGAACGTCTCGGCGTTCCCGCGATCAGACCTGCTGGGCCAACCGGTTCGGGCCGCGACTCGCGATTGGCCCGGAAGTGCGACAACCAGCGATCGCCATTCATTTCCATAACCGTACGATCCTGTAACGAGGCACCGGTTTTATCCTCGTGGCTCGTACCGGTAAATCGGGCTAAATAGTGCGGTCGCCACTTGCCGATTGGTTTGTAGAACAATGGTTCCCCGTGCTGGGTTTTCCCCAGGCGAATGATTTCCCCGATACAGGATGTGACTCGATGATCGTAGCGAATGCGACGATTGGTATGCCGAAGCACGATGTGGCCGACTTGGCACTGGCTGCTAAAGGTAAAAAGCGGATCCTCTGGGCAGACCAAGACATGCCCGTTCTGACGGCAATCCGCGAGCGATTTGAAATCGAAAAGCCGTTGTCCGGCCTGCGGATGTCGGCTTGCTTGCACGTCACCGCCGAGACGGCGAACCTCGCACGCACGCTCAAAGCCGGTGGCGCAGACTTGCTGCTGATTGCCTCGAACCCCCTGTCGACGCAAGACGAAGTGGCCGCCAGCCTCGTCAAAGACTTCGGCATCGGCGTCGCCGCGATCCACGGCGAAGACGGCCTCAGCTACTACAAGCACGTCGCGATGGCGCTCGAGCATCAGCCGCACATTACAATGGACGACGGGGCCGACCTCGTTTCCGCGATGGTGTTCATTGCGCTCGATAAGCTCGAAAAGCTCGGCGGCAACCAGAAGCCCGTTCAAGATTGGGCGTCGAAGTTCACTTCCGATCAGCGCAAAACCTTGTTCAAAGGTGTGATCGGCAGCATGGAAGAAACGACGACGGGCGTCATCCGTCTGCGGGCCATGGAAAAAGACGGTGTGCTGAAGTTCCCCGTGATCGCCGTGAACGACGCGGCCACCAAGCACTTGTTCGACAACCGCTACGGCACCGGCCAAAGCACGCTCGATGGCGTGATCCGCGCCACGAACACGCTGCTCGCGGGCAAGAAGATCGTCGTTTCGGGTTACGGGTATTGCGGTAAGGGTGTCGCCTCCCGCGCTCGTGGGATGGGCGCACAAGTCATCGTCACGGAAATCAATCCCGTGGCCGCGCTCGAAGCGGCCATGGACGGTTTCGCCGTGATGACGATGAACGAAGCGGCCCGCGTCGGCGATATTTTCATCACCGTCACGGGGAATAAACACATCATCGCTGCGGAACACTTCCCACTGATGAAAACCGGCGCGATGGTCTGCAACAGCGGCCACTTCGACATCGAAATCGACCTGAAAGCACTCGAAGCGCAATGCTCGGAGATCATCCCGGACATTCGCCACGAAGTCGAAGAATACCGGATGAAGTCCGGCAAGAAGATCTTCGTGATCGGTCACGGTCGGCTCGTCAACCTCGCCGCCGCCGAAGGCCACCCGGCGAGCGTGATGGATATGAGCTTCGCCACCCAAGCACTCGCCACCGAGTATTGCGTGAAGAACCAAGGCAAGCTGTCGAACAGCGTCCACCCCGTTCCGGTCGAAGTCGAGAACTACATCGCGACCGCGAAACTGGCGAGCATGGGCGTGAGCATCGACACGATGACCGCCGACCAAGTGAGCTACACAACGAGCTGGGAACACGGCACCTAAGTCATCGCAAGGTGGCACACGAGCCGACCGGGAACAACGGTCGGCTCGCGGTGGTTGAAGCGTACGAACGACCCCGCCACACGAGTGACACCGATGAAATTCTTCCTCGCGTTTCTGTCCATCTCGTTTATTTTGAACGGCGAGGCGGCCGCCTCGAAGCCGAATATCCTCTTCATTCTGGCCGACGATTACGGTATCGACGGCGTGGGCTGTTACGGTTCGGATCGCTTCAAAGGCAAGACGCCGAATATCGACAAGCTCGCCGAAACGGGCACGCGGTTCACGCATTGTTACGCCTCACCGCTCTGTGGGCCATCGCGTACCACGCTCATCACGGGGCGATACGTGTTCCGCACCGGGGCGGTCACGAACCAAGCGACGACTACCGTGTCGTTCAAGAATCAGCCATCGCACGCTCGCACTCTCAAAGACGCGGGCTACGTCACCGGGATGGCGGGCAAGTGGCGGCAGATGCACGACGCGCCCAGCGATTGGGGTTTCGACGACTACATTACCGACCCCACGGCGAACGGGTGGTTCTGGGTGAACAGCTACACGAAGAACGGCGAAAAAGTCGAGACGAAGGAGAAGGTCTACTACCCCGATGTCTGCCTCGACTTTACGAAGGAGTTTCTTCAAAAGAACAAAGCAAAACCGTTCTACTTTTACTTCTCGTCGCACCTCGTACACGGCCCCATCGTCAACACGCCCGATAGCAAGCCGGACACCAAGAACCATTACGTCGACGACGTCGTTTATCTCGATAAGCAGGTCGGACAAATCGTTGCGGAACTCGAACGGCTCGGCATTCGCGAAAATACGCTGATCGTGTTCTCCGGAGACAATGGCACCGCCCGATTCGGTGCCGATTACTCGATCATCAACGGGCGAAAGATCAACGGCATGAAAGGAACGGTCCTCGAAGGCGGCAGTCGCGTGCCGCTCATCGCTAACTGGAAAGGCACCGTACCGTCAGGCAAAGTCAACGACGATCTCATCGACTTCACCGACTTCTACGCAACGTTTGCAGACGTGGCCGGTGCGAATATGCCCAAGGAAACGCTCGATAGTCGCAGTTTCGCACCGCAACTGAAGGGCGAAAAAGGCACGCCTCGCGATTGGGTGTTCGTGCAACTCGGCAAAAAGTGGTACGTCCGCGACAGCGGCTTCAAGCTAACGGAAAGCGGCAACCTCTACGACATGAGCGACGGCGCCGTTCGTCGAGAAAGCCATCCCCGCCGACGCGGCCAGCGATGCTGCCAAAGCCGCACGCACCCGTTTGCAAGCCGCACTCGATACTCTCAATCCCGGCGGAAAGCCGAAGTAGTTCGCGTCATTTCGGTTCGTCGAGTTCGGCCACAATCATTGAGTGGATCTCCAGTTTGGGTACCACGACAGTCGTGCGACCATCGATTACCCGGATCGATAGATCGTTGCCCTCGGGTTCGAGCCGCACACTGCGAATGCGATAGGTTGCGGCGAAACTAGCCTGAATCTGGTAGATTGGAACGGTTTCTTCGCGCAGGGGAACATCGTCGTTCGGCATCGCGTGTCCGCCACTCGAATTCACGTTGTTGAACAGATGAACAATCAGGCGTTCTCGGCCCGCTTTCACTTGTCGCATAATCGTGGAATGCACGCACATCGGCGCACGAATCGCGACGGGCATCGGAGTCTCACCGGCGGCCCAGGCGATCGACTCGTTCAGTAATAGTCGTTGGTATGGGTACGAGTATTGATAGTACGCCGCATCGAAGCCAGCGGCATGGTAGACGACCCGCCCTTTGCCGTGGTTTCGCGTGACGATCGCGGGCAACCCGGCCACACCCGTTTCCGCGTTCTGAATCGTCGCTTCGACCTTGCTGCCAATGTGGGGGAAGACCCGTACGGCAGGCCCTTTCATCGTCACCGGATCAGTACCGATGTACTCGGCCAGTCGCTCGTTTTTTAGGTACATCGACTTCGGGTCGAGTCGAAATGAAAACACATTCCGGCGTTTCTCCCAGTAGTCTGGCCCGATCGTTTTCGCGAAGTTGACATCGACCGCTTCGTCGGGCTTCGTCGCTTTCGGGACGCCGCGATAATCGACGCCAAAAAGCGACGCGAGCGCGAACTGGTTTCGTGCGTCGCCGAACTCGTCGAACAGCGAACAATCGAGGCTGGCCACAAGGCCACCGCCGTTACGGACGTAGCGATCGAGTGTCCGAACCTGGCGGTCGTCGAGGCAAGCCGCGTTCGGCAGTACCACGACCGCGTACGGCTTTAAATCGTCGTCGGTCAGGTTCCAATCATTGATGAGATTCACTGGCAGATGGCCTTCAATCGCAGCGCGAAACGCACCGAATGGATGCGCCAGATACCGTTCCTCGACTCGACCCGATGTGCGACCGTAGAAGGTTTTCGCGTTATCGCTCATGAGGATCGCGGCCCAGCGTTCGGGCGTTTTGTGCGTCATCCACGGCTTGCGTTTCTGGATTTCATCGAGGCTGTTGTCGACGCCCTTTTGCAACCGTGCCGGCTGGTTCACTGCGATACTCGGCGAGCAGCCGTACGTCGTACATAACAACATTCGGCGTAGCACTTCGGCAATCGGGAAACTGTCCTTGCCGTACGGGTTGCCGTGGCTCATGAGGTACGGTTCGCTGAACGCCACGCGATGGTTCGTGACCGACCAGGCATAGGCCACGCCGAACGCCGGGACGATGCTGTTCCCGCGATTCGATTCGTCGAGCCACAGTTCTTGATCGGGGGCATCGAACAGTAGATTCAACCGCGCGGGCATGTTGCGCGGCACGCTCAGGAAATGCCCGAAACGCCCGGCATTCGTTGTCCACGTCACGAGTGCTACTTCGGGTTTAATCCCTTTCAGTCGCGTCTGCGTACGCTGGATGAGCGCTTCGAGTTTGCGGTCCGCCCAGTGCTGATAGCGTCGATATTCGGGATCGTTGAGGTTATCTTTGGGTATCGCTTTTCCCGTATCGGCCTTGTAGGTCTTTCGGCAATGTTCGCAATAACAGACGCCGCCGTGGTGGAGGCCATCGAAACTGAACGCATCCACTTCGGGATGCTTCGTCAATATCTCCGCCAGAACTTCGATGAAAAAGTCGCCATAGGGGCTGAGAAGGCAGAGCATTCCACCGTGGGGCAATGCCTTCATATCGACTTGCGGGATCTGTGTCGTGTCGGTGGCAATGCGCCGCCAATCGCGGTGGGTATCGTAGACTTCGCCTTGAAGGGTCGGTGGATAGACCGCCAGAATCCGTATGCCGAGTTTCTTGTATTCCGCGACTTCGGCTTGGATGCGTTCGATAGGGACGTGCGGACTTCTGCGCTTGAGAATCGCGCTATTGTAATATGGATAGAAGGGGTCGACGAAGTTCATTTCGCTAATCGTGACGCCGTGTTTCGTCGCACCCATTCTGGCCGCGGCGCTCATTCCCGAAAGTGTATAGCCGACCCCCGTGGTGTCTTGCAACCAGCGCGGCACTTCCACCGCATAAAACGGTTTGGCCTCGAATGGCTGCGAAAGTATCGGTTTCCCGACGAAACCGATGGGTGGACTTTGCGCGAGAACCGGCTGCGAGAGAATGGTGATGGCGACGAGAGCAAGTAAATAGAAACGCATGGTGTCGCCCAACAAGATAGATGTGGATGGATTCTCGCACCGAACGCGATAGGTAACTCGCGGGTCGATTGCAGTGACGCTCATAGCGATATCCTTTAGAGCGTTCGTATCGCGTCGTTAATCGTTCACCAGCCACCCGAAGCCATTTCGCTTCAGCCCGGCGAGAATTTCATCGAGGTGCGTGAAATACCCGTGGCCATCTTGGGCGGCGGAACAGATTCCGATAACGCGGCCACTGGCATCGATCAACGCCCCGCCCGAACGGCCAGGGTTCGGCGGCGTATCGGTTTCCCAGAAGAAGGCGATTTTGCCAAGCGGGCGGCGCACGAGCTTCTTGGCGCGAATCGTATCGGTGATGCAAAACGGCGCACGGGTGTCGTCGCAGCCGATCGACAGCACCGGCACGGGATATTTCTTCGGTCTTGCTCC
>JAYWCL010000105.1:0-19415 GCA_043780595.1 Limnoglobus sp.
ATGATGGCGGAAGTGCTGCATCTGGCGAGCATGGCGAAGGCGTTCCCTGCGAGTGCGTTTTGGAAGTTTCTGGCGTTCCATCAGGATCACGTCGAATGGCGCGGGTGCTCGCTCCACGATCTCATTCAGCCGTCGTTTACGTTCCTGGTTGGGGTGGCGTTGCCGTTCTCGCTGGCGAATCGCCTGGCAAAGGGGCAGTCGCAGACGGTGATGATGCTCCATGCGGGGCTGCGTGCGTTGATCCTCATTTTGCTCGGCATCTTCCTGCGTTCAGTTGGCAAATCGCAAACGAACTTCACCTTCGACGACACGCTGACGCAGATCGGCCTCGGTTACGGCTTCTTGTTCGCGCTCGGGTTGGCGAAGCCACTCGTACGGTATCTGTCGCTTGCGATTATCCTCGTCGGCTATTGGGCGCTGTTCGCGGCTTACCCTGCGCCGCCCGACGATTTCGATTTTCCGGCCGTCGGCGTGCCGATTGACTGGGATCATCACCCGTCGGGTTTCGGGAAACACTGGGACAAAAACAGTAACCCGGCGTGGGCGTTCGACGTGCGGTTTATGAATGCGTTTCCGCGCGAGAAGCCGTTCGCGTTTAGTGGTGGCGGGTACAGTACGCTGAGTTTCATTCCGACGTTGGCCACGATGATTCTCGGCTTGTTCGCAGGCACGTGGCTCAAGGATGGCAAAGCCGATTGGCCGACGGTGGGGCGGTTCGCGGTCGTCGGGCTGGGCTGCCTGTTGACGGGGTATTTGCTGGACCGCATCGGAATTTGCCCGAACGTGAAACGAATTTGGACGCCGAGTTGGGTGCTGTTTAGCGGGGGCTGGTGCTTCCTGATTCTCGCGCTGTTCATCGCCACGACCGACGCCATCGGCTACGCCGGTTGGTCGTATCCGCTGCGCGTCATCGGTGCGAATTCGATCGTCGCCTATTGTGGCTCGCACCTCGTCGAAAGCTTCGTCATCGGCTCGTTCAAAACGCACTTCGGCAAAGAGATTTTCAAGATTTTCGGTGCCGCGTACGAACCGCTCGTGATGGGCGGAATCGTCCTCACCACCTATTGGCTCGTGTTGTGGTGGATGTACCGCAACCGCATCTTCGTGCGGATTTAGCGCTGGCACGTTCGTCTAAAGTCGATTTTGGGTAGCCGGTGAATGATTCCACCGTCTACCCACCCACCCATCCCTGGAGTCATGCCGCATTTCGGAATCAACCTAACACACCAACGACTTACGTCCGATTCTGGTCATCGGAAACCACGCGGGAACCAAGGTTTTATGTCCGACTTACGTCGATTCTGGTGCGTTAAAACGGCTGCGCAGGTCGAACCGTGCCAAACTTTCGCGATCCGGTTCAAGATGGGTAAATTGTTCGGACGATAACGAGAGTAGCGATTAGTCTGCCTGCTCCCTCGTTATTCGGGTTTGCTATGGTAACACGGGTTCGAGCTCGCGCGATTCGACGCCTTTTCGCCGTTGCGGTCGCGTGCGGAATTGGCTCGGGTTGCTCGCGGCATCACTTTCGCGAACGCGCCGACAAAGACGTGGCGGGCGTCCTCACGCAAAAGAACGTCTTCCCCGATTGGAAGATCGACAATTGGCACGTGTACCCCGATAGCCGGGCGCGGTTCAGCGACCCGGCGGGTTGCGGCGGGCCGGACCATCCGCTGTTTCCACCGGACGATTTCGCCGCATCGATCCTGTCGCCGAACCCGCAGAAGCCGAACAAAAAGTACGGCACGGGACGTTACGAAGGCACGGAATATCTGAACATTATCGCGGGCTGGGACACGGCGAATCGCGGCGAAGATCTCGGCAACAGCACGAATGAGATCCGTCAGGCGAGCGCGACCGAACCCGTCAAACCCGAAGTCGCGGCGGCGGCGTACGGCGGGGCCGCGTCGAGCTTCCAGAAGGCGTTTCAATCGGACGAAAAGCCGTTCCGGCTGCGACTCGATCAAACGGTCGAACTGGCGTTATTCAACAGTCGCGAATTCCAAGATCGCCGCGAAGATCTGTACCTCGCCGCGCTACCGGTGACGACCGAACGATTCAGTTTCGCGGCACAAGCGATGGCGGCCGAGAACGTCGTCCGCGAAGTGACGGGCCGCGAGCGGGTCGATGGGCCGGGCAATCGCTGGCGGATCGGCACCGATGCCACCATCTCGAAACTGTTCCCCACCGGGGCGACGCTGCTGTTCCGCTTCGCGAATCAGATCGTGCTCGATTTAACCAGTTCGCGACCGGATATTGCCATCTCGAACTTATCGCTGACGGCGCTGCAACCGCTGTTGCGCGGCGGCGGTTTCGCGGTCACGCTCGAAGCGCTGACGCAGGCCGAACGCACGCTGCTCTATGCGATTCGCTCGTACGCGCGGTTCCGTAAAGTCTTCTACGTCGTGATCGCGGGTAACGGCGACTACACGAACAACCCGTACGGTTTGCAAGGCCTCGCCGCGAACTTGGGCCGTGCCATCGGCAGCAACCTCACTGCACCGACGGCTGGGTATTTACCCACCGTGTTGCGGAACGGGACGCTCGCCAACGAACGCAAAAACCTCGCCGCGCTCGAACAGATTCTGAAGCTATACCGCAACCTGAAAGAAGGCGGCATCGTCTCCGACTTGCAAGTCGTTCGCGTCGAACTTCAGTTCCTGCAAAGCCAGTCGCGATTGCTCGATGGCAACCGCCAGTACCTCGACTTGCTCGATATTTTCAAGCTGCAACTCGGCGTGCCGACGAACCTGCCGCTCGAACTCGACGACGGCCCGCTACGCCCCATGCGCAAGCAACTCGTTCGCTACGAAGCTGTGTACGATCAACTCCGCGACCTGCAAGCCGTGGCGGGAAAGTACGATCCGACGGAGGCGATTCCTGCGTACCGTGCTCGATGGAAACAACTTCTCACCGATTCCTCACTGGTACGCGGCAAGTCGTTCGCGCAAGATTACACAAAGCGAATGGCCGAACTCGGCAAACTGTCCGCCGAGGAACTCGCGAAGCAGATCGTCGTGCTGCAAGCCCAACGGCTGAAGTTACTCGATGGGCAGGCGGATCGGCTCGCGGCGGGTAAGCCGAAGCCGGAGAGTGAAGATCGCGATATTGCCGCCGTCGAAGATGCGATCGCGTTTGCGAAACACGAACAGAGCTTGCGAACGTACGAGTCTCGCCCGTGGTTGCGATTGATTCCCGATAAGCAAGCGGGCGAACGTGCGAACCTGTTCCGGGAAGCGTTCGATGCCGGAATGCTCGTGGCTTTGAAGGCGAGGAATCAACGGTTGGACGAGATTCGCGACGAGTGGCCGTTGCTCCCGGAACTCACCGTCGAAGGCGCGGACCTTTTGCAGGTTCCACTGGATGAAGCGTCTTCGCGGGTCGCACAGACGGCACTCACGAACCGGTTGGACCTAATGAACGCACGAGCGCAGGTAGTCGACTCGTATCGGCAACTCGCCGTGCGAGCGAATGCCTTGCAGGGCGTACTGAACGTACAATATGATTTGAACACGGCGACGCCGGCGACGGACAACGAGGCGTTCGCGTTCGCCGGGAGCCGCACCCGACATGCGTTGACGATCCGCGGCGAACCGCCTTTCGTACGCCGGGTCGAGCGAAACAACTATCGCGCCGCGCTGATTTCGTTCCAACGGCAGCGCCGCACGCTGATGGCGTTCGAGGATAACATCCTCAACGACTGTCGCGCCGGACTTCGTCAGTTGCGATCGCTCGCGGAGACGTATAAAGTACAACAGAAGACCGTCGAACTCGCCTACGCTCAGGTGGACAACGCGCGATCGACTTTGCTGGCCCCGCCCGACCCGCAGGCCCGCGACACCGCCGGTAACCCCGCCGCCTTGACCGAGCAATTACTCCAGGCACAGAGCCAGTTGCTTCAAGCGGAAAATGCGTTGTACACGCTCTGGATCAACTACCTGAACGCCCGGATGAATTTGTACCTCGATCTCGAACTCCTCCCACTCGACGCCCGAGGGATATGGACCGATGACACCAGCCGAACCGACCTCACCCCCAGAACTCTCCCCATCACCCCGTGACGCGAAACCCCGCGCCAACGTACCGCCGGTTCGTAGCCGACGTTGGTTGCGGCGTACCGTCGGCTTGGCGCTCTTCGCGGGCCTCGGCGTGCTCGCTTGGTCGTACTTCGCACCGAATTTTCAGTCGGCGAAGCGTTCGGAAATTCTGCTGCACAAGGTGAAGGCGGAACTTCTGCCGATTGCGGTGGTCGAAAAGGGCACGCTCGAATCGGCCGAAAACCGCGATGTCATTTGCAAAGTGAAGGCCGGATCGAAGGGCACATTTTCCAGCACGATCAAGTGGGTGATCGACGACGGCACGATGGTCTCGAAGGGGCAACTGCTCCTCGAACTCGACGATTCGGCACTCCAAGAAAACTTCAAACAGCAGTCGATCGTCGTCGAGAAAGCCCACGCCGAGTGGGTGAAAGCGGATGAGGATCTGACGATCACGAACAAACAAAACGAATCCGACATCGCGCTCGCCGTGGCCGCGTTGAAAGTCTCCGAGTTGGACCTCGATAAGTTCACTGGCTACCGCCTGGAAGAAGCGCTCAACCCGTTCGGGGCGATTCTCGGCGCGCCGGCCACACTCGCCGAACGCGGCGAGTACCGTCAGCGACTCGACGATGTTTCCGGACGATTGAAGCAATCGGAATCCGATCTCGAAGCCTACCGCGAACGATCCGCCTGGGCCGAACGCTCGGTGAAACTCGGCTACCTCACGCCCAGCCAATCGAAAGTCGAACAAACGAAGCTGAGCGGGGCCAACGACACGCTCGGGAAACTCCAGAAGGAAAAGTACATCCTCGAAACCTTCATTCGCGAGAAGGAATTTACCGACCTGCGCTCGAAGGCTGAAGTCGCTCGCATCGGGTCGGACAAAGCGACCCGCCAGGCGCGATCGAAAGAGATCCAAGCCGAGTCCGAACGCAAGACGAAGCTGTCGATTTTCCAACGCGAACAAGAACGCCTCAACGACACTGAAGAGCAAATCGCCGAGTGCAAAATCTACTCGCCGCAAGATGGCATGGTCGTTTACATCAAGCCCGAATCGAGCCGCTTCGGCGGCAACCAACAAGGGCTGATCGCGCAGGGCGAACAGGTCAAGGAAGGCCAAAAGATGATGCGTATCCCGGATCTTCGCCGGATGCAAGTCAACACGCGGGTTCACGAAGCCCTCGTCTCGCGGATTCGCGGCGACGAGCGCATTTCGACCGGAATGTACGAATCGTTACGAGCCGGAATGCTGACGAGCATCCACCCGTTCGCACGCCTGATGAGCCAATCGGAACACTCGTTGTCCGTCGTCCGCGAAAGCGTCCGCGATAAAGAGTATCGCATCGCCAGTCAGGGCCAACGGGCCACCGTCCGCGTCGATGCGTACCCGGATCGCGTCTTCAGCGGCCGCGTCCGCAGCGTCGCTGCCGTCGCCAGCCAAGCCGACTTTTTCTCCAGCGATGTCAAGGTGTATCAGACGCTCGTTCTCATCGAGGAATCGGTCGAGGGGCTGAAGCCCGACATGAACTCGGAAGTGACGATCCACGTCGAAGACGCGACCGAGTCCGTTCTCGCAGTACCGCTTCAAGCGGTAATCGGCGGTGCGGAAGCGGGACCGAGTCGCAAGGTTTTCGTCGCCACTGCAACGGGGCACGAAGAGCGCGTCGTCGTCCTCGGTAAGTTCAACGACAAGATGATCGAAGTCGTGCGAGGCTTAGCCGAAGGCGACGAAGTCGTGCTGAACCCGCGCGTGCTCCTCGGCGAGAACAAGACGAAAACCCGCGACGACACCAGCAACGGCAAGTCCGCACCCAACGAAGGCGGCGAGAAGAAGGGCGGCAAAAAGGGCGGCGGCGGAAAGACCAAAGCCCCCCTGGCGTAGGGATTTCGATTGACGCGATCGTCGCCGGAGGCGACCACATCGTGCAACTCGCGAGAATCCGCTTGAAGAGCCGTTGTAATATGCGTAGACTTGTTTGCACGGCAAACAGGTTTGGTGCGAATACAACGAGCCAATCATGGTCGATACATTAGTGACGGATGGACTTCCGACTGCAACTCAGATGCGAAAGCTCCACATTGCCAGACGGGCAGCATGGCAAGCCCGGCGGATGCGCGAGGCGTCGCGAGCCACGATCACGGGCAACATTGCTATGGGAATCGGCGTGTTGGGCACCGCACTGGTGTTCGTGCATTCCGGTCGGTCGATCGCCTCCGCTCCCTTCGCGATATTCGGCTTACTCGCCGGATACTTACTATACTTTTTCCTGACGTTCTTATGGTGGAAACGACAGCGAGAGCGCTGCGTCGTGACGGTCTTTGCTCAATACGAGGGGCAATCGAACCGAACGGTGGCATTGCCTTGGAAAATGACTGTCGTCGTACTCGTTTGTTATTCCGTTTTGTTCGCAGGTATGGTCGGCAAGATCTTCCCATTTCCGATCGTGTCGTTAACCGCAATCATGGAAAATCTTTCGTTGTGCTGTCTAGCCTTAACAGTCGTCTTCTTCGTAGTTCGCTTCGTGGCATTCCAGTTCTGGGAAGATTTGCTTTTGGTCGCGTCCGCGGTACTTGCTTACACTCCGTTTTTTTTGAGCAACTGGGAATACACTCCGCTCTGTTTTCTATCGTTGTTTCTCGTCCTCCTCGGAACGGCCTCCTTGCAAACTCGTTGGACGACCTGGACTCATGCGATTGCCATGGTGGGGAATGAGCAAGACGAAGCGGAGGCGTCGGCATGATCGAACCGATTCTCCTCGATCCGATGATTCACGAAACGGCGCGATTGGCGATTGTCTCGGTACTCAGCGAATGTGGGTCGGCTAGTTTCAACTTCGTACTCGGTACGACCGGCTTGACGCGAGGAAACCTGTCGGCGCACGCAGCCAAACTGGTGGCCGCCGGGTACGTGAGCGAGAGTAAGCGTATCGTCGATCGCAAACTGCTGACCGAATATCGCCTGACCGATTCCGGACGGAAAGCCTACGACAACTACCGGGCCGCGTGGACGCGGTTGACGACGGGCAAAAGCCTTAAAAAATAGGCCGCATGACCCGAAACCCTTTCGTGCCTACTTTCGCTTCAGTTTGGCGAAGCGCGTCTTGGCCCACTTCGCTTTCGGCTTCGACAGCGGCGGCACGGGTTCGCGGGTGTAGTCGATGGTGGCGTCGTAGGCGGCGCGTTCGTAGGCGGTCGTCAGTACGCTTTGCAAATCGAGTGGCACATCGGCATCGGGCGTGCGTAATGGTATGCCGATGATGGGCAATTGTTGTTCGAGTTGGATCGGCCAGATGCGACCCTTCGGTCGCAGTTCGACGGGCGAGACGTGTACGTAATAATCGTGCGGCTCGAGCCGATTCTGCACGAACGCATCGAGCGATGTGGTGCCGCGAAGAAGGTCGATCTCGACCCAATGAATCGACGATCGCATGATTTCCAAGCGTTTCTCGACGAAACTCTTCCGACCCGCCGACCCCGGAATCTTGTTGCTGGGGCTAATCACTTCGATGACGGTCACGATGTTCCGCGTGTTCGCGTCGATAATTTCGACCCGCGCCTCGCGTATTTCTTCATCCAACAATGTGACCAACACGACCGGATCGGCAATCGCCACGCTGCCATCGGTTCGGGTGCCATACTCGCCTGTATCCCGAATTTTCACATCGGGGATGTACAAGGTTAAACCGGGATCGTCCGCCTCGGGTAAGTAAGTTCGTTCCTCGACGCGAGCCACGTAACCGGGACGGATGCGCTGATTCAGTTGTTCGCGAATGACCGAAATGAACTCGTGATGAACATCCGGCCAAAGTGCCGGATGCTCGAGATACGGGTCCATTCCAGGAAACGGCGACGGCATATACGACTCCAAGATTGACAGACACATACCATCATGCGGCGAATTCACCCCGGTTTTCGCAGGCGTGCCCAGTAGCTGCCGTCGCCGGGTTGTCCGGGGATCGAGTGGTGTTCGGCTTCGAGCGTCAAATCGCGGATGCCACGGCGTACGGCGTTCACCACGCCGCTATTCTCGTCGGGTTCGATGCTGCACGTCGAATAGACGATCGTGCCACCCGGCTTCACTCGCTCGATCGCCTGGAATAACAGCTTCGTTTGCAGTCGAATCAGGTGCGGGAGTTCCTCCGGGCGGAGCCGCCAGCGTACCTCGGGGCGGCGACCGAGTACGCCGGTGTTGCTGCACGGCACATCGACGAGTGCGGCGTGGAACGGCCCTTCCGGCAACTCGCCATTCTCCGGTATCAAGTGTGTTTCCACGTTGGTAGCTCCGAGTCGCTGACAGAGCGCTGTCACCGTTTCGAGCCGCTTGGGGTCGATGTCGCAGGCGACAATGGTGCCGCGATTCTGCATCAATTCCGAAAGGTGCGTCGTCTTACCGCCGGGTGCGGAGCAAAGGTCGAGGACGCGCATTCCCGGCGACACGTTCATGGCCGTGGCCACCGCCATTGCGGAAATATCTTGCACGGTAAAGTCGCCGACGTCGTAACCGGGAAGGTCGCGAACCGATGCATTATCGAGGAGTTTCAGCGATTGCGGGTGCTCGCCGGGTTCGGCGTCGATGGTGGCGGCGGCGAGGCTCAGCCGATACGATTCGCGGTCGCACTTCCGCTTGTTGATTCGCAACCAGAGCGGGGGCGGCGCGTTGAACCAGAACCCGAGCCGTACGCAGGCGGCTTCGTCGCGGAGTTCGAGCCAGTGTTCCGCGAGCCAGCGCGGCCAGGAAAATGCAGCCGACAGATACTCGGCGAAGTTCTCCTCGGGGTTCGGCAGCACGTCGCGATGGAGCTTGCGGTACGACGGCCCCGCTTTGCCTTGCTCGAACGGCACCGTGTTCATCCAGCCGTAATCGACGAACTCATCGGTGATGAGTTCGCTGACGCGACGCAGCACGCCGTTCAAAAACCCCTTCGCTTTCGCGTTGCCGATGTAAGTCGCGAGTTCGACCGATTCGTGGACGGCGGCATGTTTCGGCACGTGCGTCAGAAACACCAATTGAAACGCACCGAGCTGGAGGATGTCCCACAATCGCGGTTCGACGGCGTGCGGCGGGCGGGTCACGAACGGCGTCAGGATCGCATCGAGCGTGGCCTTTCGGCGAACGACGCCCATCACGAGTTGCGTGACGAAGCGACGATCTTGCGGCATCAGCTTCGTTTTCGATAGCTGATCGTCGACGAGTTCGGAGGCATAATGCTTGCGAGCGCGAGCGAGGTCCAGCACATCCGCAGCAACTTGTCGGGCAGTGGTCATAGTTTCTTACCGTCGGCATTTTCGATGTTGTGTGGTTCGTCGGTGATCTTGGCCTTCACTTCTACATCTAATTCTGGCCGAGGGATGTCATTCGCGATGCTGTCCAAGATCGCTTTCGCGACGGAGATTCGCAGGTGAATCGGCAGAGACAAAATCGGTGTCAGGTCGAAGCGGGGTATCATGTTGCCTCCTAAAATTATGCATTCAGTCTGTTCTGCACATCATTGAAAATGACACATTACCAGCGAACCATCGTGAATCTCCACGCAGTGGTTCGAACATCGGGACGCCCACCTGGCACTTGCTTTCTTATGTAGCCGGCCTCTATGAGGCCGGTGGGGAGGTCACAGAACCCTTGCTTGCTGGTCAAACGAGCATAACAGATCCTATCACGCCGCCGGTTCGGGGCTGAAGTGGTAGCCGTCCTGAATGGGGTAGCCGCGTAGGAACTCGGAGGTCGTCATTCGCTTTTTGCCGGCCGGTTGCAGTGCGAGAATTTCCAGCACGCTGCGATCTTGCCCGCATAGCACGAAGAACGATTTCGGAAACTTGTCGTCGGTGAATATCGTACCCGGTGGCGCGTCCGGGATGGAGCGAATCGGGAAGGGAACCGTGTCGCAGATCATGGCGCGCATCGGCTCTTTGCCGCGTCGGTGGAAGAAGGTGTATGCCGTGGGCCACGGTTGCATCGCGCGAATGTGGCACGCGACTTCGTCGGCCGGTTTCGTCCAGTCGATCGCGCCCATTTCCTTCGTCAGCTTCGGCGCTTTCGTGACGAGTGCGGCATCTTGTGGCGTGCCCGTTACGGGGCCGAGTTTCAGTTGTTGCACCACGTTCAAACACAACTTTGCGCCGAGTGGCGCGAGTCGCATTTCGAGTTCGCCTGCGGTTTCGTGCGGTTGAATTTTCAGCGATTCTTGCGCGAGCATCGCACCGGAATCGAGGCCCGGCGTGATGCGGATGATCGTCGCGCCGCTGTGCGTTTCGCCCTTCCAGATGGCGTACGCCACGGGGGCCGCGCCGCGATACTTCGGCAACAGCGACGCATGGACGTTAATCATGCCGAGCGGCGGCGTGGCAATCACATCGGGCTTCAAAATCTGGCCGTATGCCGCGACCACGACGAGATCGGGCGCGAGCGCCTGAAGTTCGGCGAGGCCCTCCGGCGAGTTGATGTTCGCAGGCTGAATGACGGGGAGGCCGTGTGCGGCCGCGATGGTCGCCATGCCCTCCCCGACTTGCCGGGACGCGCCGGTGCGGCGACCCGTTTCGCGGTCCGGCTGCGTGACGAGGCCGACGACGTTTTCGCCGGCGGCAATCAGCGCCGCAAACGTCGGCTCCGCGAACGTGCCGGTGCCCATCATGACGATCTTCATACTTTGGAATCCTCGAACTAGAGGCGGGCTTCGAGGTCGGCGGGGAGCAGGCCTTTTTTCTTGTCGTCGTTGAAGTCGGCGATGAAATCTTCGATGTACCGCTTCGAACTCACCTTCGCGAGTAGGCCCATTTTGTCGATGAACACGGTGCCGTGCAGGTGGTCGATTTCGTGCTGCCAGATGCGGGCGGATAGCCCCGAAGAGATCATTTCCTTGAGTTGGCCATCGAGCGAGTAGTATTGCACCTTAACCATTTTCGCGCGACGAATGTCCTGATACAACCCCGGGAAACTGAGGCAGCCTTCGCGGTCTTTGTCGATGCCTTTTTGCTCGACGATCACCGGGTTGATCGCCACGAGTTCCATTTCCTTCGTGGCGGCCTTTCCGGCAAAATTGATGACGATCATCTGATAATCGAGGGCCACCTGCGGCGCGGCCAACCCGAGGCCCTCGTGCCGGTACATCAATTCCAGCATCTGCCCCGCCGCCAATTGAACATCTTTATCGATGCTCGTAACGGGCTTGCACTTAACGCGCAACGCGGGGTGAGGATAGTTCACAATCTTCATCGGCACTTCCGGCGGAATGTTCGCGGACCCAGGTTGGATGATTATAGCGGAATGCGAGCGAAATTCGTGGCGTCCACCTACCGTGAGATGTCACACTATAGGTCCGCCTCTTCCCTGCTGTTGGAGTAACCGATGAAACGGCTGCTAACCTGTGCGTGTATTTTGGCCATTGCCTGGCCGGTGATGTCCGACGACAAACTCATCCCCGTTGCGGGTGTCGAAGGGCAACCGCTCGCGGCGAATGCGGAACGAGTGATGAAGTCGTTGGACTTTCTGGGCCGGCCGTTCGCGGCCGATTTCGCGAAGTCCTTGCAAGCCGCCATCGATAAGCTGGACCCCGTAGCAGTACAAAAAATCCTCGACGAAGCCGTGACGTTCGCCGTGAACATCAACCCGGAATCGCGCGTGAAAGTCGCTCGCGGTCCGGCCGATGGGAAGCTGCAACAAAGCGGCTACACGCCGGTCATCGTGAAGGTGATGAACGAGGCATCGATTAAGAAGAAGCTGACGATCGGCAGCCCGCAGGCAGGGCCGGTTTACTCCGGTCAGGGCCGCAACGATAAAGACCCGAAGGCCGACCCGAACGCGATCCAACGCTTCGCCCAACTCGAGATGTACACCGCGCCGCCGATGACGGCGCAACTCAGCGGGTTGACGGTCGAATACGCCATCGCGCTCCTGTATTCCAGCGAGGCAGGCAAGCGAGAAATCACGGTCGCGTTCGATGTGGGACAGGGCACGCAAGACCTCGGCTTCCGCGGCGAAGTGCCGGTGCTGTTCGACATCAAGCCCGCAATTCCGGTGAAGTTGAAAGTGCTCGATTTCGACGGGAAACCGACGGTGGGCCGCTTCACGTTCAAAGATGCCGCCGGGCACATCTACCCCGCACAAGCGAAACGGCTGGGGGTGGATCTGTTCTTTCAGCAACAGGTTTATCGTGCCGACGGCGGTACGGTGTTGCTCCCACCGGGTACGTTCACGGTCGAGTCCGGGCGCGGGCCGGAGTATCAGCTCGTATCGCAGAAAATCGACGTGAACTTACACGTGAAGACGGAAATCAAACCGGGTGTGTTCACGAACCCGCCACCCGGAGCACTTCCAACGGAACCACCGACATTCACATTCAAACTGAAACGCTGGATCAACCCCGCCGACTACGGTTTCTACAGTGGCGACCACCATATCCATGCGGCGGGTTGCGCCCACTACACCAGCCCGACCGAAGGCATCATGCCCGAAGACATGTTTATGCACGTCAAAGGCGAGGGGTTGAACGTCGGTTGCTGTCTGACTTGGGGACCGTGTTACGACTTTCAGCGGAAGTTCTTCGACGCGAAACCGTGGGAGCGGAGCGAGCCGTTCACGATCCTCAAGTACGATGTCGAAGTGAGCGGGTTCGGTTCGCAGGCGCTCGGGCACGTGAATTTGCTCAATTTGAAGGACCAAACCTACCCCGGTTCCGGAGGCACCAAGACGAAAGGCTGGCCGACCTGGACGACGCCACTCATGACCTGGGCGAAAGCGCAAGGGGCCGTTACGGGCTACGCGCACTCGGCGAACGGCTTGGAGACCAACCCCGAAGCCAGCACGCGACGGCTGTTCGTCGCGCTCGATAAAGGTGGTAAAGGGTTCATCTCGAAAGACGAGGCCGCTGCCGGATCGTGGCCGCTGCCGGAGCCGTTCGCGGCGCTCGACGAAGATGGCGATGGCAAAGTTAGCGAGATTGAAATCCGCAAGGGAACCGACCGCACACGGGGGAAACTGCCGAACCTCATCATCCCCGAAATGAACGGCATCGGCGCACAGGAAATCTGCGTGACGACGGCGTTGGGCGTTTGCGATTTCATCAGCGCGATGGACACCGACCGCGTGGCCGAGTGGAACTGCTGGTACCACATCTTGAACTGTGGCTTCCCGCTCAAAGTCTCCGGCGAAACCGATTTCCCCTGCGTGACCGGGAACCGCGTCGGTCAGGGTCGCGTCTACGTGCAACTCGGCAAACCGGAACTCATCGACTATTCGGCCTTCTGCAAAGGCATCGCGGCGGGGCGATCGTACGTCTCCGATGGCTACGCGCACGGCTTCGATTTCCAGGTCGGCACCGGGAAACTCGGCGACACGATTGAGGCAAAATCCGGCGAGAAACTACCCGTGACCGCGAAAGTGGCATTCGACCGCTACATGATACTCGGCACTTCCAACGGCGGGAAACAAGCACCGGACGCCACGCGCCGCGTCGAACTCGTCGTCAACGGACGAGTGACCGCCTCACGCGATGTGCCTGCCGATCAGCAACTGCACGAAGTCCGCTTCGACGTCGCCCTCGAACGCAGTTCCTGGGTGGCGCTACGGACGTTCCCGCAAATGCACACGAACCCCGTGTTCGTGAAAGTCGATGGCAAACCGATTCGCGCCTCGAAAGCGAGCGCGAAGTGGTGCCTGGGCACGATCGATCAATTGTGGAAAGTGCGAATGAAAGACATCAAGCTCGAAGAACGCGCCGATGCAGAGAAAGCCTTCGACAAGGCTCGCGCGATCTACCGTCAAATCGCCGCAGAATCCGATTGAAGAGTATCTGCCGCGTGACAGATCGCCGCGAACAAGTCGTCGAGTTGGCGATCGAACACGGTACGGAGGTCGAACAGCACGCAGCCGTCTTGCACGCGGCCGACGACGGCGGGCGTCGATGTTCGTAGCCGGGTGGCCATCGCGCTTTCCGAGTGATGGTGGGCTGTCACTGCCACCACGACCGTCGGCAGTGCTTCATCGGGCAGCGAGCCGCCACCGACGTAAGCAATATCATCGCGCACTTCCACCGAAGACAACGCATCGACACGCCGCAACCGTTCGGCGAACGCTTCGGCACGAGTTCGCAGTTCGTGAATCGGCATCGTCAGCATTCGCAGCGTCGGAATCTCTCGCAGTGCGGCCACGGGGTCGCGGTACAGTTGCAGCGTCGCTTCGAGTGCGGCTAGCGTCATCTTGTCGAGGCGAAGTGCGCGCATCATCGGGTCGCGTTCGATGCGCTCGATCCAGTTCTTTTTGCCCGCGATAATGCCAACCTGTGGGCCACCGAGTAGCTTGTCGCCGCTGAACAATGCCACGTCGGCCCCGGCACGAATCCCTTCCGTAATCGGCGGTTCGCCATCCAAGCCGTACTTCGCAAAATCGACGACGGCCCCGCTACCCACATCGTCGATCACGGGGATATTCTGCTTGCGACCCAGTTCGACGAGCGCGTCGATGCCGACGGTTTTCGTGAAGCCGCGCACGCGAAAGTTGCTCGTGTGAATCCGCATGATCGCGCCGGTATTCGGGCCAATCGCGGCGGCGTAATCGCCGATACGGGTGATATTCGTCGTACCGACTTCGCGGAGTGACGCCCCACTGACAGTCATAATATCCGGGATGCGGAAACTCCCGCCGATCTCGATCAGTTGCCCGCGCGAGACGATGACTTCTTTGCCCATCGCCAGCGTTCGTAGCACGATCACCGTTGCGGCCGCGCAGTTGTTGACGCACGTCGCCGACTCCGCACCAGTGATTCGGCATAAGCCATCGCGCACGTTATCTTGTCGCGACGATCGCTTTCCGGTGCCGAGATCGAGTTCGAGATTGAGGTAACCGCGTGCGGCTTCGTAAGCGGCGAGCGCCGCTGATTCCGCCATTGGGGAGCGACCGAGATTCGTGTGCAGCACGATGCCCGTCGCGTTGATGACGGTGCGAATCGTCGAGCGATTATCTTCGGCCAATCGTGCAATCACCCGCGAGACCAGGGCATCGACATCGTTCGCGATCGTTTCACCGGCGACGATTTTTTGGCGAAGTGCATCGATTTCGGCTCGCACGGCAGTCGCAATTGCTTCGTGCGCGTATTGGCCACGCACTGACATGAGCTGCGGATGTTCGAGTACGATGGCGACGGCGGGGAGTAGCCGGTAAGGATTTTCGTTCATGTCACGATGCCACCACGGTGCCGACGAAGCGACGCAAGTACCGCATACTGGCATCGACATCGGCACGGCGATTGTCGCCGGTTTCGCGCTCGATGCACAGGTAGCCGCGATAGTCGATCGACTCGAGCGTCGCCAAATACGCGATCCATTCGATGTCTCCGTCACCGACTGCCACTTCCACCGGTACGCCGCTCGTACTTGCTTTTCGCGCATCCCGCGCGTGGCTATGGATGATCTTCCCACGGAGTGCCAATAGGCTTTCGAGCGGGTCGTATCCGTTCATGAGGAAGTTCGCCGGATCGAAGTTGATGCACAAACTCGCGGTGTCGTAACCGTTCAGATATTCGAGCAACGTGCCGCCCGAATCGAGGCCGCCATCGAGGCCGACCAGCGTTCCCGAACGGTCGCCGAACCGCGCGAGTGCCGAGAGCGCATCGCGCATGTGCAGGGCCCGCGCGGCGAGCGGGTCGGTCGGCACCTTGGGGCAAGGCACCACCACTTTCTTCGCGCCGAGGTCGTACGCCAGTTGCATCACGGCTTGAATCGATTCGATTCGCGGTTGCAAATCTTCGGGGCTATCGAGGCCACGGCGGAGCGGGCAACCGAGCGCGGTGAGTTCGAGGTTGAACGACCGCAGCAAGTTGCGAAACTCGCGGCGTCCGGTTTCGCCCAAACGATCCGGCGCGATGTCGCCGACGCCGTTGAGTTGCACGCCCTCGGCACCGATTTCCGATGCGTGCGCGATCGCCTGCCGGAGCGGCAGCCCCAACGATTCCAACACGATTCCGAGTTTCAGTCGCTTCATGGCACTTTCGCGTTATTCGAGAATCGGTACGGCCACCCGCACACCCAGCATCTCACTGAATGGCCGCACGAGTTTGCGGAAGTCGGCCGTCGGCAGATGCACCGTATCCCAGCGTTCGCTTCGCCGCCGCATTCGCTCCTGGTACGCACGCACCTCGATGCCGCGCATGAGATAATACGCATCGCGAAAGACGAACAAGTCCAGCGTGTCGTCGGGCAACGCGTACGGCGGCATGATCTGATAAACGAACGCCAGTACGCCGCGATAGCCGGTGCCCAAGACTTCCGCCCAACGAATCAGTCCGTCGATGTCTTCGCGTTCGGCCCAGTTCTGCCAGACCTTTCGCGGCTTCGCGATCGCACCACCGGGGAAGCGTCGCCCCTTGACATCGACGACGAGCCGGGCATCGTGCGGGCCGACGATGATGAAGTCGAGGCTCTTGACGTCGGTATCGCCGAGCATCGTTCGCCGCGCTTCATCGACGGCAATGAAGCCGATCCCGCGATCACGGAGATAGGCCTCGAACGCCGCTTCGTAGTGGTTGTCGCGTTTCATATTGTGGGGCACGTTTTTAACGTGCCATAAGTGCGATAAGCACGTTAAAAACGTGCCCCACAGTTAAGACAATATCGCCCGAACACGCGGGACCAAGTCGCTGATAGTTACCGTGGTTTGTTCGGTTTTCAGCAGGTCTTTGACGTTCGCGGTGCCGTCGGCGAACTCTTTCGAGCCGGCGATGATCGCGACGCGATAGCCGCGCTTCTCTGCATACTGAAACTGCGCGCCGATCTTTTTCACGTCCGGATACACCTCGACGCCGATGCCCGCTTTCCGAAGTTGCGACGCGAATTGCAGGTAGCCCGGCAAGCGGCCCGCTTCGAGTTGGAACACGATCACCGGTGCCGGTGTCGCCTGCCCGCTCAGCCACGGGTGCTTCAATTCTTCCATCGCCGCCAACAATCGATCCACGCCGAGCGATGCCCCGACGCCCGGCAAAACTTGCTTCGTGTAAAGGCTCGCGAGGTTATCGTAACGGCCACCCGAACAGACGCTACCGATACTCGGAAGATCGGTAAGGAACGTTTCGTAAATCGTGCCGGTGTAGTAATCGAGGCCGCGCGCAATGCTGAGGTCGATGGCGATGCGGTCGTCGGAAATGCCAACCGACTGGGCCGCGTTCAGCAGTTCGCGTAACCGGTTGATGCCTTCCATCGCCTTCGAGTTCGGCGAAGTCTCGAACGTACTCGCGACGGTATCGAGGATCTCGGCGTTCGTGCCTTTCGTCTCGGCGAGTGCCAACACTTGTGACGCTTGTTCCTCGGTCACGCTCGCTTCGCGGACCATCTCCGCAATGACCGCGTCGCGACCGATCTTCGGCAACTTGTCCAGCGTCCGCAACAGTGGCCCCGATTTGTCCGCAACTCCGATCGATTCGAGCAGGCCATTCAATAGCAGTCGATTGTTGATCCGGATGCAAAATCGCTCGAAGCCGAGTGCGGCAAACAGGTCGTGAATGACGAGTGCCACCTCGATGTCGGCGGCATTCGACGTGGTGCCGATGGTGTCGAAATCGCTCTGCCAAAATTCGCGGTACCTACCTTGCCCCGGTCGTTCGCCACGCCACACCGGACCCATCGCGTAGCGTTTGAATGGCGTGCCGAGTTCGGGAATCTGCTTCGCGGCAAAGCGGGCGAATGGCACCGTGAGATCGAACCGCAACCCCATCTCTTCGCGTTCCTGCTTGGCACCCCGGACGCGATACACGAGTTTGTCGGATTCGTCGCCACCCTTGCCCAAAAGCACATCGAGGCTCTCGGCGGCGGGCGTGTCGATCGGGGCGAAGCCATAGGAACGGTACACGTCGCGCGCGGTTTGCAGAACCTTTTCGCGGGGAATCATCAGGTTCGGCGGGTAATCGCGGAAACCGCTCATCGTGCGCGGTTCGATCAACTTGGACACGCATTCACTTCCGTTCTCTGATCCCTCGCTTGCGCGTCGGGCTAACAACGTTTGTCGATTTACGATTTTTTGCGGTACCGGGCGCTCACTCGTTCCATGAATCGTCGGTCGTCGTCGGTCAACGAGGCTTTCCCTTGCCTCGCGATTTTCTCGAGGAGTTCGTCCATCCGCTGGTCGTCGCGCTGGCGTTCCTCGGCATCGCGTTGCGTCTTCTCGGCCTTGCGCGCGTCGCGCCAACGCTGAATGATTCCTGGCTTTCGCGCTTCCGGTGCTGGCGGGTCGTCCTTCTCCAGGCTCGTGTAACCTTGCGAGAAATCGTAACCGAACACCCGATTATCGGTGTCCATTTCCTTCGTCAAAGTCTGGTAGCAATGGAAGCCGGTGAACAGCGCAAGGCCGACGAGGATCGATTCGTTCGTGGCAAACGAAATGACGAGTATGACCGCTGCCGTAACGTAACCGATGTAACAACAGGTGATGGTGGCGGTGCGGTAATCGCGACGCGCCCAGATGATCGCATGGATCAGCCGCCCGCAGTCCATCGGGTACGCGGGGATCAACATGTTAAACAGGAACAACCACCAACTCAGCCAGTTGATTCGCCAGACCCAAATTGCCCACGTCGGCAATGCAGCGCGTTCGACCGCCTCGAACGGGGCATCGGCCGAGACGAGTTCGCCCGTCGTTTTCTTCATCAGCGACTTCGCCGGTTCTGCCGTACCCGCAACGTAGTACTTGTCCACGTACGTGCTGGTGTACGTGCGGCCGTCCTGGTAGTTGTAGGTGTTCGCAATGAATGGATTTCCGAACGGATTGAGCGATGCGAGCGGCGAGAACCCCGCCGACAGCATCGCCAGACAACACGCAATGCAGATGACGAAGTTGACGGCGGGGCCAGCGAGCGTCGTGATAAAATTCGCCCGCGGCGTGTGTGGAACATCGACGTAGGCCAGCCCGCCGAGTGGCCAGATCAAGATCTCTTCGGCTTGGCCATCGACCCAGCGTGCCGCGAAACAGTGGCCGTATTCGTGTAGCAAAATGAGACCGAAGACGAGGCCGACCGTAATCATGAACAGGTCGAACCAGTGGACGCGCCCGTCGGTGATATACACCAACCGCAAGAAGATCGGTAGCGTGATCAGGAAGAAGAACAGGTGGATTTTGACGTGGATGCCGAACGCTCGGTAGAGCGGCAACGCCCACTTCATCGGATCGTGCATCAGTCCCGCCCTACCGCAAGAACTCGGAGTTCACATACTGCAATAGCTATCTTAGCATTGCAGCACGTCCATCGCAACGCGGTCGGGAAAACCCGCACGGCGTTTGATGCCACCGACAACGATCAACTAATTACTTCTACTGTATCCGCTGTAAACCGTTAATTGACAGGGACTTCCGAATATTCGCTGAAAATCCATTAATGCATCCGCAACGAACACAGATTTTCA
>JAYWCL010000106.1:0-94700 GCA_043780595.1 Limnoglobus sp.
CACCCCGGTACGGGATTGTCAGAATATGGGTGAAGTCTACGCGCTCCGCTACGCAAAGCCTGCGCGTCGCGGCTAATTGAACCCGAACCGAGATGACCCGAAAACGCCGTCAACCGTAACTTCACGTCACCTGGGCATCACCCACACGATTTCCCAAAGTCAAAAAGTTTTAGGCGATTTGACGTAAGTCGACTTTTGCATTGTGCACAAAGTGACGCAAAAGTGTCGCGAAATGACATAGAAATGTCGCGTCCGGTCGATTTTGTGTCAATGTTGGTCGATTTTATGTCGGGTCCGGTCGATTTTCGACCAGTAGTTTCGACGGATGTGTAATCGTGAGCCTCGACATAACCCACGACAGGATGACAGGATACGGGAAAATCGCCCGAAACGGATCGGCGATTTGCGATCGAAAAGTGGCGTTTTGGGGCCTCAAAAACCGAAAAAACCGGTTTTTGAGTGTCCGCAATTGTGACTTACGTCGATTGTGAGATGCCGAAAAGTGTCAACGTTCGCCTAATCGACGTATGGGTCGGCACCGAGGTCTTGCATCATTTCTTGGCGGTTTTTGTCGTAGTTCATGAGGTCGAGGCGTTGCTTGTAGTGCTTCTTTTCGACGCGGCGTTGGGCTTTGCGGAAGAGGCTGCGGAACATCGCCCACGGCCGGTTGGAACCGGAGCGACCGAGTGCTTCGAGGGAACGCTGTTTCGCGACGCCGAGGCCTTCGAGGAGTTGATCGTCCAACGATAAAAAGAACTGCGCGCTACCGGGGTCGCCCTGCCGTCCGGCGCGGCCTGCGAGTTGGCGGTCGATGCGTTCGGCTTCGTGGCGTTCGGTACCAATCACGTGCAGGCCGCCGTTCGTGGCGACGCCCACGCCAAGCTTGATGTCGGTGCCGCGACCGGCCATGTTCGTGGCGACGGTCACGCGACCGAGTTGCCCCGCTTCGGCGATAATCTCGGCTTCGTTCGCGTCTTGCCGTGCGTTCAACACGCGGTGATCGACCCCCGCCAACGATAGCAAACTCGATAGCCGTTCGGATTTATCGACGGTTCGCGTGCCGATCAGCACGGGCCGCCCCAATGCGATCATCTCTTGAATCTGCTTCACGACGGCGTCGAATTTCGCGCCTTCCGTCGGGAACACGGCATCGGAAACCTGCCGGCGTTTCACGGGGCGATTCGTCGGAATGCTCGTAACCCAACGGCGATAGACGCGACGCATTTCGGAGAAGTTCGGCATCAGCGTACCGCTCATCCCGGCGAGCTTTTTGTAGATGCGGTAGAAGTTCTGGAACGTCACCTGCGCCGCGTGTTCGGAGGCCATCGTGATCGTCACGTTCTCCTTCGCTTCGACGGCTTGGTGCAGTCCATCGCGCCAGTGGCGGTCGGGCATCGGTCGACCGGTGCCTTCGTCGATGATGACGATCTTGTTTTCCTTGTTGATCATGTAATGCTGATCTTTGGCGAAGCGATGGTAGGCGTGCAGCGACTTTTCGACTTGCTCTAGCAGCTTATCCATCGCCTGCGCGTGCTTGCCCGTCGGCGGGTTGGCGTAGCGCACCATCTGCCGCCCCGCGTCGGTAATCTCGATCTTATCCTTCTTAATATCCAGGCGAAAGTGCTCGTCGCGGGTGAGCGTTCGCCCGAGGTCGTCGGCCCACTTGTACACGACTTGCTCTTCGGTCGTGGCATCGCGGGTCGGGTTCGCGATAATCAACGGCGTGCGGGCTTCATCGACGAAAATGCTGTCGGCTTCATCGACGATGGCGTAGTAAAGATCGCGCTGGACGCGCGGGTCGACCTTCGCCTGCCCACCCACCCACGGCGTCCAAAACGGGGTCGCGCCCGCCTGCCCGCCACGCAGTTTCAGCCGGTCGCGCAGGAAGTCGAAACCGAACTCGGCGGCGGTGCCGTAGGTGATGTCGCTGCGGTACATCGTCATCCGTTCTTGGTCTTCCATCTTCTGCTGAATGCAACCGACTGAAAGGCCGAGAACGTGAAAGACGGGGCTGGTTTCGGCGGCGTCGCGCTTGGCGAGGTAATCGTTCACGGTCGTGATGTGAACGCCTTTGCCGATGAGCGCATTGACGTAGGCGGGGGAGATCGCGCAGAGGGTTTTGCCTTCGCCCGTAGCTAACTGCACGAGGCCGCCGTAGTGCATGACGATGCCGGCCGCGAGTTGCACGTCGAAAAGTTGGTAGCCGAAGATGCGTCGAATGGCGATCGCGCACAGCCCGAACGCCTCCGGAATGAGCTTATCGAGGTTCGCCCCGCCTCGCGCGCGCCCGCGCAAGTTCATGCTCTTCTTGCGAATGTCGTCGTCGTTGAGGTTGAGAAACTGCGCTTCCCAGTAGCGAATTTTCGGGATGACGAGCGTGGCTTTGGCGAGGCGACGCTTCCACGGTCGCGGGTCGGCGACGGCACGAATGCGGTTCGCGACGAGCGTGCCGAGACGCCCCGGCACGTTCGCAATCGGCGGCTTCCTCGGCTGCCGCGATTCCGGAACCAGTTCCACAAGCTCTTCGGCCTCAGCAGTACTCATCGACATCCTTCTCCATTGCGACCGACAATACTGGCATGGTTCAAAACCGGGTGGCAGTTTTGCGGATTTTCCCGTTTTTGGCGAGCGGGGGAGGTAACTCCCCTGATCCTTCCTGAGTCGCAGATAACCTCGATTTCGATGAGACAATCTCACTTCGTTCTTGCAGCGCACCGATTATTTCTACCGCGAATATTGCCTCGATTTCGATGAGGCAATCTCGACCCAATCCTGCTGCGCACGACTGTGGTAGGATCAGTGGGCTTACACCCACCGCTCGCCTGTAAAGGAACCGTGCTGATACGAAACTGCGTTAGAACAATCCTACGTCGATGGCGTTTGAGATGAAGCGGCCGACCCACCAGTATCCCGTACGCCAGTTGCAGTGGATTTTCACGCTGACGAGTGCGCCCGAGCGGAGAGTGGCATCGGGGTCGGTGAGTTCGACATCGACGAGATACGTCTGCGCCAACGGCACGGTTTCCTGACCGCCTTCGCCCGCTTGCTTCACGGCCAAGGGGCCGCCACCGCGTTGCGTGAGGCCGACGGGGACTTGTTTCGCGTCGGCTTCGGGCAGCCGGTTGATGCGCCCCTTGAAGATGCGATCCGTACGGCCGTGAACGTAAATCGATACTTCCAACCCACCCGATACCGGCAGATCTTCGCGCAAGAGCTTGAAGTCGCTCGCGGACACCGGCACTTTCACTAGCAGCTTCGTCGGGTTGCCGATCGTGCAGAGTGCTTTCTGATCTTGGAAGTTGCGGTCGAACATCTTCCCGATTTCGGTCTTGCGCGGCAGGCCCATTACGACGCCATCGCGCGGCGCTTTCAGTTCGAATAAGTCGTCCGAACGACGTTTGAGTTCCTTCAATTCGCGACTGAACTTTTCGGCTTGCTGGCGGTGTCCCGCTTCGGATGTTTGCAGTTGCGCCAACGATGCCGGTGGCAGGTCGCGTTCGCCTTGTTGCTGACTGCGTAACGAGTCGGCGAGCGTCAGCGCTTCGTGCATCTGCACTTCGGCCTTGTTCTGTTCTTCGATCAGTTGCGGGCTGAAACAACGTGCGATCACCTGCCCCGCCAACACCGTTTGGCCTTCTTCGACTTCCATCTTTTGTAAAATGGCCGGTTCGAGCAAGCCGATCGACAGGGTGTGATCCGGGCTGACCGACACCAGGCCGGTGTCGCGGACGCGGCTGATCGGCAGCGGCACCGTGAAGAACCCGATCACCAGCGCGGTGAAGATCGCCAGCGTGACGTAGACCCGTTTCGTTTTCATATCCGGCAAGCGCCCCCGTTGACGAACGTTTTTGATCATGCGATACACCGGCCAGACGAACATCGACGCCAGCGACATGATGGCCAGCATGTGGCTAAGCACTTTTAACTTCGGCCCGAGGAAGTCGGCGAGCATCCAGATGATGCTGAACGTGACGACCCAGCGGTACACCCAACTCGCAATCGCGTAGCCGATGAATAGCACCTTACGCCCCGTGGCCATGTACGGCTCCGGTGGCACTTCGATACCGAGTGCCTTGTCGAGGAACGAGTTCGTGATGAACTTGTTCGAGCGATCGCGCAGGTTGGGGATTTCCAACCAGTCGGCCATCATGTAGTAGCCGTCGAACCGCATCAGTGGGTTCGCGTTAAACACGAACGTACTGACGCTGCACAATGTCATGAGGCAGAGCGCGATGTTGTTCACGATCGGCATGTGCGGCGTGTACCACCAAACGAACGTCGAGATCGCCGCAATGATGAGTTCGACGTAAATGCCCGCGAAGCTGATGATGATTCGCTTCCACTTATCCGAGATCGTCCAGGCATCGGTGACGTTGCAATAGAGCGCAGGCGAGAAGCACATGAGCAGCAAGCCCATCTCGTGGCATTCCCCTCCGAACGCCTTGCAACTGAGGCCGTGCCCGAATTCGTGGATGACCTTCACCACCCCGAGCGAGAGCCAGAGATAGAGCACCGTGTTGAAGGCGAAGAACTCGTGGTACGCGGGGAGTTTGTCGTAGAAGGTCTGGAAGTGGACCATCACGTGCAAGACGGCGGCGAGCATGAGGCTAACCGACAGCGCGAAGAACGGCAGCGTGAAAATCCACCACAGGTAGCCGAACATCCACGTGAGGATGCGGTCTGGGTCGAAGACGGGGATCTTCCAGTACATGATGCTGGAGATCGCCGCGAACCGCTTCATGCGGCGTTGTTTCGCGCGGCGCTGGAACAGGTGCTTGCCCGTGCCCGCCGTTTCGCTCTGGACGAGACCCGCCGTAATCAGTTGCCGCGCGAACCCTTCGAGGTCGTTGTATTCGAGGCGGTGCGGCTTAAATTCGTCCTCGAACTTGTCCTTCACCTCTTCCATGGTGAACTGACCGTTGAACAAATGGAAGACGAAATACTCTTGCTTGTTGAAGCGGTAATAGCGCAAGCAGACCGGGTCTTTGACGACGTGGTACGTCTTGCCTTCGTACTTCTGTTCGGAGATCTGCAAGTCCGGGCGCGTGCTCAGTCGCACGGACTTGCGTCGTTCGGCCGGGTTATTGAGTAAGGCAGTATCCATGAAATCCGTGCCACCCTTGGCGAGCATGAGAAGATGTGGGGCACGTTTTTAACGTGCCTTCATTGAAAGTGGCACGTTAGAAACGTGCCCCACGTTAACACCTCGTTTGTTCCCGACTACATCTTCGCGAGCGGGAGCAGTGGCGGCATCGGGATCACGATGGGGCCGATGGGGATCGTTGCGACCGCCGGGACGACGAGGGAGTTCGGCGACCCCACCACGATGCCGCCTGCGGGGATGATGCCCGACGGGGCCGGTACGATCGCGGCGCTGCCGGGAGCCGGCACGGGTGGCGCGGCCATTTCGCCGGGGCGAATGATGATCGTCGCCGTCGCTTTGTCCTGAAGCAGATCGACGAGTTCACCGGGGACGGCATCGGTTTCGACGCGAATTTTGACGGTCTTCGGGTCGAGGCGAATCACCGAGGTGACGCGACCGGTGCGGACTTTCGATTGCTCGGCGAGCGTCGCTGCCGTCCAGACTTGCACGCCGCCGCTCTGCGTACCGATGGCGACGAACCACATTTTGCCATCGGGGCCGAATGCGGCACAGGTCGGTGTGGCGCGATACGGCGTGACGAGCCGACGGCGTTCGGAGCCACGGCCACCCGCTTGCGGGGCCGACCACACTTGCAACTCGCCCTTCATGTCGCCATCGCCACCCGCGGTGAGTACGTACGCATCGTCGGGGGAGAACATCGCCATGCCGGCGAAGCGCGCCGCCGGGCCGGAGTTTTGCATTCCACCGATTGCCTGACCGTCGGCGAGGTTCACGATTTCCATGCGGCCATCGTCTTGGTCGAACAGCGCCCGGCCACCGCCCGACGACACGCCGAGGATGTCGACGTTGCCCTTACGGTGATCGACCGCACGAACCATCGAGGCTCCCGTCGTGCCGAGCTTCCAGACCCGTAACGACTTGTCGCGTGCCGCCGTGACGAGTGTGGCTTGCGGTGTGAAACTGATCGAAGTCACCGCATCTTTGTGTTCTGCGGGAAAGGCGTACAGCTTCTTCGCGGTGGCGACATCCCACAGGAAGACTTCGCGGCCCGCGGCCGTGGCAATGTACTTGCCGTCGTGGCTGAACGCCACCGAGGAAATTCCCGCCAAGTGCGTATCGTCGAAACCGCTCATCGGCTTGTCGGAAATCTTGTCCGGATTCGAGACGTCCCAGACGCGCAATTTGCCATCGTTGCAGCCCGTCGCAACCGTCTGCTTTGCGGCTTTGGCCCCCGTGGCAGCGACCGAACGTACGCCCGAAGGGTGCGGCAGGCGAACCTGCGTGCGGGGCTTGCCCGTTGGGGCGAACGCATCCCACACGGCGGCCGTGCCATCGAGGCTGGAGGAGACGATCATCGGTCGATCTTTGTGCCCCGTAACGGCGACGCCGGTCACTTCCAGACGGTGATCGATTCGACCGAACTTCAGGTCGGGGCCGACGGGCATCGTCGGTTCGACCAGCACCTTGATACCGGGGACGACTTTATCTGCGAACTGCGATTCGAGCGTACCTTCGACGCGAACGTCTTCGGTCGAAAGTACTTCCATGATCGGATCGCCCGCGCGGACGTACTCGCCCGGTTCGCGGAGAATCTTGGTGATGATGCCGTTGACCTTGCTCGTGGAGCGGTGCTTCGCGACGAGGACTTGTGCGCGCTTCACATCGCCCGTCGCCTTGACCTTCTCCTTCATCGCCTGGCTCAGGTTTTCCTTGTAGCGGGCATGTTGTGCAACGAGGTTCAGAATTTCGAGTTGCGATGTGGCACTCTTGATCCCTTCCATCGTCTTCAACTGCTTGGACATCGCTTCGGTGGCTTCCTTGGCGGAAACGATCACGTCATCGCTGGCTGTCATCAGCAAATGGCTCGATTCGAGTTGCACTTGCACGTCGAGGTCGTTCAACATGCAGACGATGGCGTCCGCTACGACGCGGTCGCCTTCGCGCAGTCGTCGGTACGGGGCTTTCTTTTCGCTGTCGCGCTGTTCGTAAACGAGGTTCGTGGCTTTCGGATCGTAATTCGTACCGGTAGCGAGCGGCGTGCCGATCACTTCGATCTTGCCGTCGACTTCGGCGGGTACGAGTTGTTTCTTGTCGAGGCGAACGATCGCGTTCGGGATGACGACGGCGGCTTCGGGGCCACTGCCGAACTCGATCTTTTCGGGCGGAACCGCCCGGAAGAGATCCGAACCGATGTCCACCGGAACGGCGACAGTTTGTGCTACGCCCGGCACGCCCCCGCTACCTCCCTGAGTACAGGCGGCCGCAGACAGACAGACGACACCAACCAGCGACTTCACGACCCATTTGCGAACCATGTGCGAACCCCTCACGAAGGAGAAAACGCCCGTAGGCGGAGTAGTAGTGGTGGCCGGCGGTGAGTGG
This sequence comes from Limnoglobus sp., assembly GCA_043780595.1. Classification (GTDB taxonomy): domain Bacteria; phylum Planctomycetota; class Planctomycetia; order Gemmatales; family Gemmataceae; genus Limnoglobus. Next base: position 7,487 of record JAYWCL010000106.1, read on the forward strand.
AACCCGCAAGTGCGTACCGTTGGCCGGATCGACGGGGGACCGGACGGTTCACGCGGCGAACCGTCGGCCATCGGACGCGATTAAAACTGGAACACGACCTTCTCGTAGAACCATTCCCAGACGCCGTGGAACAGCGAGTAGCCGAGCGCGCGATCCCCGCACTTGATGCGGATATGCGCTTCCTGACCGGACGCGAACAGCGCCCGCGGAATCTTCTTGTCCTCGGGGAAATCCGCGAGGTTGATCTTGATGAACCCGAGTACGATCGGCTCGGATTCGTTGTGGTCGTCGCGGTTCGGTACCGCCTCGCGGGCGATCTGATCTTCGTACAGCCGCCCGTAGTATTTCTTGTCCGATTCGCTCGTCAGCAGCAAGTCCACATCGAGGAACTTCCGCTTCTTGTCCTCCAACTTGTGCAGTTTCTCGTCGGCGAACGCATTCAGGATATGCCCGATGTTCCGCTGCGGAATCTTCACCGTCACGTGCCAATCGCCTTCCCAGTAACCCAGGCGTTGGATCGGCTCGCTCGGCTTCACGGTGCGGTTCAGAAGCTGTTCGCGATTGTCCGCGCTCATGATCGTGTACTTCGCGCCCGGCGGCACCTTGCTCGGGTCGAGCTTCGGGGCCAACGCGCGGAACATACCCGGTCGCGCCGTGTCCAAGTTGTACAACTCGACGAGTTGCTTCAGGTGCCGCGAACTCGATTCGATCGATGCGGCATCGGAGGCCATGTCGCGCGCGATGTTCGCCAGTTCCGATGGCGAGAACTTCGACCCCTCGAACGAACGCGCGAGTTCGACTTTCGCTTTACGGTTATCGATATCGGAGACGAGATCTCGATGGCGCTTGCCGAGTTCTTCGCTATAAAGTGTGGCAACTTCCGCACCCGGATCGACGCGGTCGCCCGGCTTGTAAAGCAGCGCGCGAATTTGACCCGCATCTAACGGATAGACGAGGCTGATCTCGACCGGCTCGATCTGTCCCTTCGCGTCCATCTTCAGCGGCGCGGGGATAAACACCATCGCCACGGTGAGGATCGCGAGTGCCGCGATGATCGCCGAGCCGATCAACCGACTGCGCCCCCCGATGCCGTCTTGAACTTTCTTGATCGGCCACCAGAGCATTTTCAGCGGAATCGACTTCATCTCGGCGGCATTAAATAACGCGGGTGCCGCGTGCTTGCCGACGATTTCGAGCTTGCTAATCAGCGGCTCGACGTTCTCCGGTGGGTTGAAGCTTTCGAGCAGCAGCACCGAACGTGCGGGCCGCTTCTCGTCCTTCTCGCGCTCGTCGCGGATCGGCATCACCACCAGTAACTTCGGCTGGCTTTCGGCGAGGTAATCGTCGAGTGCCGCAATCACCGATGGCGGCAGGCTCTCGTCCTTCTCGCCCTTGAATACGAGTTTGTCGCCCCAAGCGAGCACGCTGTCGAATAGCTGACGCATCCGGCGAACGTGCGTGGCGGCTTTCTCGACGACATCCGCGCCCGACACGGACTCGACGGTCACGTGTTTGCCGTGCCGCACGCCGACGCACAGGCGATCGCACTCGATGAGCTTACGGCCTTCGTTGGCCACGTGATACGCGCACTCGGTCGTGTTCAGTGTGCCGTGAATCAGCCGTGCAAAACCTTCGACTTGAGCGAACACTTTATCGAGCCCGGCGGCTTGTCGCGTGTTCGAGAACGTGTGGTACTGACTGGCGTAACCCGCCATCTGCACCGTGTAGTTCAGGAACGTCGGGTACATCCGCGGGTCGTGCGTCGATTCTTGGAAGATCTCGAGCAGCCCGAGTGGCGACTTGTCTTGTTGCACGATCGGTGCGAACAGCGTGAAGAATTCGGTGAGGTTTCGCGCGGGCACCGGTCCCGGTTCGGCGAGGCCGGAGATCTGCCCTTGCGGTTCGATCATCACCGGTCGCGGCGGTTGCGCCTGGAAAATCTGCCGCAGCACCTCGTTGTGGCACTGCCGCCCACCGCGCTTCGTATCGAGGCCGACTTTATCCAAATTGAGTTGGCAAGCCACTTGTAGGAAGCCTTGTGGCGTACGCAGCCAAACCGCCCCCGCCGGTGCATTGATCGCGGTGAGGGCGCTATTCAGAAAGCGTTCGTAGAAGTCCGTCGGTGCGAGCGTCGAGCCGGCCAACTTGGACGCTTCCGAGAACGCCTCGTCGATTTGTTGGCTGAACCGGTTTTTATCGCTCGGCGGGTTGGTGCTCACGGCAACTCTCGGGTGAATCGGTAAAGACGGCCCAAACGGCAAGGGCCGAATTATCATACCCTTACGGCGACGCGGTTACAAGCACACTCGCTAAGCCATCTATATGATGACGCCCTCGCCTCTCATCGCTATAGTCGAACTCGACATTTTTCTGCGGACTGCGTGCGACGTGCCAGCGCCGACCGCACGCTCGTTTTATCTTAACTCTATGGTACGCAGCGCCGGTTCGGATCGCTAACCATTCCGACGGGTATCGAAACCCAACGGATTGAACGAATCGCGAAACCGTCACTCGACCGGGTGCTGATTTTCCCACGTCAAGATGTGGTGCATCAGGTCCGGCGGGTCGATGGCATCGTTCGGCAGTGGCCATGCGAACCGTTCGGCGGCGGCCAACTGCGACGCGCCGCCCCGTTCTTTGTGGCCCGGATCGCACCAGAGTTTGACGAACCGCCCGATTGCCTTGCCGCGCCGACTGAGCCGACGGATGAGCTTGCGGGCATCGTCTTCGTCCTGTGCCGCTTCCGTTAGAAGCCCCGCCCAGTCGGTCACCCAATCGACGAGCATTCGGGCTTCTTCGTCGCCCAAGTCCCGTGTCAGCGACTCATCGCGCGCTATTTCGCGGATGAGCGGATCGCAATCGACAGTCATTCCGTTTCCCCCAACGCCTTCAACCGAACGACTCAGGGTCGGCGGGCGGCCCATCCCCCAACAGGCCGCCGCACCGGTCCCCATCCCCAAGTCCACTCGGTCCCACTCGCGTTTATGAAGGGGCCACATAACAACTACCCGCGCCTATCGCAAGCGCGAATCGAACGGAATTCGAGACGGACTTCCAATCCCGTCGTTTTGAATTGAGAGTTGTTAGTGAGGCGCGCACGGTCGCTTCGATCGGATCACGTTCCCGCGGCGGTTTTCAAAATGCCGGCGCTCGATTGCACGATGCGTTTGTGGCGTTTCTTCGGCTCGTCGGTTTCGACTTGCTTCTTCGCGAGGTCTTCGAGGTTGGCCGTGCAACTCGGGCAGCCGATGGTTTTGAGGTGAAATTCGATGTAGTCGGATTGATCGGGGTCGATGGCCTGTAAGAGGAACCCGCCGAGTTGCTCGCGCGTGGGGCACGACAATCGTTCGCGTCGCCAGATCGCGCCGATCGAATGCTCGCCGCGATCTTCCTGCTGGCGGACTTGGTTGAACAGCGCCTGCACGGCGGGTTGGTCGCGCAGCGCCTTTTCCACTCTCGCTTGCTGGTCGTCCGGCAAGGCTTCGTGAATGTAGTCGCGGAGCATTTCGCGAGTGATCGGCGGCATGACGGCATCCGGTATGAGTGGTTCCTCTGAGTATACCGGATGCGCAAACGACGGGGCCACCCGCGCGCGATTTTCGCGGGTGCCTCGTTGGTCGGTCGAACTTACGCCAGCGTTCTTGCCGCGCCGTTCCCGCTCATTTTCATCGGTCGCGACATTTCCTCGGAGGTGCCGAGTTCGGCCAAGATCGTGGCCGCTTTGTTACCGTCGATCGGCGTGTCGAAGGTGATGTACCCGACGAATCGCCCGTTCAGCACCGACATGACGAGGCCATGCAGGTTCAGCCCGGCCAACTCCCATGCCTGCGTCAACTTCCCGCTGAGGCCTGCGGTATCGTCGCCTTCGACCCGCATCACGACCGGCTCTTGCACCTCGCGTAGACCCGCATCTTTCGCGGCCTTCAGTTCGTTCGTGCTCGATAGCGGCGCGACGTACAACTCACCGATCCCCGCCTTCGTTGCCGACCGCTGGCTGTACACGTACTCCAGGTGCGCCCCCGCCTCGGCGAGGGTTTTCAGCTTCGCGGCAATGCCGCCCGGCTTGTCTTCGACTTCCGCATAGTAGACGTGAACGCGCTGCATCTTGAAGCTCATCGGAGGAATCTCCTGCGAGTGAAATTGAGAACTGGATGGTTGCGAACACGATCGCATCTTAACGCCATCTACTCGGAATGCAACCACTTAATCGAACATCGAACGATCGAATCTCCACCAATGCGCAATTGATCGTGCCTCGCCTTGACACCTTATGGGGGTTCTGGGTATCGCTGCGGCCACACGGTGAATGACTTCCCTTGCAGGATGGTGTCTCATGCGTTTATCACGCCGCCAGATGATCGGTTCGACGCTCGCACTCGTCGCTTCGGGGTTGCCCGTTCTGGCACAGTCGGAGTCGGTGCGCCTCGCCGAAGACACGAAACCGGGCGAGTTCCAGCGTTTCGACATTTCGCTCGCCGTTTCCGGTGCGATGAAAGTCGATCGCGAGGGGAAGATCGAACGATTACCGCTCGAAACGCGCGCGAAGCATCAGTTCGTCGAGCGGAACGAAATCGCCACGGGAACCGGCACCGGCAAAGTCGTGCGATACTACACCGAAGCGACGTCGGATAGTTTTGTCGGCGGCGAAAAATCGAAGCGCGCACTCGGTGCGGACCGCCGCTTAATCGTCGCGCAGCGCGGTAACGATGGCACCGTGCAACTCAACCCCGATGGCCCGCTGACCCGCGATGAACTCGACTTGGTGGCCGAGCATTTCGATACCTTCTGCCTGCCGTTGTTGCTTCCAAACAAGGACGTCAAGCCCGGCGAGACGTGGCCGATTAGCCCCGAGGCCGCCCAGACGGCGTGCCTGTTTGCGGGGTTGATTAAGAACGAACTCGTCGGCAAACTGATCGAAGTGAAGGACGGCAAAGCGATCTTCGCGATCGACGGCAAAGCCGAAGGCATCGAACACGGCGCGAGCGTGAAAGTCGCGATCGCGGCTCGCGGAACCTTCGACATCGTTGCCAAAAAGGTCGTTGCCTTGACGTGGGAACAATCCGACGACCGCGACCGTGGGCCGATCGGACCGGCGATTGAAGCGAAGGCGACGATCGTGCTGACCCGCACGCCCGTAACCGAGGAGCCGAAGGAACTGACGGCGGCCGTTCGCGAGAAACTCCCCGCCGAAGGGAAGATTCCCGAACTGTTGATGCAGCTTCGCCACACCGACCCCGCCGCGAAATTCGAGATGGTCTACCCGCGCGATTGGCACATCGTCGTGCAAAACCATACGCACCTCGTCATGCGTTTGATGGTCAAAGGCGAACTGATCGCACAAGCGACGATTGCCGAGTGGAAGCCAACCGACCTCAAGGGCGACCGCAAAGCGACGCTGAACGAGTTCGTCGATGCGACTGCGAAACAAGCCAATTGGGAGCCGAAGAAGGTACTCGAGAACGGCCCCGTCCCCGCGGGCATCGGTCGCCAACTCTATCGTTTGTCGGCGGCGGGTTTGCAAGACGGCATGGCCGTCGTGCAGTCGTTCCACCTGCTTTCCGGACCCGATGGCCAGCAGATCGCCGTTACCTGCCTGACGAAACAAGAGACCGCCAGCAAGGTCGGCACCCGCGATGTCGCACTCGTCAATGCGATCGATTTCCCCGCGAAGAAGTGAACCGACGGCGAACGCGCTAGCCGATGGCTCGCGCGACTTCGTCAGTTCGCGACTTCTCTCCTCCCCATCCACGGTTCGGTTTGTTATCGTGATAGAGTGCGCTGGTTTGGTAGGGAAATCGACGACTGTCGATAGGAACCGCCGAACCGACGGGAGTAGATGAGGACGGCATGCGGATCGGAATCATCAGCGATACCCACGACCGGCTGGAAATAGTCGCCGATGCGGTACGCCTGTTGGCCGAGAATCAGGTCGAACTCATCTTACATTGCGGCGACATCGAAACGCCCGAGACGGTCGCACTCTTTCGCCCGATTCCCACGCACTTCGTATTCGGCAACTGGGACAAAGAGAAAGTGAAACTCGCCGCCGCGATCCGCGATGTCGGCGGCCACCACCACGAATCGTTCGGCGCGATGGAACTCGTCGGCAAGCGCATCGCCTGGGTTCACAGCCACGACCGCCATCAGTTCTACGAACTCGAACACTGCAATTATTTCGACTACGTCTTCTACGGTCACACGCACATCCGCGAGCAACATCGCACGGGCAAAACGCTCGTCGCCAACCCCGGCGCGCTCTTTCGTGCCAACCCGAAAACCTGCATCGTTCTCGATGTCGCGACCGGTGAAGTGAAACCGATCATCGTGCCGACGATCGGTAAGCCCGGCGACTCGATGCAATCGGCCCCAGGGTTAGTCAATCGCTCCTCGCCGAGCCTGCCACCATTACCGCCAGAACCCGGCACGAAGGAAGTTTGAGGGATTGCCTGCGCTGCGACGGACTTCACGACTCCGCAGCGCTACCGACGTGATCGGCGATCAGCGCGTCGTCGCGGGTGATGCCCTTCTTTTTGAGCTTGGTGTGCAGCGTGTCGCGCGACATTCCGAGAATTTGTGCGGAGCGGCTGACGTTGCCGCCGGTTTGTTTCATTGCCTTGCGGATCGCCCACGTTTCGAGCGTGTCGATGTCCAAACCCGGTGGCAAATCGAGCAGCGAACTGATCGGCTCGGAGACGGCACCGAGTGGCAGGTCGGCAGCGTCGATCGTTTCCGAATCGGTCATGACGGCCGCACTTTCGAGCACCGCACGCAGTTGTCGCACGTTCCCCGGCCACGTATAGGCTTGCAGTTTCCGAGCCGCCGCCGACGTCAGTTTGAACGAACGCCGACACTGCACCGAAAGCCGTTCGAGGAAGAACCCGGCCAGTTCGGGGATGTCCTCCGCATGTTCGCGCAGAGACGGCACTCGTAGGGAAATCACCTTCAAGCGGAACAATAAATCTTGGCGAAATTTGTTCGATCGCACTTCGCGTTCGAGGTCGCGGTGCGTGGCCGCAATCACGCGCACATCGACTTTGACATCTTTCGTCCCACCGACGGGACGGAACGGTTTGCCTTCGATCACGCGCAACAGTTTCGCCTGACACTCGAGCGTCAGTTCGCCGACTTCATCGAGAAACAGCGTGCCTTCGTCGGCTTGCTCGAAGAGACCCGGATGATCGCGATCCGCCCCGCTAAACGCCCCTTTGCGGTAGCCGAACAGTTCCGCTTCGAGCAATGTCGGCGTGATGGCGGCACAGTTGACGACGACGAGCGGCCCACCCGCACGGTTGCTCTGCGTGTGCAGTGCCTGCGCAACGAGTTCCTTGCCCGAACCGCTATCGCCGTGGATGAGCACCGTGAACGGCAGCGGAGCCGCCTTCGCGATCTGCTGGCGGAGCGACATGATCGCGGTGCTATCGCCGATGAGTTCGTCGGCCGTCGGCACGCTTGCCCGCAGGCGGTTGTTTTCGGCTTCGAGTTTGCGGCGGTTGCGGTGCAGTTCCAGACCGCGACTGAGGTAGCCACCGATGGCTTCGATGAATCGCACATCGCGTTCGGAGAATCCAGTACCGGTGCGATACACGTGGAGTGCCGCGTAGATTTCGCCGTTCGCCGACAGCGGCAAGCAGAGTGCATCCTGGTAGGCGAACAGGCTTTCAGTACCCGGTTGGGCTTGATGCTTTGCGGTGTCTTGCGAGTGCCAGATCGTTTTCTTTTCCGTGCGGACTCGCTCGGTCAATCGTCGGCTCAGGGGAACATCGACGGTAGACTGATCGGGGAAGACGAACTTCGGCGAAGGGTCGGATGGGTCGAGGCTGAGGTAGCCCGCGACTTTTGCGGCCGTTTGCGTGAGTACCGACCGTAGTGCCAGGCGGATCATCGCGTGCGGGTCGGTCAGTTCGACGGCGGCCGTCATGAACCGACAGAGCGCGGTCAGTTCGTCGACTTTCAGTTGCGACGCGGCCGATTCGAGGAGCGAATCGCTGAGTAAGTGACCCTTCTTGCCCGAGCGAATTCCTTCGGGCGTTCGCCGGTCCACCGCGTGCGCGATGGCCGCCGTCGCTTGGCGTTCGGGCGAATTAAACGAGGCCTGTTCGGGGTTGGCCGTTTCGAGGTTCGTATCGACCATCTCGCGATAAGTGGGCGGACGCGCCGCAGTTTCGGTCAACGAACGCGACGAAGACCCTGGCTCCTTCACATCCGAAAACGAAAACTGAAAGACCGTCGTGCCGATTTGTAGCGTCGCGCCGTGGGCCAATTCCGAGGCACCGTTGACCTTCAGGCCGTTCACGCGGGTGCCGTTCAGGCCGAAGTCGCGGACGACCCAACGGCCTTCTTCAAAATAGACTTTGGCATGGAGTCGCGATGCGAGATCTTCCTGAAGCACGACGGTACTATCGCGGCTTCGCCCGAGCGTCGCAGGCTGGCCCGGAACCAGTTCCACGCACTGGGGGGCACAGTCGCCGATTTCCAGGGTGAGTCGTGCGCGCATGCGTGTCTCTTCGGTAACCACCCGTCGCCTCTTCCGATTTCCACGCGACATCGGCTTAGAAATCTATCGCCGTTTGCTATAGCATAGCATGAAGATCGCAAGCGAGTCGGGATGCGTACCAACTCCGTTCTCACCCGGAAATTTCGCCGCAACCGCAGCCGTTTCCACACTGAAGATGAGCCACACCATGCAAATGATCATCGAAGGAAAAGCCTACGTTTTAGGCGATAACGTCGACACCGATCAGATCATCCCCGCCGAGTATCTGACGTACAACCCGTCGATTGCGGCCGAATACAAAATGTTCGGTAAATTCGCACTTTGTGGAGTACCACCCGGCGCGGCCGGGCTGCCGAAAGGGCACGTGCCGTTCCACGGCCCCGCCGACGAATTCGTCTCGCCGTACAAAATTATTGTCGGCGGCAGAAACTTCGGTTGCGGTTCCAGCCGCGAACACGCACCGATCGCCTTGGCTGCTGCCGGGATTCAGTGCGTGATCGCCGAGTTTTACGCGCGAATCTTCTACCGAAACAGCGTCAACGGCGCATACCTCGTCCCGATCGAGTGCCCGACGCGATTGATCGACACGATCTGCACCGGCGACGAATTGCGCGTCGATTTGGCCAAAAGCGAACTGAAGAACCTCACCACCGGCGACACGTGGACGATTAGCTCGCTGGGCGAAGTCGCACCGATCATCGAAGCGGGCGGGATCTTCAACTACGCGAAAAGCGTCGGCATGTTGAAGTCGTAAGCGCGACGCAGTGAACCCAAAGGCGGGTTCGCTTCCGGTCGTCGCTCAAGGTAACACCTTGCAGCCCTCGATGACGATTGTCTTGTTGTCGATACCCTTCAACGTGCCGCTGAGCCTACAAGGCTCGCCGGACTTCAAGTTCTCGAAACCGTCTACGACTTCGGCCATGATTCGGTTTTTCCCGTCCGTCGCGTAGAACATTGCCAGATTCTTACCGGGGACGAGGATTTTTGGCGGCCCCGACAGAACCACAGTCTGGCCCTTGTGTTTCTCCCAACTCGCGACGAGTTCGTCGGGCGTCAGCGACGGGGTGGTTCGTCCGCAACCCGATGCCAAAACCAGACAAACATACTGAGGAATCGCGAGTAAACGCTTCATGGCAGTCGATCTCTCATCGTTCCGGGATTCGTCGAGACTACCGCATCATTCGTCGGCGAGCGGCTCGGATTTAATGTGCGGATGCCGATGTTGGCAGTTTTACCCAGGTAGCCCAGAGATGTCGGGTTTTGCTGGTTCTTCGATCCTGAAGGGATCGCTCACGTAGCCCATGGTGGAACCGTGGGAGGCATTATCAACGAACACCCACATCCATGGTTCGCAACCCCATGGTTCCACCATGGGCTGAAAGAGCGACACCTTCAGTGTCGGGGTTTGCTGGTTCTTCGATCCTGAAGGGATCGCTCACGTAGCCCATGGTGGAACCGTGGGAGGGATTGCACCCATTATCAACGGGTGAAACCCATCGGCTCTCGTTCTTAGCTGATTGCTGAAAGCTGATTGCTGAAAGCTGACTGCTGAAAGCTGACTGCTGAAAGCTATCGACTCACCAACGTCACGTTGCGGTTGTCGGTATCGCTGACGCGAATCTTCTTGTAATAGACGGCGCGACCATCGCCGTTACCCATGTAGACGTGCCATTCACCGGGTTGTAGTTTCACGTCGAATTCGCCGAACTCGTTCGCCTTGGCGTACTCGCGTTCGTCGTTGTTGGCGGCACTCACGAACACGAGTTTCGTACCGGGGCGGGGCGAGAACTGATCGCTCGTCACGACTTCACCGCGGATGCTGCCACGGCGCGATGCAGTGTAGGCCGAGATTCCCGTCGTCGGTTTCGACGTTGCGGGTGGCATCGTGCGGGGTTGCGAACTCGGTGCGGTCTGCAAACCCGGCGAGGGGATCGTTAGTGGGGTCGAATCGTTGCCGGGCATTTGCACGGGTGGGGTCTGGCGAAGTTCGTCGATGCGTGGCGGGAACGCCGGTGCGGCCGGGATTGAGAACGACGATGTCGAGGAGACCGGCGGGTAATAGTACGTCACGACCGGTTGGTACATCGTCACTTGCTTGTAGGAAGTCACGGGCACGGTGCGGGACTGCTCGACCCAGCGGGTGACCGAGTTACACTGTTCGCGTAAGCGGTAGCTCGTCTGTGGTACTGCGATCTGTTGGCACTGGCCCGAACACGGGTCGTAGTAGCTACTGTAGCGAACCGATGTGACCGGTTCGTAATAAGACGAACGCACGTTTTCCTTGATCGGCACGTAGTACGATTCGCGCTTGTACTCGGTGACGGGCTGATAGTAGCAGCGCTGCACGTAGCTGACGCGGGCTTCGGGCTTCGGGCAGCAGTCGTCGCCTGTTGGGGCGGCGTAGCTGGTGCTCGTGCGCGGGCGGTCGTTACAGCAAACCTGGAACACGTTGTTCCAGCCCGCGAATGCGGAACTGCTGGCGGCACACAGGCCGACGACAGAAAGGGCGAGTGTGCGTAAGGGGTGCATCATGATGACCAATCTCCCGTAAAGTCGCGTGGCAAGTGACCCTGCCCCGATCCAATCGAATCCGACGAACCACAGATACTTTAGACTAAGTTCTGGAAATCTGCGCACAACACCGATTCATTTTGCGTGCAATCGGTTCGACCGGAACCGCGCGATACAACCGGGATAGTCGCGCTATCTAGCAGGGCTTCGCCAGCTTAACGCATTTTGCGGAGTCTGGGCGAACGGGGAGGTGGATTTTCCGTGAAACGTGCGCGCGAGGAAAACTTGGCGAATCGGGCGATTTATTTTTGGCGCGAGTCGGCTAACGGCTTGCGACCGCGTCATTCAAAATGCGTTCGAGCTTGTCGATGTCTTTCGGGTGGCCGCGCCAGAGAATTTTGCCCGCGCTATCGATGAGGATCAGCGTCGGGTAACTACTCACATCGAAGCGATCCTGTAGACGGCCCACGGATGGTTCCACGTAGAGATCGTAGTTCAATCGCTGTTCGCGACGATACCGCGATGCCACGTCGCGACGCTGTTTCTCGTCGCCCTCATTGCAGACGACGCCGATGATTTCGAGCGAGTCGTTGCGATACTTGTCTTGCATCGCTTTCAAAGACGGAATGGCCTTCTTGCACGGCACGCAATTCGTCGTCATGAAGTCCAACAACACCAATTCGCCGACGCGACCGCTCGGGAGGGCACGGCGTTCCCCGGCGACATCGAGTAACGCGAAACCGGAGTCGCGCGCGATCGAACGCGAGGTTCCTGCCCCGGATGGGGGCGGCAACAGTGTCGGCCCCGGAATGCTCACGGGGGGACTGTTGCGATGATCGGGCTGCGGGCCGGGCGCGAATAGATCGGGCCGTACGGGTGCCGTTCGCGGTGCGACCGGCGACCAGCCATTTCCACCCGCTTCGCTCGGTTGCGGCAACACGCCGCCATTGCCGGGCGTGTCGAACAACGGCGGGATCGGCGAGCGTTCGCCGCTCGGAATCATCGGGCCACTCGGCGGCAGATCGCCATCGGGGCGCGTCGACGATAACGCCAAATCTTCGCGGAGTTGCAGCCGAATGCGGTCGTTGGGCACCTTCACGTATTGCCGACTGCCGAACGAGCGTCCGCCCGCTTTTACCAGCGTGGTCAGGATGTACGTCTCGTTCGCCTTCAAGCCTTGAATGCTGAAGAAACCGCCGCGATCCGTCTGCACGCCCATCGGCGCGCCGTGACCGGCCTGGGCGGCATCGGAATGTTCGACGGTAACGAAGGCATTTTCGACGGCGCGGCCTTCGGGGTCTTCGACGGTGCCGGAAATGATCCGCTGGCCGGCCCCCGAATCGGCAGCCGGCACGGAGATACCCGATTTACCGGGCCGCAAGTTCGACGACGGCACGCCGGGGGCGTCGAGGTAGCTTTTGGGGCGGGGCGAGTCCGCGTCGCGGTTACGGTCGCGGATCCAGTCGCGGCCCCGCGACGCCGGTTCCGCCGACGGACGTTCCCGTTCCCGATCGCGGCTCCAACGGTCGAATACTCGACAACCGGATTGCGAAGCGAAGGCGACCGCGATCAAAATTCTCCAGTAGAACCGCATGTCCCGATCATTCCGTCGCGCCGTCAATCGGTCAAGCTCACCCAGGAAATGGAAGGAGGTTCGCGCCGACGCCAGTTCGCGCAACCGAAATACGCGCCGCAAATTGCCCAAATTCGCGCCCCGCATAATTCGGAACGCGAATTCCGGAACGGTTCATTGTGGGTAGAGCAATTTCTTGAGAACGGCGGGGTCGATCGGCTTGACCATGTGGTGCGTGAAGCCCGCTTCTTGCGAGCGGCGTTTATCTTCGTCTTGGCCCCAGCCGGTGAGCGCGACGAGCACGATTTTCTCGCCCCACGGTTGTTCGCGGATGCGACGGCAGGCTTCGTAGCCATTCAACCGCGGCATCCCGATGTCGAGCAAAATCACATCGGGGCGGAACGCGGTGGCCACTTCCACGGCTTCCATTCCGTCGTGTGCCGTGCAAACTTCGCTGCCCATGATTTTCAGGATCATCGCCAGGGTCATCGCCGAATCTTCGTTGTCGTCGGCGATTAACACCTTCAAAGCCGTGGCTTGCGGTGTGTGTTGTGTCGCGAGTGTCGGATTCGCCATCGGTTTCTCCATACTTGCGACGGGTAGCCGCACGATGAATTCGCTCCCCATGCCGTGGCCTTCGCTGCGGGCTTCGACGCTCCCGTCGTGCATCTCGACCAACCGCTTTACGAGCGTCAGCCCGATACCCAAACCGCCTTGCGACCTCTCCAGCGTGCGATCGACTTGCGTGAACATCTCGAAGATTTTGGGAAGCATCTCCGGAGGAATGCCGACGCCGGTATCGGTGATACTTACAGTAGTGGTGAGTGGTGAGTGGTGAGTGGTTAGTGCAGAGTGAGAAGAGAGTCTTGTCCCTGCTTCTTTCCCACTCGTCACTCGCCACTCACCACTCGTCACTTCTTGCGAGGCCACTAGCTTTATGAGGCCACCGTGCTCGCTGTACTTCGCGGCGTTGTTGAGGAGGTTGGAGAAAATCTGCCCGAGCCGGGTCGCGTCGGCGTCGAGAAAGATCGGCTCCGGTGGCAACTTCACGACGAGCGTATGGCCGCCGGCGTCGATGATGGGGCGGCTCGTTTCCACGGCGTCGTTCAGCACCGTTGCGAGTTCGACCCGCTCCTTGCGGAGTTGCAGTTTCCCGCGACTGATGCGGCTCACGTCGAGCAAGTCGTCGACGAGGTGGACCATCTGTGCGAGTTGACGTTCCATCATCGTGCGGACGCGCTCGATCGTCGTCGTGTCGTCCGCGATCCGCAGAATTTGCAAGCCGTTACGGATTGGTGCGAGCGGGTTGCGGAGTTCGTGCGCGAGCGTCGCAAGGAATTCGTCTTTGCGGCGGCCGGCCTCGGACAGTTTCGCCGTGATCTTGCGCAAATCTTCCTCGAGTGCCCGCTGTTCGGTGATGTCGGTGTTCGTGCCGAAGATTCGTACCGACGATCCGGATTCGTTGCGGATGACGTTCATCCGCGACAGAAACCAGCGATACTGGCCGTCCTTGCGGCGCAGCGGAAATGTGTCTTCCCAGTCGATGCCCTTCTGAACGTGTTCGGTGAATTTTCGCACGACATTTTCGACGTGATCGGGGTGATGAACCGTTACCCAGCCGCGCCCCTTCATCTCTTCCAAAGTGGTTCCGGTATACTCGAACCAATTGCGATTGAACCAGTGGATCTGACCGTCGGTGTTGGCATCGGCGATCCATGCCAGTTGGGGGATGTTGTCCGCCATCGCGCGGAATCGCACTTCGCTCTCGCGGAGTTGTTTCTCCGCGCGTTTCTGTTCGCTCAGATCGACGATGAACGACATTCCGGCCCGGTCGCTGTCCTCGAAGCGAATGCCCGCGATCAGGATCGGTACCCGCGAGCCATCCTTGCGGAGGTACTCTTTCTCGTAAGCGCGTGCCCGACCGGTCTGGCGTAGCTCGACGATGCCGGCTTCGTTGCGAGCGGTCCATTCGGGCGGCGTCATCGCCCGGAAATCGAGCCGACCGGCGGCGACGTCTGCCGCGGTGTACCCCACCGCGTTCAGAAAATGTTCGTTCGCCGCCGTGATGACGCTGCGTTCGAGATCCCACTCGATCATCCCGACCGACTGGGCATCGAACACCCGCCGCAATCGCTCCTCGCTGCGGCGTAACTGCTCGCTATCGCGCTTCTGCTCGGTGATGTCGGTATGCACGCCGACCCATTCGCGAATCGCGCCGCTGGAATCGCATACCGGCACCGCACGAACCGTGCAGTTGCGCCACTCGCCGTCGTGCCGGCGTACGCGATGTTCGTAAACGAAGATTTTCCGCTCGGCCACCGCCTCGTTCCATGCATCGATGGTCGGTTGAGCATCATCCGGATGGACGGCCTTAGCCCAACCGTAACCCTGATACTCCTCGAGTGTCTGCCCCGTGAAGTTCCCCCAGCCCGGCTGCCCGCCCGCCATGCGGCCCTGGGCGTCGTTCGTCCAGATCAGGCTACTCACGGCTCCGACTGCGGCGCGGAAACGCGATTCACTCGCCCGCAACTTATCCTGTTCTCGATACCGTTCGCTCACGTCGCGGAACACCAGCACGCAACCGACGATCTGGCCGTCTTTGCAGCGGATCGGCGCGGCACTATCGTCGATCGGCCGTTCGGTGCCATCTTTTGAAATGAGCATCGTATGGTTCGCCAGCCCGACGATGGTGCCTTCTTTTAACGCCCGCGTTGCCGGGTTCTCGACCGCCTGCCGCGTCGATTCGTTGACGATGTGAAACACCTGCGTCAGCGGCTGGCCCACCGCGTCGGCATCGGTCCACCCCGTCAGCGATTCCGCAACGGCGTTGAGGTATGTTACGTCGCCATTGCAGTCGGTCGAAATGACGGCATCGCCGATGCAGGCGAGCGTGGTCCGTAGCCGTTCTTTCTGCTCGGCCAACAGTTCGGAGGCACGCAATTGGCGACGATTGTTCCGCCGGATGAGCCAATACACGCCCCCGAGCATCAACAGCCCCGCCGCGTCCGTCAGCAGGCCGATTGCTCTCGATTGTCGCAACACGTCGGCTTGCAACTCTTCGTTCGCGTCGGCGATTCGGCGCACGTTGCGGTCGGTCAACCACACGCTCAACAGCAACACACCGCACGTGAGAACGAAGCCCACAAACGTGGTCGTCGAGCCGCCCAACAGGCGGGAAAAGAAGGCCTTGTTTGACATTCTGACCGTAGGAAGACGGCGTAATGGGAACGAGAAAAATCACTGAGGGTGTTCTTAATGCGAGAGCGGTTCTTAGGCAATGGGCAATGCGACGATCTCGATCCCGACGAGCGGCTCCAATATCGAATGAACCCCGCCATTCGCTGGCGTCTCTCGTAAAATGACTTTTCGCGTTCCTTCTCCCGTATCAGGTGGATCTGAAATGCCTCGCGTTCTCATTGCCGATAACCTCGAAGCCGCGGCCGCCGAGACGCTCAAAAAGCTCGGCGTGTCGGTCGACCATCGCCCCGAACTCAGCAAGAATCCGACCGAGTTGAAGGCGGTGTTGCCGACGTACGATGCGGTGATCGTGCGTTCGGCGGCGAAGATTACGGCAGAGATGCTCGAGAATCCCGGCAAGCTGCGGGCGATCGCGCGGGCCGGTGTCGGGGTCGATACTATCGACGTCGTGGCGGCCACCCGCAAGGGCGTGATCGTCATGAACACGCCCGGCGGCAACACAGTTTCCGCCGCCGAACATACCATCGCGCTCCTCATGTCGCTGTCGCGTCTCGTTCCGCAAGCCGACGCCACCATGAAGGCGGGCAAGTGGGATCGCAGCAAGTTCGTCGGCACGCAAGTCACCGGCAAAACGCTCGGCGTCATCGGTCTCGGGCGCATCGGGCGAGAAGTCGCTAAACGCGCCGTGGGCCTCGAAATGAAGGTGCTCGCATTCGACCCGTTCGTCACGCCGGAGAAGGTCGCCGAGATGGGTTACAAGGCCGCCGCGAGCATCGAGGCGATGCTGCCCGAGGTCGATTATTTGACGATTCACGTACCGCTAACGAACGACACGAAGAGCCTGATCGGGGCGGCGGAACTCGGAAAGATGAAGAAAACCGCCCGCGTGTTGAACGTGGCCCGCGGGGGAATCATCGACGAACAGGCGCTCGCCGACGCGCTGAAAGCGGGCACGATCGCGGGTGCGGGCATCGACGTGTTCACCGTCGAACCCGCCGTAGCTGACAACCCGTTGCTGACCGCGCCGAACATCGTCCTCACGCCGCACCTCGGAGCATCGACCGTCGAAGCGCAAGAGAACGTCGCGATTGAGGCGGCAGAACTGATCGCCAATTTCCTGCTGAAAGGCATCGTGTTGAATGCGGTGAACATGGCCGCCGTCAATCGCAAGGAACTCGACGAGTTGCGGCAATACGTCGATCTCGCGCGTCGCCTCGGCATGTTGCACGCGCAGATGTGCCACGGGCGAATCAAGAAAGTGATGCTGACGTACAAGGGCGATCTGGCGAGCCGCAAGACGCAACTGCTGACGTCCGCATTCACGGCGGGGTTGCTCGAATCGCACATGGGCGGCGTGAATCTGGTAAATGCGGAAGTGATGGCGCGGGATCGCGGCATCGAAATCGTCGCGTCGTCGTCGCCCAAAAAAGAAGACTTCGCATCGCTGATGCAAGCCGATGTCGAGACCGACAAAAAGACTTACACCGCCGCCGGCACGCTGTTCGGCAACCAGTATCTGCGGCTCGTTCGCCTCGGGCAGTTCCGCCTCGAAGCGTACCTCGATGGCTTGCTGTTCATCTTCAGCCACTACGACCGCCCCGGCGTCGTCGGCTTCATGGGCAACACGTTCGGCAAGCACGGCGTCAACATCGGCGCGATGAATCTCGGTCGCCAAGCTCCCGGCGGCGAAGCGATCGGCGTCATGAACCTCGACGCGAACCCACCCGAAGCCGCCGTCAATGAAATTTTGCAACACGAGCACATTATTAGCGCGAGCGTCGTGAAACTCCCCGCCGAGGGCGAAACTCCGGCATGGCTCGGGTGAACACGCCAGACGCCGTTGGCCGAACTGCGTCGAATTTTTGGAAACGGCCACGTCGCTACGGTACAATGCTTTAGCTCTTGCCGACATTGTTCTCGATTGACCGAACGTAGGTTGGCCACACGCTCTCCCTTTCTCGTTCGCGTGGGCGGCTTGCGATAGCGACGATAATGAAACGGGCTGCGTTGCGCGGTCCCCTTAAGGAGAAGCACATGGCCACGGTTACGGCAATCCTCGACACCTTACGCAGTCAGATCGACGTTCAAGACTTCCGCAAACTCCATTGGGAAGGCAGTTTCGCCGACTACCTCGAAATCATTCTGAAGAACCCCGGCGTGACGCGCACCGCATTCCAACGCCTATACGACATGATCCTGTCGCACGGCACCGAAGACGTTTACGAGAATAAAGAGAAGCGGATCCGCTTCAAGTTCTTCACCGAATTTGCCTCGCGGCACGGCGATGGCATCTACGGCCTCGACCGGCAACTCATGCAATTGGTGAACACCTTCAAGAGTGCCGCACTCGGTTACGGCACCGAACGCCGGGTGATTCTGCTCCACGGCCCCGTCGGTTCGGCGAAGTCGACCATCGCCCGCCTGCTGAAACGCGGCCTCGAGGAATACTCGCGATCCGACGCGGGGATGCTCTACACGTTCTCCTGGAAGAATCCCGACGGTAGCGGTTGGACCCGCGACCCGATGCACAGCGAACCGCTGCAACTCGTACCCGAAGAGCAACGCGAATCGCTACTGGCGGTGCTGAACGAACAGTGCGTGAAGCCGCACCCGTACTCGGTGAAGATCAAGGGCGACCTCTCGCCGTACAGCCGGTTCGAGTACAAGTTGCGGTTGGCGAAGTACGCGGGCGACTGGACGAAGATGCTGTCGGAAGAAGTGAAAATCTCCCGGCTCACGCTCAGTGAAAAGGACCGGATCGGCATTGGCACCTTCCAGCCAAAAGACGAAAAGAACCAGGACAGCACCGAACTCACCGGCGACATCAACTACCGCAAAATCGCCGAGTACGGCAGCGATTCGGACCCGCGCGCGTTCTCGTTCGACGGCGAACTGAACATCGCGAACCGCGGCATCGTCGAGTTCATCGAAGTGCTGAAGCTCGACGTCGCGTTCCTCTACGACCTGCTCGGCGCGAGCCAGGAACACAAGATCAAGCCGAAGAAGTTCGCGCAAACGGACATCGACGAGGTAATCCTCGGGCACACGAACGAGCCAGAATATAAACGTTTGCAGAACAATGAGTTCATGGAAGCGTTACGAGATCGAACGGTGAAGATCGACGTGCCGTACGTGACGCGGTTGAAGGACGAGGTGCGGATTTACGAGAAGGATTTCAACGTCGATCGCGTTCTCGGCAAGCACATTGCCCCGCACACGATCGAGGTGGCGGCCATGTGGGCGGTGCTGACGCGGTTGAACCCGCCGAAGCACGCCGGCCTGAGCGTGATGCAGAAGCTGAAACTGTACAACGGCAAAACGCTGCCGGGCTTCACCGAAGATAACGTCATCGAACTGAAGCGCGACGCACTCAACGAAGGGATGACCGGCATCAGCCCGCGCTACATTCAAGACAAGATTTCCAACGCGCTCGTGGCGCACCCGGACGAAGACAACATCAACCCGTTCATGGTGATGCACGAACTCGAAGCGGGGCTACGTCACCACTCGCTGATTCGCGACGAGGACCAGTATCGCCATTACAAAGAGTTGCTCGCCGTCGTTCGCGAGGAGTACGAAGACGTGGTCAAAAACGAAGTGCAGCGCGCTATCGCGGCCGACGATGAAGCGCTCGCGAAACTCTGCGGGAACTACATCGACAACGTGAAGGCGTACACGCAACGCGAGAAGGTGCGCGATCGCTACACCGGCAATTACATCGAACCCGACGAACGACTGATGCGCAGCGTCGAAGAAAAGATCGACATTCCCGATGGCCGCAAAGACGACTTCCGCCGCGAGATCATGAATTACATCGGTGCGCTCGCCATCGATGGCAAGAAGTTCGATTATCGCACGAACGAACGGCTCCAGAAGGCACTCGAACTGAAACTGTTCGAGGACCAAAAGGACAGCATTAAACTCAGCAGTATCGTTTCGAACGTCGTCGATAAAGCGACGCAAGAAAAAATCGACGTGGTGAAGTCTCGCCTGATTCGAAACTACGGGTATAACGAGTCGAGTGCCAACGACGTGCTCAACTTCGTCGCGAGTATTTTTGCCCGCGGACAAACGAAAAAGTAGTGTCGAGTGGTGAGTGATGAGATAAACAAAGCCCACGGACGAACGTCCGTGGGGCCGCATTTGAGAAATTTGTTGTCGGGGTTCGGATGGGTGGGGGCCTGACCGACCTGAAGGTGTGAACCTGGTCAGGCCGGAAGGTGCAGCCATAAGTGCTGGAGGGTGCGGCTCAGGGCACCCCCATCCTTCCCTTCCCCGACAACGTCATTCCGAGCGGCGGACCAACCGGTTCGCCGCTCGGTTTCGTTATGCCTACCATTTCGGGTCATCCCATGCGAATCGTTCTCTTTTTGTGTGCCGCGATCGTTTTCGGTTGTTCGAAGGCCGCCGATGTCAAACCGGTTGCACCGGGCCGCGAAGGTTCCGACTGGCCGAAGTTCCTCGGGCCGACCGGGGACAATGTCTCCACCGAGAAGAACATCCGGACGGCGTGGCCGCGCGAGGGGCTGGCGAAGGTTTGGGAGTGCAAACTCGGTCGCGGGTACGCGCCGCCGGCGGTTGCCGATGGCAAACTGTATCACTTCGATGCGTTTGAAACGACCGCTCGCCTCACGTGCCGAAATGCGCTCAACGGCGAGTTGGTCTGGAACTACGATTACAACTTCAAATACGAAGACCTCTACGGCTACGACGATGGCCCGCGGTGCGGCCCCGTCGTCGATGGCGACCGCATCTACACCTACGGCGTCGAAGGATTATTAAACTGCATCAGTAGCGCGGGCAAGCTCGTTTGGAGTTTCGACACGCGGGCCGAGTATCACTTCCATCAGAATTTCTTCGGCGTCGGTAGTTCGCCGGTGATCGAAGGCGATTTAATAATCGTGGCCGTCGGGGGTAGTCCGAAAGGCCCGCGACCGACCGACTTGCGCGAGGCCAAACCGAACGGCTCCGGCATCGTGGCGATCGACAAAAAGACGGGCAAAGTCCGCTATGCCGCACTCGACGATCTCGCGAGTTACAGCAGCCCCACCGTGGTGACACTGCACGGCCAGCGGATCGGGTTATACTTCGCGCGTGCGGGCCTCGTCGGCTTCGACCCCGCCACGGGCAAGCAGCACTTTCGCTATCCGTGGCGCTCGAAAGACCTCGAAAGCGTGAATGCCGCGAACCCCGTGGTCATCGGCGACACGATCTTGATTAGCGAATGTTATCGCGTCGGCACGGCGTGCGTGAAAGTGAAAGCCGACCTTTCGGGCGCGACGGAAGTTTGGACCGATGCCGGGAAGGACCGCGAGGAACGCGCGCTCGCGAGCCACTGGAACACGCCGATTCACGATGGTGGGTACCTCTTCGGTTCCGACGGGCGGCACGACTCCGATGGCGATTTGCGGTGCATCGAACTCGCGACGGGCAACCGCATGTGGCGCGAGAAACGGGCCACACGCTGCACGCTGCTCAAAGTCGATGGGCACTTCCTCAGCCTCGGCGAAAACGGCGACTTGCGGTTGTTCAAAATCGACGCGAAGAAGTTCGACGAAGTCGCAAAGTGGGAATCGCCCGACCTCGCCAGCCCGTGTTGGGCACCCCCCGTTCTGAGCCACGGCTTGCTCTACGTCCGCGGTAAGGGCAAACTCGTCTGTTACGATTTCGCAAAGTGAGAAAAGCATCTCTCTCATAATCGACGTAAGTCACAATTGCGGACGCGCCAAAAACCGTGTTCTGGGGTGTTTTGCGTCCCAAAATGCCCCTTTTTGATCGGCTTTCGCTGATTTGCTTCGAGCGATATCGCGTTATTCTGATGGCTTGTCTGAGGTTACGGCGACGTCAGTCGATCCGACACTCGCCGCAAGACCCGGTTAAAAATCGACCGGACGCGCCCTAAAATCGACCGCATGCGCCCTAAAATCGACCGGACGCGACACTTTTGCGTCATTTAGCGACACTTTTGCGTACGTTCGCGCACGTCGCAAAAGTCGACTTACGTCGGATCGCCTCCGATTTTTTGACTGTGCGAAATCGTATGGGTGGAGTCGAATCGGGATGAATTCGCCGCGCCGCCGCGTAGGCTTTGCGTAGCGATAAGTAGCGCACGCGGCTCGCGTGTGGTTTGACTGCACGCGAGCCGCGTGCTCCACGTAAGTAGCCCACGCGCTTCGCTCCGAAGACGACGCGGCGCGGCGAATCGGGAAACGCAATAAAATTCTTGACGCAACGTTGAGAGGGCCGGTATTATCTCATCTGTAGATTCAGAATAAATTGTTTATCTCATGTAGGGATTGGGATAAACACCTGTTCGGCCAGAAGGTTGCTCAACCTTCGTAGTGGAGATGTACCATGCAGGCCAAGCTCATGCAGGTAAGCGTCTTGTTACTCCCGATCCTGTGCGCCGCGTGCAGCAAAAGAGGTCAGGACCAGGGCACCGCTTCTACCCCGAAGCAGGGCCCGGATCACTCCGTTGTGCAACAGGCGCCGTCCCCAAAGCCATCGGCTTCGAACCCCACGGGCGTTCCCCTACCAAATCCGGGGATAACGCCAGCGAAGAGTCCCGTCGCCGAGTGGGCGAGTCAGACGGCGAAACGGCTTGAGAATCGCCGTTTCGAGAACGTGGACTTACTCAAGCGGGCGGGCGCCAAGATGCCCCCCGAGACGCTTAAGGACTGGGGGGCCGCAGTCGACCAAGTAACCGAGCAGCAAGTGAAAGTCCTCACCTTGTGGCAGGTCATCGTCAAGTTCAGCCCGCTCTGGAAGGGGGAGGAGTTCCTGCCGGCAGAGTCGCAAAAGATGCTCGCCCGCGTCAAGCAGCTACCAAAGGACGTGGTCAGCAAATGGAGTGATGGTTTCGGGACGGCCACCGGCGGTCCGGTAGAGGAGTTGCTGACAGTCTTGATGCTAATCCAGGTGGATTACCTGTACGAGGCCGAACGGTTTCGCGCGGTCCGGGCCGGGCAGTTACTTCCACGCTTGCGATCACTCCGCCCGGAGTTGCTCCGGCCGTGGGCCGACGCGCTCGGGGATGACACGCTGGGCGCTGCGGTTGTGCTGATCGATAATGACTGGCTGTTCGAAAACGACCGGTTCAAGGCCACCGCTTCCGAGGAAGCGTTGCGAGCGTTGCGGGCCGCGCATCCGGAACCCAAGTAGGGTTTCGAGGCCTCCCCAGGAACTTCCCCTGGCGGCGAGCGTTAACCCACCACTGTGACCGGTGCTTTGCGTCACCCTCGGCGCGTACCGGTTGCTCTGGCCGTCCTCGAATTTTGCAAAGCGGCATCGCATTCTGAATTGTCAATTCTGTATCACCACTCGATGTGAATTCTCAAAACCCGGCGAGCGGCACGGCGTAAGCGTGCCGTGGGAACCCTCTGCGGCTACCACGGCACGCTTACGCCGTGCCGCTCGCCGGGCGCATGTTTATGCGTGAAGTGGACTTATAGACACTTTCAGATTGGCCTTCATTTTTTGCAATTGCTCCCACCATTCTTGGCGAGCGGGGTGTGTAAGCACCCTGATATAGCCAGTGTCTTGCGCAATGTATATGGGTAGAGATTGTCTCATTGAAATTGAGGTTGTCTGCGACACAGGAAGGATCAGGGTGCTTACACACCCCGCTCGCCTGTGCGTCGTGCTTCGCACGACGCAAGAGGGATGCGATCGATTAACAAAAGCGCCCCGAATCACCGAAAATTAGTCTTTCTTGGCTCCGAAACCACACGGACGACGATGAGTAACTCTTGGTACGAAGTCGTTTCCAAGGATTCGCCGCTCGGTCAAGGCGATCTTCTTTTCGACTGCGAAGAAATCTACCAGGGTTTGCGGCCGAGTTTCATTTGTTTGGCGGGTGGCAACATCGGCACCGAACCGGCGCTCTCGGAAGAATTTCGAGGGGCGGGCGTGAGTGGTGGCATTCCGACGCCGGGGGTGGGCAGGCCGTTGATCGTGCGGCCCGTGGCCCATTGCAGCACGCGCTTGGCGATTTCGCCCGCTTGCTTGCTGTTCATCGCGATTCCCTGCATTGGCAGGCCTAAATCGATGCCGAGTCGTTGTTGTAGCACGCGGGCAATCGCCAGGGCCATCTCGCGGTTGGGTTGCCGACCGAGGCCGCGTAGAACGTCGATACCGTCGGAGTCGTTCGGGTCGGCGGTCAAAATCGCTTCGGCGGCCAGCAACCGCACCGCACCGGGCTGGTCCGAATTCGTCATGCGATCGAGCAGTTCTGGCGTGAGATATTCAAACGACCTCAACAGCGCAGCCAATTCGACTCGCAGACCGGCCGGCGTGTTCGGGTCCGTCACGTGTCGCGCGAGATCGGTGACGAGATCGTAATCGCCCGTCGTTTCCAGAATCCGCGAGTAATGCTCGACCAGCGATCGTACCGCCCGACCACCGAGCGGTTCGGGTTCACCGGCCCACACGGTCAGATCGCAGGTAGCCATAACGGGCAGGTAACCGGTCGCCCCTGGTAGCCCCCCATCGCTCGTGAATTTCGCGTCGCTAAGGTACGCGCGTACGGCATCGCGAACGAATGCCCACTTCCGCCCGCGCTGCGACAAAATCGCAGCCACGGCGGCCGCGCGAACCTCGGCGTCCGGGTCGCGCAGGAACTCCGCCAAGCCTTGCACCACGGCGGGATCGTCGATCGTCGCCAACGCGCCGACGGCCACACTGCGAACGCTCGGTTCGCTCGCGCGTTGTGCCGCATTCAGCACCGTCGCAGCCTCGCGGGAACGCCACGCCGTACGGCCATCGAGTGCGGAAAACGCAGCGATTCGCACATTCGAGTTGGGGTCGGTCAGTAGCGGAAACACCGGCCCTGGCTCGATGGCGACGGCATCGCGAAGGCCGCGGACTTCGGGCAACGCGCGGATGTCCGAAAGCTGCGATGGCCAGAATTGGCGATTGCAAATGCGTGCGCAAAAGTGCTTCGCGCGGCGTCGCGGTTCGGCCCCCGTTCGGTACAAGTCGTAGAGCGCGGTGAGGACGACGGCGATGAGCAACACGATGCCGCGAACGGCCGGGGCCAACGTCCCCGAGCCGTTCCGCGTTTGATGCCAACACCAACCGAAGGCGAGCAAGTAGAGCAAAATGATCGCGCCACTGGCAGGCGGCTGCCACACTTTTCGCGAACGTAGAAACGCTGCACCGACCACCGCAAACACGATAGCACCAATGCCCATGGCCGCCGACCACGATTCCGCAGCGAGCGCGCCCAACAACAGCGCAGGCGTAAATAGCAGGACAATGTCGAGGAAACGATCCGCAGCAGAATGGTAAACGGGAAGCTCGTCGCGCATGTCGCCCGTCGGGAAAATCGAACGGATCAGTAAAGGCGACGGAAGTCTAGAATCCGATTCTTGCCCGGTCAAACCGCCCTGGTCGAATGGGTGTCGATTCGAGGGCAAAGCGTCGAAGAATCCGACTCTTCGCAACATTTGTCGCGTCTGGGCTAAGGGAACCGTTTGCGGGATCGATTGCATTTCCAGCAATCAGACGCCGTAGGTCGCGGCCGAAGAGGCTTTGCGATGAGGCCCGACAGAGTATCCGCGACAAAAACTCTCATGGTTTTTAGGTTCCGCGCGATAGCACTGTCGGGCCTCCCAAAGCCTCCGGCCCGACCTACAAAACTTCTACTTGAACCGTGCGGAAATCATGAGTTTTTACTCCGCGTTCTCTGCGCCATTCGCGGTTAAAAATTCTGATGGAATCGCGCAACCCATGCGGCGCGGCTAAACGTACTCGAAGATCCTCTCGACCGCATCCTGCAAATAATCTCTGGGCCGAATCGCTCCCTTCGGGCAGATATAAGATACACGCTATCTGCACGGGGAGATTTCGCATGGCCGCATACTGGAACCGGATCATTTCCCGCTCGCGCCGGGTGCTCGTCGACCGGCGACATTGCGATGTTGCGGAACTTCTGAATCGCTATGCCGTCAGTCGCGATGAGGCGGCGTTCGAACTCATTGTCGAACGCCACTCGTCGCTGGTTTGGGGCGTTTGCCGACGGACGCTCTCCAATCCGGCCGATTGCGAAGACGTTTTCCAGGCGACGTTCCTCGCGTTGGTGCGACAAATCCAGACGATCGACACGACGAAACCGCTGGCACCGTGGCTGTACTCGGTGGCGCTCCGGGCTTCGCGAAAAGCGGCGGCGCGCGACACCAAGCGACGCACGCAACCGTTGCCCGAAGACTGCGCCAGCGAGTCTTGCGATACGATTGCGAACCGGGAGTTGTGCCGGACGATCCACGAAGAGGTTGCGCGGTTGCCGCAGGCGTTGCGGGAGGTCGTGGTGGCGTGTTGCATTCAAGGCGAGTCTCGCGAAGAGGTCGCCAGCGCCATCGGTTGCACGGAATCGGCCGTGAAATCGCGGCTCGAACGGGCGCGCGAACGGTTGCGGACGGCGTTGACGCGCCGCGGCGTCGACCTGCCCGTCGCGCTCGTGATGTTGTTCATCGGCTCGGAACGGGCATCCGCAGAGTTGGTCGAAAAAACCATCGGCTTGTCGAACGGCACTGTTCCGGTGGCCGTGGCCGCGTTGGCGAAAACCGGGCTTTCGCTCGCAACCATCGGCTCGATGGCGGCCACGGTCGGGTTGATCTGCATCGCCACCATCGTCGGCACGACACTGCGGCCCGAACAGGTGGCCCACGCGCAGCCACCGGTCGCGGAAGTGAAGCCCGCCGCAAAGCCAGCCGAGCACGTCGATCGCTACGGCGATCCGTTGCCGACCGATGCCGTTCGCCGCTTCGGCACCGTGCGGTTGCGGCAGCCGTATGCCCACTTTGTGCAGTTCACGCCCGATGGCAAAACGCTGGTCGCGGGAACTGGCCAGGAACCTCTCGGTGTGTTTGAAGCCGCCACCGGACGCAAATTGCGCGATGTCGGCGAGCCTTCTTCAAATAACCCTTTTGGATTTCGCCTGACCCCCGATGGCAAGCGAGTCCTTTGCCTCGGGTTCAACGTAACGCTCTGGGACTTGGCAACCGGCGAACTGCTGCAACGCTACAAAATCGGCCGCTGTTCCTCGGTTGCCGTATCGCCAGATGGAAAGCAATTTGTGGTGTTGCTCGAGAATCAACCGATTCTTCAACACGTCGATCTCAACAGTGGGCAAATCCTCGCGGAGAAGATACTCACATCGGGCGAGACATACGAATCCCGCCTGGAATTCGGCGATTCGGGAAACGTCGTCACGATGCAAATCATGACATCAAAAAAAGTGAAGGCCGGTTATTACCGAATCGATCGCGAGCCGCTCCAGCTTTGGGACACGACCGCGAATTCGCTCGCAAACGGGCCGATTCCTGGAGTCGATGTCCCCAACGATTTCGCACTGATTCCGGGTACGAAGTCGATCGCGTACGCCATCAAAGACGGGCCGATTATTATTTGGGATACTGTGAAGCAGAAGGAAATCCGGCAGCTTCCTCTAAGCGTGAAAGATTCGACCGTGTCGAATATCATCACCGCTCTGGATGGCAAACGGCTTTTGGCAAGAACGAATGGCGCATTTGAAGTGATCGAGATCGCATCTGGCAAATCCCTGTTGAAGATCGATCTCGATCCACAACGGATAGGATATTATGTCTCAGCCCTTTCTCCCGATGGCAAGCAATTCGCGATTGCCAGTTGGTTGGAATCGATCGTTCGCATTTGGAATGTCGATACGGGCAAAGAACTCCTCGCGGACTCGGGCCACACCTGCAAGCCAAACATTGAGCTGTCGCCAGATGGAACCACGTTGTCGAGCAAGGTCACAGGCATCGAGGCGTACGATTGGGATCTCAAAACTGGTAAAGGCGTTCGTAAACCCGAAGCGAAGCCCGAAATCGTACCCTTCACCGTGCTCGGTTCGTACACAGTGAAGGGTAGCTTTGGGATATCACCTTCAACGATCCCACGCAACTTATGACCGCCTCCGACAAAGCCGGCAAAGTGATCGCGACCTGCAAAATTCCGGAGGGACTTTCGCGGGGTCAAACGTTCTCCGAAGATGGCCGACATTTCGCGATCAGCTTTCAGGACGACAAGCACACCGTGCTACTTTGGACGCCTCTGGAACGCAAGGAGCCGTTCGTCATCACCGGTCACAGCGAAGCCTGCCAGCACCTTCGGTTTTCACACGATGGCAAAATGCTCTTGGCCGGAGCCGGAGTTGGCAAACACGACAGATTGAACGTACTGCAATTATACGATGTCGCAACGGGCCAATTGATCCACAACTTGAAATCGAACGGTTCGCCGGATCATTCGTTGTTCACCAAAGACGACCGCGTATTGGTCACGGGCGGCCCGTGGAACGATGCCACATGCCGCGTCTGGAACATCGTCGCTGGCGAACAGACTGCGACGTTGATCGATCCCACTTTGCGCTTGACCTCCGATGCGAGCTACAAAAGCCGGCCGAGCATCGAAGGCATCGAGTTTTCGCCCGACGAACGGCTGCTTGCGGTGATGTCCGGAATCGACGACCAATCGAGCATCGCCGTGTGGGAAGTCGGCACGTGGAAACTCGTCAAGTCGTTTACCCCGTTCCGCCCGCGCGCCGGCAGCGCGACGATGCGTTTCTCCAAAGACGGGCGATCCCTGTTCGTTGCCAACCCCGATACGACGATCCTCGAATGGGATCTTTCCGGCCGATTTGGCACATCGAACGCACAAAAACTTTCGCAAAAGCGGCTCGACGAACTGGCGCTCAAAATCGGCGAACGCGAAGGTTACTCGGCGATCTGGGAACTGATCGACCATCCCGAACAAGCGATCGCGTTGTTCCACGGGCCGTTGAAACCCGCAGCGAAACCGACGGCGGAACAACTGGAGAAATGGATCGCCAACCTCGATGCCGAGGCATTTCGCGAACGCGATGACGCCCAACGCAAACTTCTGGCACAAGGCGATGCCGCATTGCCCGCGCTGGAGATCGCCTTGAAAGCCGCATCGAGCGCCGAAGCCCGTGAGCGCATCGAAACCGTCGTCGGCCAGTTGCGCGAAGGCAAGTCTTCGCTTCAGTTACGAAACCGGCGAATCATCGCGATCCTCGACTTGATCGGCGATGACGCTTCGAGGAAATTGCTCGCCGAGTACGCCAAAGGCGACCCACGCGACCGCCTGACTCAAGACGCGAAAAAGGCGATCGCGTTCCGAAATTAGCCTTACTTCTTGCCAGTTAGTTCGTCGGCGAGCCAGTTGGCGTCGTAGACTTTTCGCAGGCTTTCGATCATGGCGCGGCTATCGACCGATACGGCACGGCCGATTTCCTGATCGAAGATGAAGTCGAGAATCAGCGACTGGATGTTCCCGTCGAAGATCAACCCCACGACTTCGCCTTCCTTGTTCACCACGGGGCTGCCGCTGTTCCCGCCGATGATGTCCGCGGTCGCCACGAAGTTGAATGGCGTCTTCGGGTCGAGTGCGCTCTTCTTGTCGTTCCAACGCTTCGGTAGCTCGAACGGGTACTTGTTGTCTTGCTCTTTGCTGCGTGCGTAGAGGCCATCGAAGGTCGTGAATGCGGGTACGTCTTTGCCGTCTTCCTTGAAGCCTTTCACGGTGCCATAACTGAGGCGAAGCGTGAAGGTGGCATCGGGGAAGGTGTTGGTGCCGTCCATCGCGAAGCGGGCCTTCGCGAGTGCGGTGTACGCCTGGCGCTTCGGTTCTTCGATTTCGGTTTCAGAGATTTTGCGCACCTTGCGCGCGTGCGGGTCGACGAGTTTCGCGAGCAGAATCATCGGGTCGGTACTGGCATCGACAGCCGCCTTGCCGCCTTCGTACAGCTTCTTGCGCTCGGCCACGTCTTTCAGTTTCGTGCCGCTGACGAGGTCGAACGCGCGTTCGCGTGGCGACTTCCCGGCGAGTACCGCTTTGACCATTTCGTGGTTTGCGCCGTACGTCGTCGCGAGGAACGTCAGGCTATCGGACAGCTTCAAAATCTCGAAGTCGTCGTAGTGCGGTTCGTCGCTGAACAGGCCGAATTCGAGACTCGGCAGTTTCGCATCCGAGAACTCGCGGAAGCGTTCGCCCGCCGCCTTGGTCTTCTCTTCGGCGGCGCGGACGATCGTGCGGGCCATGCCGTAATACGAACTGTTGAACCCGCCGCCGCCTTCGAGGACCGCGACGTCTTTGAAGATCTCCGCCCGCTTCTTTTCGGCCTTCGCGATGGTGTCGAACGCCTTCGCGGCATCGCCCATCGTCGAATCGCCGGCGTCGGCGATAAACTTCTTGAGGCGGTCTTCCTCGGCTTGTTTTCGAGCCATAATCTTCGGATCGAGCAACCCTTGCAGCCCGCCGATTCGCGCCTTGCGGCTGTTCTGAATCCCGAACAAATCGTCTTCGCCCTTCTGGCGGTTCGATTCGCTGCGTGCGACCCAACTGCCCAACAGCACTTCGAGGCGGTTGAGGCGTTGCAGCAGGTACGGGTAGCCGGTGTCGCGCAGGTATTCGAGTTCGGCCATCGTGTTCTGGCGGTTGGTGCGGCCGGGGTGCCCCGACACGAAGACGAGTTCGTTTTCCTTCGAGCCGTTCGCGGACCATTTCAGGTAATGTTCGCAGACGATCGGCTTGTCGTTTTCGTAAACGCGGAAGAAGCACATATCGAGGTCGAACCGCGGATACTCGAAATTGTCAGGGTCGCCACCGAAGAATGCGATCGCTTTCTCGGGGGCAAACACCAGGCGAATATCGGTGTACTTTTTGTAGATGTACAAGTGGTACGCGCCACCCGCATACAAGGTCACGATGTCGGCACGTTTGCCGGTCGCTTCGTCGGCGTTCGCCTTCTCGATCTCAGCGATCTTCTTCTGGCGGGCCTTGAAGCCATCGGTCGGCGTGGCATCGGCGGGCACCGCCGCGTTGACCTCGGCGGTCATATCCTTCATGCTTTGCAGCACGTTCAGTTCGAGCGCCTTGCACTTGATCTCTTCGGCGTGAGTCTTCGCCTGGAAGCCGTCCTTCAGGTAGTCTTTTTCCTTCGTACTCAGCTTCTGGAGATCGTCCGCGCCGACGTGGTGGTTCGTCATCACGAGGCCGTTCGGCGAAACAAAACTCCCCGAGCCACCACTGTTAAAGCGCACGCTCGACTTCTGCACGTGTTCGAGCCACGCATCGGTCGGCTCGAAGCCGTACTTCTCCTTGAGTTGTTTGCGGGGCGGGTTGTTGAACAACCACATCCCCTCGTCGCCGTGGGTCGTAGGCATCGTCATGGTGAACACCGTCGCGGCAGCCAAGGCCACCAATACAGGGAAGCGAACCCGCATAGAATCCCTCCGGGAAATGCGTGAAAGCGAACGGACAGTAGCAACACGCGGCTCGCGTGTCGGTATTAGTTTAAGACACGCCCGATTTATAGTCAAAGTGGCAACACGCGGCTCGCGTGTCTTAGTTCACCACACGCGAACCGCGTGTCCCACGCCCGATTTATAGTCAAAGTGGCAACACGCGGCTCGCGTGTCGGTATTAGTTTACGACACGCGAGCCGCGTGTTCCACGCCCGATTTGTAGTCAAAGTGGCAACCTGCGGCTCGCGTGTCGGAAGTTAGCGCCGCGTAGGCTTTGCGTAGCGATCCAGGAAATCGGCGACCATTAGCTGGAAGTCGGTGAGCGCGGCGGTGGAAACTGCAACTGGAATCGGGCTGTCGGCGAATGCGGGGGTGCGAACCGTCGTGGCGATGCTCGTCGTGAAGAGCAGTGACACCCCGATGACACTCCCACTATCGGAGGCATCGTTGTCGGTCACTTTTAGCGTCCACGTGCCGCGGGCATTCGCGCCGTGGAAAATACTCAACGCCGATTCGGGGCGGTAACTGCCGGTGAACGGCGCGGTGCCCGTCTCGATTGCTGTCGTTGCACCGTCGTCGAATGTCGTCTCGCGGAAGCCCTGACCACCGGCACCGCGACGGTTCACCAGTGTCACAACTTGCCCGGCGGGGCCGATGAGTTCGACGCGCACATCGCCCATGAACGTATGAAAGAGATTCAGCCGCACATCGAGATCGGCAATCGTCGCATCGCGCGTCACGACGATCGGAATCGACACGCTGCCGAGGTCGGGAATCGCTACCGGCAGGTTCGCCGCCGTGGTCGTGAACGTCGTCGCCGTCGCGCTCGCACCGAGCGTTTCGCTGGTCGTGTAGCGGTCGGCGGGTTCGCCGTTGATGCCGTTGCGGTTTTGATCCATCCGGTGTGCGGCCATGTCGAACAAGTCCGGGCCGACGGAGAACGTGTAACTTCCCGGCGTCGTTTGCGCATCGAAGGTCGCGTCGAACTGCGTGTCGTTCGTGCCTGCAACGGCGGTGATGGCACGGATCGCAATCGTGCCGCCCGGCCCGGTCAGCGAGGCATCCGATGGCGTAATCGTCGCCGCGTTGATCCGCGTATTGAAGGTGAATCGCACGCGGTCGTAACTGCTCGGGACCGTTCCGGAGAACAGCGACGAAATCACCTGCGGGCCACTAACGGGAGCGGGAACCACCGGCGGCGGCGCGGGCGGCACGACCACCGGCGGTGGCACGGTCGCGGGTGGCGGGACAATCACCGGCGGTGGTGACACCGCGACGGCATCGAGCGCTTTGGCCACGTTCAGCCGCCCGCCCGTCGTCGTCTTTCCGGCCATACTCGCGATCGGATCGACCGATGAACGCAGCTTCGCTAACACTTGCTGGTAAGTCCAACTTGGGTTTTGATCCCAGATCAACGCGATCGCACCGGCGACGAATGGCGTCGAGATCGAGGTGCCCGTCAGGATGCCGTAGCGGTCGTTCGGCAACGTACTCAGGATGCTCACGCCAGGTGCCGAGAGGGTCACGGTATTCGCGCCGATGTTGCTGAAACTCGCCAATTTATCCGAGGAATCCGACGCCGCCACGGTGACGATGTTCGGCAAACTGGTGATGTACGAACCGGGGTAGAACGGTCGCACGTCGTTGTTCGAGCCGTCGTTCCCCGCCGCTGCCACGAAGATTAAACCGGCGGCTCCGGCGCGCTGGATCGCCGCTGACAGCGTGCTGTCAATATCGCCGCCGCCCCAACTCGCGTTCGCCACTTTCGCGCCATGACGGACCGCAAAATCGAGCGCGCGTACGGCATTGCTGGTGAAGCCCGTACCGTCGGCGGCAATGAACTTCAGCGGCATGATCCGCGTGTTCGGGTTCACACCGGAGATGCCGATGCCGTTGTTGCCGACCGCGCCGATGATGCCCGCGATATGCGTGCCGTGCGAATCGTCGTCCATCGGGTCGCTGTCGTTATTCGCAAAATCGTAGCCGTAAACGTCGTCGATGAATCCATCGCGATCGTCGTCGAGGCCATTGCCCGCGATCTCGCCGGGGTTCACCCAGATGTTCGCGGCGAGGTCCGGGTGCCGATAATCGACGCCGGTGTCGATCACGGCCACGATGGTGTTTCGCGTCCCCGTCTGACGGTTCCACGCGGTCGCTGCACCGATATTGACGAGGCCCGATTGCGCGGGAAGCGAGGGATCGTTGAAGGCCCGATTGAGTTTCACGATGCGATCCGGTGCCGCCGAAACCACATCGGGCTGCGCCGCATAGAACGCCGCCACCGCATCGACATTCGCGTTCGCCGATAAATCGACCGCGTAAATATCGAAGCCGAGCGGCACGACATGTTCCGCAAACGGCGCGAACTTCGCGGTGGCGATGGTCCCCGGAGTGAGCGCAACGAGCACGCGGGCCGGTGCATAATTATTCGTAGAAACGAACCCCGGCACCACCGCCGACATCACGGAGCGATCTTCCAGTTGTTCCGCATGTAGCGAAACGCGCAATCGCGCCGGGCGAATCGGTTCGCGCATGTCTAACCCCTGTGCTCGTGGTGCCGATCGGCGAAGGTCGTCTCGTTGCGTCAGTCGATGGGATTTTATCTGCGAAGCTGTGCGGCCCGAAGGCAGAGATTTGTAGTTTTTACCGATGCGCAACCGCCGCGCGCGAAGCTGTAGCGATTGCGAGAATTCTGACACGGCGACAATAGTCGGAGTCTTCGTGCGACCCAAATTGATCTGAAGTTGCAGAACTGCAACACCACGGCATTTGCGGGGTAATATCTATCTATTGAAACAGTATATGATGGTGGCTGGATCAGTGGGCTTACACCCACCGCTCGCCAAGAGTTGAATGCGGACGCGATGTTTCGCTCACCGAATCGCACCACCCACGCGAATTCCGAAAAGTCAAAAAAACGCAGGCGATTTGACGTAACGCGGAATTCGTGTCGTGCACGGAGTGACGCAAAAGTGTCGCGAAATGACACAGAATTGTCGCATCCGGTCGATTTTGTGTCGATGTTGGTCGATTTTCGGTCGCATTCGGTCGATTTTTGACCAGTCGTTTCGGCTGATGTGTAATCGAGGGATTCGACATAAGCCCCGACAGGATGACAGGATAACGCAAAAACCCTCGAAATGGATCGGCGAAAGCCGATCAAAAAGTGGCCTCTTGAGACGAAAAAATACCCCAAAAACCAGTTTTTGGGCCTCCGCAATTGTGACTTACGTCGATTGTGAGAGCCAAAAAACGTCACTTCTGAATCATGTTCACCACCAGCAGTGCCAGCCCGACGACGGCGAGCAGCAGGCTGCCGAGGATGATCGTTCGCAGGAGCGAATACATGCTGTGCAGCTTGCCGAGTGCCTTCATGAGGTGCCAGACGTCTTCGTTCTTGGTTTCGACGACTTTGCGAAACGCATTCGCGGAACCGCCCGTCCAGAAGCCGATCGACAGGCAGAGCAACATCGCCGCCGCCAGCCCCACCGTCGGTGCGTAGCCAGCGTGGCTTTGCAGTGCAGTCACCAGTTGCAACGCGAAGAAAATCGTAAACGCCAACCCGAGCAGCAACATCAACGAGGCGAGCGCCTTCATCGAATCGGCCAGCCCGCTAATCGTGCGGTTGTGCTCCTCGGTGAACTCGAATTGCTGCGATTTGAACTCCGGCGTCGGTTCGGTAGCCATGGGGTGCCTTTCGAATAGTGAACGTCACTGAGTTGTTTTTATGCAACGTTACTCGAATTCCACCTCGCCGCCGCGCTTCACGTTGAAGTACTTCGCGTTCGGGTGGTGGAAAACGATTGCGGTCGTCGACTGCTCGGGTTCGAGTAGGAATTGCTCGGTGAGCGTGATGCCGACTTGCGTCGGGTCGATCAACTCGAACAGGCCGGTTTGATCTTCGAGGCGCGGGCAGGCGGGGTAACCGAAGGCGAAGCGGCGGCCGCGATAGTGCCCCTTGAACAGCTTCTCGATCGTCGGGCTGTCTTTGCCGCCGATGCCCCATTCGGCCCGCAGGTGCTTGTGGAAATACTCCGCGAACGCCTCGGCGGACTCGACACCGAGGCCATGCAAGAACAGATAATCCTGGTACTTGTTCTCGGCACGCAGCTCGTTGCACGCGACGGTCACTTCGTGGCCCACAGTCACCGCCATCATGCCGATGTAGTCGATCGGCTTGCCGTCGACGGCGGCTTCGACGTAATCGCTGAGGCAGAGGAAGTCGCCGAAATCTTGCCGCGGGAAGGTGAACGTCTGCAACACGGTGGCGCGGTCTGGGCCGTACACGGTCAGCGTTTGGCCGTCGGCACTCGCGGGGAAGAAGCCGTAACTGGCCTGCGGTTGAAGCACATTTCGCTCGATGCACATCGCTTTCAGGCGTGCGAGTGCGGGGCGAGCGGTCGCGTCGATCTGGGCCGCGTACGTCTTCGGGTCGACGCCGCCTTTCACGAATCCCCACTGCGAACTGAACAGCGTCCGCTCGTTGATGTACGGGAACACGTCTTCGATTTTAGCGGAGAATGTGCGAGTGCCGAGGAACGGCGGCGTCGGAATGTCGGGCGACTTCGGCAAGTTCGGGGCACGCTTCGGCAAGTCGGGCCGCACCGTGACCGTCGTCGCTTTGGGGAACGAATCGGGACCGTCGAGAACGGCAGTCGTCGCGATGCCGCGCTGGTTCTTTTCGGCTCCCTTGATCGCGCCGCGAAGTGCCGCGCTACCGACGCTGGCGATCTTCTTGCGTGCGACGAGTTCGTCCATGATGCGTAAGCCGGCGAAGGCGTCTTCACCGTAATAGACGTTGCCGTGATAGACGCGCGTCAGGTCTTCTTCGACGTAGCGACGGTTGAGCGCGGCCCCGCCGAGAATCACGGGCGGGTTCAACCCGCGATCGTTCAGCGTAATCAGGTCTTCCTTCATGATGACGGTCGATTTCACGAGCAAACCGCTCATGCCGATGGCGTCTGCGCCGGTCTTCACGTACTCGGAAATCATCGCATCGACGGGCTGCTTGATGCCGAGGTTGTAAACCTTGTAACCGTTGTTGGTGAGGATGATGTCGACGAGGTTTTTGCCGATGTCGTGGACGTCGCCCTTCACCGTGGCGAGGACGATCTTGCCCTTTTCTTGACCCTCGGCCTTCTCCATGAACTGCTCGAGGTACGCCACCGAAGCCTTCATCACCTCGGCCGATTGCAGCACGAACGGCAGTTGCATCTGCCCGCTGCCGAACAGTTCGCCGACGACTTTCATGCCGCCCAACAGGATATCATTGATGATTTGCAACGGCGTGTAGCGAGTCCGCGCATCGTCGAGGTCGGCGATGAGCGTTTCGCGGCGACCCTGGATGATCGCTTGTTCGAGGCGCTCTTCGATGGTGTCGCCGAGTGGCCGTGCGGCGCGCTTTTCGCCTTTTTTATCGGCGTAATGCTCGATAATCATCTGCAACGGGTCTTCGATACATTCGCCGGCGGCGTTGAAGACGCGCTCGTCGAAGAACAATCGGCGCGCGAGTTCTTTGCCCTCGGCGTCGATGTTGTTCAGCGGCATAATCTTGGCGGCGTGCAGAATCGCGGAGTCGAGGCCGTACTCCATCGCGTAGTGCAAATAGACCGAGTTCAGCACCTGTCGCGTGTACGGCGCGAGGCCGAACGAGCAGTTGCTGAGGCCGACGTGCGTGAGGCAGCCCGGCAGGCGTTGCTTGATCAGCCGGATCGCCTCGAAGGTCGCGATGGCGCTCTTGCGAGTTTGCTCCTGGCCCGTGCTAACGGGAAACACGAGCGGATCGAACATCAAGTCCGATGGCGGAATCTTGTACTCGTGGACGACGATGTCGTAGATGCGCTGTGCGACTTCAAACTTCCACTCGGCGGTGTCGGCTTGGCCCTTTTCGTCGATCGTCAGCGCGACTAACCCGGCCCCGTACTTCTTCGCGAGCTTCGTCTTCGGGTCGAGTGTCTTGCGGCCATCTTCGAGGTTGATGCTGTTGATGATCGTCTTGCCCGAACACAACTTCAGCGCGGCTTCGATGACGAGATTTTCGGTGCTGTCGAGCATCATCGGTTTCGTCAGCACGGCGTTGTATCGCTTGATGACTTCTTTCATGTCGCGAACGCCATCGCGGCCGACGTAATCGACGCAGACATCGAGCAAGTGAAC
Source organism: Limnoglobus sp. (assembly GCA_043780595.1). Lineage (GTDB taxonomy): Bacteria > Planctomycetota > Planctomycetia > Gemmatales > Gemmataceae > Limnoglobus. The sequence goes on from JAYWCL010000106.1 coordinate 44,706, forward strand.
GCCTTCGCGCTCTTGTTCCTGTGCCATCGAGGTGAGGCCGTTCCAGTCTTCTTTCTCCAGAAGCTGCTTGAACTTCTTCGAACCGTTGGTGTTCGTACGCTCGCCGACGAGCAACGGGCGCGGTTCGACGAACAGATCTTGCGAGGCTTGCAAACTCGAAACCATCGGCAGGTAGACGGGGTTGCGAACGGCGGGCTTCTTGCCGTAAAGCCGCTTCGCCACGGCGGCGAGGTGCTGGCTCGTCGTGCCGCAACAGCCGCCGATAATGTTGACGCCGAAATCGACGACGAAGCGTTCGAGCCACGTTGCGAGGCCGTCCGGGTCGAGCGGGAAGTACGTTTCGCCGTTGCGGTTCTCGGGCAGTCCCGCGTTCGGCAACACACTCAGTTTCTTCTTACTGTGGCGGCTCAGCCCCTTGATGCTGTCGAGCATCAGGTCCGGGCCGACGCCGCAATTCATGCCGATGACGTCGATCTCGTCGAGCGGTTCGAGTGCGACGAGTGCCGTGGCGATGTCCGTACCGGGAAGCATCTTCTGGCGGGCGTCGATGATCGTCAGTTGCACCATCAGCGGGATCTTGACGCCCGCTTTTTTCATCTCTTCGATGGCCGTGATCGCCACAATCTTCGCTTGCAAAATGTCGAAGCACGTTTCGATGAGGATGGCATCGACGCGCTCGTCGATCATGGCGCGAATTTGCGGGCGGTAGGCGTCGGCCATCGTGTCGAAGTCGACGTAAATCGCGGGGTCGGTCAGCGACGGCATCTTCGTACCCGGCCCGATACTGCCGACGACGAACCGCGGGCGTTCCTTCGTGGTGAACCGCGCCGCGACTTCTTTCGCAAGGCGAATGTTCAGCCGGTTGATTTCATCGAGTTGCGGATTCAGGTCGAACTCGCCGAGACCGATCGCGTTCGCGTTGAACGTATTCGTCTCGACCGCATCGCAGCCGGCGGCGAAGAATTCGGCGTGAATTTCGCGGATCCAGTCCGGGTGCGTGTAGATGAGCGCGTCCGACAGGTTCATCAACGATTTGCCGTTCGGCGCGTAGCCCCAATCTTTATCGGTCGGTTTATATTTATGCAGGCTCGTACCCATGCCGCCATCGAGGATCAACACGCGCTCTTCGGTCAGCTTCAAAAACGGCGATTCATTCGACATCGGTCGGTACTCCATGACCCGTTCGCTTTCACTTCGGCAAGATAGAGTGATTGTAGAAGGGAAACTAGCCGAACCGTACGTGTTCGCGCTCGGTTGCGGTTTCGCCGCGTGGAGGTGCGAATCTTCGTTCCAAAAAAACGCCTACTCTTCGCTTCGTAGAGGGGTTTCGACGCAGTTTCATTGCGGCTTTCCCGCTACCAGACTTGCATTCTCGAACCGGACTCCGAACAATGTTTGTAATGCGAACCCGAAAGACGGGACATTGTCTACTTTGATGACTGACGAAAGGAACCGTCGATGAGCAACTCGTACAGCACCCTCTGCGATGATTTCGGCACCTCGACGTATCTAATGTCGAAGATCGAGATGCCGACGAGTCGCGAGACGGTCTTGCACTTTTTCGAGGCGATTCAGAAGACGTATCCGTCGATGACCGACTTCGAGAAGCGCGACAACGGCGAGTTTGCACTCGAGGAAGACCGCGAAACCGGTGCGTACCGCTGGTCGTCGCTCGATACTCGCCGCTTGTGCGCCGGTTACGTGAACCCGCCCGCGATGGACGATGCCGACGAACACAACGAAAAAGTCTTGGAGATGGCGGCGTACCACCTCGACCTCGGGAACTTGCAAACCGAAGCGATGGACGTGCTGTATTACTTCGATTTCCTGTACCAAGGCAATCACGATGAGGTCGTAGCCGAGGCACTCGCGGCGAACACGCCGTTCGAGAGCCTGACGCAAATCCCCGGTGGCCGCGTGTTGTCGTTCCAGCCCACGATGCTGATGGCACTCGACGAAGCCTGCCAGTTGCAAGGCCGCCTCAGCATCGAAACCCGCACGAGTGCGTATCAGGTTCGCACGGGTAACTATCCCGAAACGCCGATCTCGGTGTACTTCACAGTGCGGCAGTTCTGGGGCAAACAGCCATTTAAGTCATTCGTCGATTCGTACCGCAATCAGCGCCGCGTACTCGATGAAATCGTCGGCCAGTACGTCGTGCCGAACGTGATTCAACCGCTGCAAAAAGTCATCGGCGCGAAGCAGTAATTACTTCGTGGACGTAAGCAGCGCCTTCATCGCTTCACCCAACGCATCCCCGACGAGGAAGTACGTTTCGGCATTGCCGAACTCGTGGTGTCCGTGTCCGGGATGAGGAGATTCTTTGGCGGGGCGGACGAAGTTGCGCGTCTCGACGAACTGTACCGTACCCTTAAACTCGGGTCGTTTCGCGGTCGCGGCCTGTGCGTTTCGGAGCGTCGTCCACGCGCCCGGCGCTTCCACCCATGGGCCGGTCAGTTCGCCGATCACAACTGGTAGGTTCGGAACTTTCAGATCCTTGCGGACGTCGTTTATTAAGTTCGTCAGGTTCTGCTCGTACTCCGGCACTGCATTCTTGGGGTCGACGCCATCGTTCCAGCCGTGATACCAAACGAATCCTGCCAATTCGTAGCCTCGGTCGCCGTACGTGGGAAAGTCTTTCTGGAGGTCGGCGAGCGCCGTGCGAACCTCCGCCAACATCTTCGTGTAATACGGGCCGACTTGCCCGCCCGAACTCGGCGGGCGGAAATCTTTGTAAAGGCTCTTACCACCCCACGCGGTTTTGACGAGCAAAACTTGGTTGTCCAGATGGTTCCCGAGCACGTGTCCGAACTGCAATTCGGGTCCGAAGTGATGTTTGTCGCCGTAGACGCTGAAGCCCATGGTCAGCGGCCCGACGAGGAGCGGAGCCTTTTCCCGCTGGTATCGCACCCACACATCATCCCGGACCGCCCACTCGCCTTTCGCAGTCCGAAGGTGCTCGACCCGTTTCGCTTTGGTCGGATCTTTGAGCAGAGCGTTTAACGTGCCGATGCCGTTGTTGTAATCTTTACCATCGAGGTCCGATACGGCTTGCCCTTCCATGTTCGACTGGCCAGCCAGGATAAACACCTTCACCGGCTTCGGGGCATCCGCCGCAACGGCCGTCCCCACAACCAGAAGCAACAAACTGAACGCAGTGCGAATGATGGCAAATCCTCCAGGTAGAACGATGTTTGTGGATGCTCGAAGTATAGTTGGTCGAGAGGAAATTAACTCCAAGAAAAGTGAACGACACGACTAACAGCCGACAGCCTCGACTTCTCAACCCACCGGGCTATCGAGTGGCGAGTTACCGATCACTCGGGGAAGTTTCTGGCGTGGCGTCAGCACCCCACCGCGACCCAACCCGCTCGCCGACGATCAGCCGTCCATGCAAATCCTTTTATGTACGTCGCGTCACGACACTTTCGCGACAACAATCTCGCGGATTGCCGCGCTGCGTAGCTTCCCGCACGTCACCAAGATCGTCAGGCCGACTATTGCGATCGCGATGCCAGCAGCCATTCCGAACAGCACCGTTGGCACCGGTACGGTGGAGGCCATTGCTCCGGCGGTCGGGTGGCCGGGCAGACTGCTGCCGCTGAGCATCATGGCCCAGAGTGCCATCACTTTGCCGCGCGAATGGTTCGGGGCACTCGTCTGCATCGTCGATTGGGCCGTCGACAGGTAAAGCACCATGCCGAAGCCCATCAGTACGCAACAAACGACCGCCAATGGAAATGTCGCCACCAGCGCGAGGCCGAGTACGCCGACGAGGCAGATTGCGGCACCGACCAGTAAAAATCGGCCACTGCGAAGGTCGTTCGCAAACGTCGCCGTGGCGAGTGCGCCGACGAGTGCGCCGCCACCGAACGCGCTGAGTAGCAAGCTATACGTCCGTTCGGCTTCGCCCAAAATTAGGCGCGTATACGGCGGCAACAGCGTCAGGATCGGCCACGCGAACACGCAGAAAAAACCAGTCAGCCCGAGCAGCGCCGCCAACGCCGGTTCGCGTTTCAGATATTGAAACCCTGCCCAGAACGAGTCTTTCCCCTTCGTCGATTTCGGCGACACCGTGCGACCGCGTTCGATTTTACGCAGCGCCACCAACACCGCTACAAAGCTGAAAGCGTTCAACGTGAAGCACCAGATGGCACCGAGTGTGGCGACGCGCGAGCCGGGCAAATAGCCGTGCTGCAAGAGAAGTGCTGCGAGAAAGAATACGCCTCCGGCAATCGCAGGACCGATCGAGCGCGCGGAGTTGAACAAGAGCGAGTTCAGCCCGACCGCGTTGACGAGATCTTCCCGCGGCACCAACTCCGGTACGAACGCCAGCCTTGCGGGTAAGTCGAATGCTTGAATTACACCGCTAACGAGTTGAATGCCGAGAAACAAAAACGGCGACGTGATGTCCGTCGCAACCAGAAAGCAGAGCAGCATCGCGTTCGCGAGGAAGCCGATTTGCGTGGCCACGATGATCGAGCGTTTCGGGTAGCGGTCGGCGATGGCCCCACCGAAGGTGCCGAGAAACAGCGTCGGTCCGACTTGTGCGATGAGGATCCAGGCGGGCCAGCGCGGGTCGCCGGTCGTGTCGTAGACGAGCCACATGAGGGCGGTATTTTGCACCCACGAGCCGATAAACGACACGAGCTGACCGTAGAAGTAAAGTCGATAATCGCGGTGTCGCAACGAGCGGAACGTACGTTCGCGTAGCAGCCGGGGCAGTATCATAGACAGTACCAACCCGCGCCGTTGCTCAACATAAACGAGACCTCGGTGGTAAACACCATGCCTATTCTATTCTGAACGTCGTTACCGGCAGAAGCCGTCACCGATCGCGTCGTGAAATCCGGTTTTTCGTCGCGTCTGACGATTCCTCCGCTATTCTAAAAACATGAATCACGCTGTCCGCTGCCCGCATTGCGATGGACTTTCCCGCGTGCCCGAAACGGCGATCGGTCGGGGGGTGGCGTGCCCACTTTGCTCCCGTCCGTTCACGGCGAACCCGGTCGAATTGACGCAATCACCCGCGCGAACGATCCCCGTCGTTTACCCGATTCGCCACATCGACCCCGACGCGCCGAAGCCCAACAGCGGGCCGAAGAGCGTGCTCGTCGGGCTGGCGTTGTTGCCGTTCGGGGTGCCGCTGTTGTGGTTGCTCGGGCCGTTCCTTTCGGGGAAAGAATCGTTCTTCACATTTGCGTTGCCCGTGGCCATCGCCGTCGGCTTTTCGGGCCTTTGCCTCGGCGTCGTGCTCGCCGCTGATTGGAAGTTTTCGACGCGGATTAAAGGCATCTTCGCACTGTTGCTCGTCGGCTACTTCCTCGCGGGCAGCTTGTATTTTTTGAAAATCGAATGGATCGAATCGATCCGCAAAGGGTTCGGACAAGGCAGCGACAACTGGACGAAATTCAGCCCGCCAGACAAATCGTATGCGGCACAAGTGCCGGCCGAGATGAAGCCCGACGGTGCCGAGTTGATTGCCGGTTGGAAGCTGCGCACGTTTCGATCTGCGGGTGCCGTCGCCAACGCGGACATCTATTTTTTGGCGGATGGTCAACCGCCCGACACGCTAAAAGGTGTGCCGGACGATCGCTTTTTCGACGAGGTGAAAAAGGGCCTCACCGCCGCCGCGAACGGCACGCTCGTCAGCGACAAGCCAGCGTCGCAAAAGAACTATATTTGCCGCGAGTATGTGATTAGCCTGGCGGACCGTGCGAGTACCCGCACGGTCCGCGTGTATCGCGTCCGCGAGCGCGTCTTCGTTACGGCCGTCGAAGGCGCATTCCTGCCGCCCGATTCGCGCGATGTGCAGAATTTCTTCCGGATGTTTGACATCACGCCGTCGAAGTGAGGTTCGCTTATGCCGATGCCGGTTCGCTCGTTGCCGGTCGTGCAAAACTGGGACTGTCACGGTTGCTCGGACTGTTGCCGTACGTATGCGGTTCACGTTTCGGATGCGGAAAAAGCGAAGATCGAAGCGCAGAACTGGCACGCCGAACCGGACCTGGCGGGCGTCGAGTTCTTCGCCTGGGACAAGTCCGAACAGCGTCTGCGGTTGAACCACCGACCCGATGGCGGTTGCGTGTTCCTCGGCGCAGACAACCGGTGCCGCATCCATGCCAAGTTCGGCTCGGCGGCCAAGCCGATGCCGTGCCGCGTCTACCCGTTCGTGATGGTGCCCGCGGGCGATCATTGGAGAGTCGGCGTTCGTTTTGCCTGTCCGTCGGCGTTGCAAAATCTCGGGCGACCGATGCGCGATCAGACTGCCGAGGCACGCGAATATGCGGCACTCGTCGAGGTCGATAAGAAGACGCCCGGCGATCTTCCCGCGCCGCCACTCCAACCGGGGCAGACCGTCCCGTGGGCCGATCTGCTGCGAATCACCACCGCATTATCGAACATCTTAATCGCGCCCGGAGTGCCGATCGAACGCAAGTTGCGACACGCGCTCGCGCTGATGGAGCTTTGTAAGAAGTCGAGTTTCGAGAAAATCACCGGCGCACGCTTGACCGAGTTTCTCGAACTGACGAGCGTCATCGTCGGCGAAGAGTTGCCCGAACACGTAGCGAAACCGGGTTGGGCGGGTCGCGTGTTGTTCCGCCAGATTGCGGCGGTGTATGCGCGGAAAGACGTCGGGTTGAACGCGGGGGACATGGCGAAGCGGAGTGCGTGGGGGCGTGGCATCGCGGGCTATCGCTTCGCGCTCGGTGCCGGCCGCGTGCCGAAAGTTCACGGCCACCTGAACGAAGCCATCACGTTCGCCGACGCCGAAAAACCGCTCGGTACACTACCACCCGAAGTCGACGAGTTGTTCGTACGCTTCTATCGCGTGAAACTCGAATCGCTCCAGTTCTGCGGGCGAACGAACTTCGACCAATCGTACTGGCTCGGCTTCGAGGCACTCGCACTGACCTACCCCGCCGCCATGTGGCTCGCCCGTCTATTTGTCGCGGGTGGCAAACCAACTTTAGAAGCGGTGCAAGCCGCCGTGCGCATCGTCGACGACAACTTCGGTTTCAACCCAATGCTCGGCTCCGGCAAGCAAGCCTGGGCCATGAAAGTCCTAACGGCAAAGTCCGAACTGCCGAAACTCATCGCTTGGTACGCGAAGTAGATGTCCGGCGTCAGAAGCCTCGCGACTTCCGCTACCAAAAAGAGTTGTGAAGCCATGCGTATCGGCATCCTGTCAGACACGCACGATGAATTCGAACGCACGCGAGTCGCCGTCCGGATGATGCAATATGCGGGTGCCGAGGTGATAATCCATTGCGGCGATTTGGCCAGTCCGCCGATTGTTCGAGCGTGTGCGGTGCTACCATTCTGGTTCGTGTTCGGCAACCACGACTCGGATACGGTTCCCGTTCTGAGGCAAGCGGCAATTGAGTCCGGTGCGAACTGTCTGGGCTGGGGTGGCATCGTCGAACTGGCTGGCAAGCGATTCGGCGTAACCCACGGACACATGACGACCGACGTACGACGGGTACTCGCCGAACAACCAGACTATTTGTTGTCCGGGCATTCGCATATTCCTAACGACACGGTCGTAGGTACGGTGCAGCGGATCAATCCCGGCGCACTCCACCGGGCCGACACGTTCACCGTTGCAATACTCGATGTACAGACTGGCGATTTAACGTTTTTACGTATAGAACGGTAATGCACCTTATTCTCCGGAGAAGCGAAATGCAGTTCGACCGAATCACGCATGATCCCTCTGTGATGGGCGGCAAACCGTGTATTCGCGGCATGAGAATCACAGTCGGAACGATACTGGGAATGCTCGGCAGCGGCCGGACTCGCGAACGGATACTCGAAGCCTACCCCCACCTCGAACCAGAAGACCTGAATGAAGCGATAACCTACGCGGCATGGCGACTGGAGGAACGGGAAGAGGCAATCCTCGCATGAACCTGCCAATTGTTGTGGAGGATTTCTAACTAAGACACTCCAGCTGCAACTGTAGAATGCTTCAATCTCCTGATGTTCCCGCGAAGATCTCTCATGCGACGTTGGCGAATAATTTTGGTGGTGATTGCGCTCGCGTACCTGGCGACGGGGATTGCGCAGGTACGCCCCGAAGAGCGTGCGGTGGTGACGCGGTTTGGCCGCGTGGTGGCGCGTCCGGGTGCGGGGTTGTGGGTGGGGTTGCCGTGGGGTTTCGACCGCGTCGACCGCATCGCGATCCGCAATATCCAGCTCGATGTCGGCTACTCGCCTGATGCCCTCGACGATACCTCATCCACGCCCGTGGGGCAGCTTTTAACGGGCGATCAAAACCTCGCGAACGTGAAGCTCGTCCTCGAATATGCGATCGACGAACGCGATGGCGAACTCGAACGCTACCTCGCAGGGCGCGACCGCGTCGATGCGATTTTAGGCCGCGAAGCCGAGACGGTGGCCGGCGAATGGGTCGGTGCCCGAACCGTCGATGAAGTCCTTTTAACGGGTCGCGCCGAGTTGCCGCGCTGGGCCATGGAACGCCTGCCCGAACGGATCGCATCGCACCGGCTGGGCATCGTCTTGCAGCGGATCAGCGTCGATTTCCTCGGCGCGCCAACCGAAGTGCGCGATGCCTTCGAGGCAGTCAATCAGGCACAAACGAGCATTCGCACGAAGGAAAATCAGGCGCAGCAAGAAGCCAACCAACGCCTCCGCGAAGTGCAGTCGTTGCAGTTCCGGCTCGAACAACAATCGTCATCGTACAAGCTCGAACGCGAGAGTTTGGCACTCGCCGACGCCGACGCCTTTCGCAAACGCCTCGAACAATACGAGCGATTGAAGGCGACGAACCCCGACATTCTCGCGGGCATCTGGTGGGAAGAAATGGGCCGCGTGCTACTCGGCATGAAGGGTCGGGGCCGCGTCGATTTGCTCGATTCGTTCCTCGGTAAAGACGGCCTCGACATCACGCAGTTCGTACCGACGAAACGTGAGAAGAAGTGATCACGGAGTTCGATCATGCCCCGGCTCGTCGTGGTCAAAGGTGCGGATCGTGGCAAGCAGTTCGATCTGTCGGGCGCGGTCGTTGGCATCGGGCGGCACTCGTCGAATTCGATCCATCTGCACGATACGCGCATCTCGCGCAAGCACCTCGAACTGCGTAAATCCGGTTCGGGTTATCGTCTCGTCGACCTCGGCAGCGGCAACGGAACGCACCTCAACGAACGCCTCGTACAATCGGCCGACCTGCGGCCCGGCGACCGCATCGCACTCGGCGAAACCATATTGCTGTTTGCCGATTCGCACACGCCGACCGAAAACGACGACACCGCCGCAATTCGCCTGTCTTTCGAGCCAGATCGCGCATTTCAATCGAGCATTTTACGCAGCATCCCCGCCGACGCCGGTACCGCGATCCTCAGCGATCCGACCCGCGCGAACACCGACTGGCTGCGGTCCCGTTTGGCCAATCTTGCGGTGATGTACGAGGCCGCGAACGCCGTTAGTAACATCCTCGATGTCGACGAATTGCTCGAACGGATCATGAGCCTGATTTTGCACACCGCCGACGCCGATCAAGGTTGTTTCATGATCGTCGATGCCGAGACGGGCGTGGCGATGCCGAAGGCGGTGCGGGCGCGCGATGGCAGCATTCCGAAAACCTTCAGCGTCAGCCGGACCGTCGTCGAATACGTCATGCGCGAACGCAAGGGGATTCTCGTTTCCGATGCCGCGACCGACGACCGGTTCCGCGGCGGCGAGAGCATCGCGCGGCACCACATCCGCGAGGTACTTTGCGTGCCGATGTGCGGTCGCCACGAGATGGTCGGCGCGCTCTTCCTCGATACGCACAGTGGCGGATCGGCCGCACCGAAATTCACCGACGACCACCTGCAACTCGCCGTGGCCATCGCGCACCAGTCGGCACTCGCAGTCGAAGAAACGCGATACTATCAGGCGCTGGTGAACGCCGAACGACTCGCCGCCATCGGGCAGACCATCGCGGGAATGTCGCACCATATCAAGAACATCATGCAGGGTGTCCGCTTCGGCGCGAGCATGGTGCGGATGGGCCTCGATGGGGATCGCGAGCTTCTGACAAAGGGCTGGACGCTCGTCGAGAAGAATCAGGCGCGGATCGACGAACTGATTCTCGACATGCTGAATTTCTCCAAAGAGCGCGAGCCGAGCATCCAGACGATCGATGCCGTGAAGTTGATCGAAGACGTTCTTGAGATCGTGAAAGGCCGCCTGACGGATCGCGGAATCACCCTCGCGTTCGTGCCGCCGGTGTCGTTCCCGCCGATGATGTGCGACCCGGAAGGCATCCACCGCGCGCTCTTGAACATTGTGGGAAACGCGATCGACGCCATCGAAGATCAACCGGCGGCACGGATCGAAGTGTCGTTGCGATTATCCGAAGATGGGCAGTGGGTCGAACTCGATGTGAGCGACAACGGACCGGGCATACCCGCCGACAAAGTCGAAGAGATTTTCAAACCGTTCGTGAGCACGAAGGGCAATCGCGGGACCGGCCTCGGCTTGCCCGTCAGCCGAAAAGTCTTGCGCGAACATGGCGGCGACCTCACCGCCGAAGGACTGCCGGGCGGCAGCCGCTTCCGGTTACGCTTACCGCTTCGGCGCTGAGTTATCGCACTTTCATCAGCATCGAATCGCTCTGCTGTAACAGGCTCGAGCCGTTCGTCGAACGGTGCGACTTCACGCGATGCGGTTGCAGTTTCGGTGCGATCATGATGGGGAGTTGGTCGTCGAACTCGACTTGTGAGATGCAGGCGCGGAAGGTTTCCGTGCCAGAATTAAAGCCGATATCGACGAGGTTTCGGCGAAGCACGCCTTCGATTTCGCCGCCGCCGCCCGGCCCGACGGCAGGCAGCGACAAGTAGCACGGCGGCGGCAGAACCGCTTTCACGTTCCCCCCGAACATGTTCACGAGTTCCCCGAGCGCGTCCTTCACGAGGTCCGGCGTCGCTTCGCTCGGGTCGTCGAGCGCCATCATCGTTGCCGTCAATCGGCGTGCTAACGAGGTCGGCATTTCAATCGAAACCGTGCCGCGCCACGCCCCCGTGATCTGCACGCAACCGAGCAAACTCTCGGGCCACACACCCAACGGTTCCACCGAAGGTTCGACATCCTGACACAAAATCAATTGCCAAATTTCTGCGATGAACAGCCGGACTTCTTTCGCACCGATAGCCATATGCAACCCCTCATGCCGAACGTAGTGTGTATGAAAATTAACCGCGTGGCCGGTAACAAACTGAATCTCCAACCGTTTCCCGAACGTAACCCGCATCGATATTCAGCGTCGTCTCGGCCCCGCCGAGGAACAAATACCCATCGCCACGCAGCACTTTTTTGGCGTGCCGCAGCACCGTCTGTTTCGTCGCGAGATCGAAATAAATCAGCACGTTCCGCAACAAGATCAGATCGTACGGCAGCATCGCGGGCCACGTGCCGATCAGGTTCAGCGGGCGGAACTCGATCATCGTGCGGATGCTCTCGTGAATCTCCCACGAGGCGTCGACTTGGCGGAAATACTTCGACTGATACGGCATTGTCAGTCCGCGACTCATTTCGATCGCATTGAACCGGCCGCGCCGTGCGACATCGAGCACCACGGGTGAAAAATCCGTCGCGAGTATCTGCACGTTCCAGCCGAGAAGCGACGCAGCAAACTGCTCCCGCAGTAGCATCGCGAGGCTGTACGGCTCTTGCCCCGTCGAGGCGGCCGCACACCAGATCCGCAAGCGTTTTTCCTTCGCACGAAGCCGCAATAGCTCCGGCAGCACGAACCGACGCAGTGCCTCGAACGGGTGCCCATCGCGGAAGAAACTCGTTTCATTCGTCGTCATCGCTTCGACGATTTTGCCGTGCAACTCGCATAACGAGCCACCGCCACGAAGCTGATGCAAGAGTGCATCGACCGACTCGATCCCTTCCTTACGCACCAACGTCGACAGTCGCGATTCGATTAAATATCGCTTGCTGTCTTCGAGCACGATGCCCGTTTGCTGACGGACCATCGTGCGGATGCGATCGAAATCTTCGGTGCCAATCGCGTCGAGGTTTCGCATGGTTACACCCCCACGGCAACGAGGGCGCGACGGCTGGCCCGCACGCGCAGATCGAGTTCCGTGCCGATCCGGCCGAGTGGCAGAATCGCATCGGCTAAGCCTGCCGTTGCGACCGAGCCGGGCATTCCCCAGACGACGCTCGTCGCTTCATCTTGCACGACGATGCGCCCGCCGCGTTGCCGAATCGCATCGCAGCCGCGTAGCCCATCTCGGCCCATTCCGGTAAGGACGGCCGCGATCGTGCCTGATCCGTAAGCCTCGGCGACCGATTGAAACAAGATATCGACGGCGGGCCGACACGCATTCACCGGTGGCGTGCGTTCGAGTTTCACGAAGACGCCAGCAAGTCGGCGAACGACTGTCATGTGGTTGTCACCCGGCGCAATGTAGATACCGCCCGCCACGACTTTGTCGCCATCGCTTGCCTCGGTCACGTTCAAACCCGTCCAGTTCGTAAGGCTGACGGCGAGTTGTTTCGTGAACACCGGCGGCATGTGTTGCACGATCACAACGGGCACCGGCAGGTCGGCTTTCCAGTCGGATAATATCGCACGCAGCGCGTTTGGCCCGCCCGTCGAACAGCCGATAGCCAGCACCGTTGCGGGGCGTTCGGTTAGCGTGCGCGGCACATTCCGGATTGGCCCTGAGCCGGTTGCCGCACGAACGGGCGATGCGATCACCTTGCGGCAAAACGCTTTAATTCGAGGGATTAACTCCTCGCGGATCCGTTGCTGTGCCTCGGCAAGGTTGCCGACGTTCGTCGGCTTTGTCACATAATCCGTTGCCCCACGCGACAGAGCTTCGAGTGTCGTTTTCGCCCCGCGTTCGGTTTGCGAACTGAACATGATGATCGGCACTGCGGGGTCGATTCGCCGGATCGCGGCCAGCATTTCCAGCCCGTCCATGTCCGGCATTTCGACATCGAGCGTGACGATGTCCGGTTGCAATTGCGCGAACTTCGCGAGGCCGATCCGACCGTTCGCAGCCACGGCGGCTACTTCCAGTTCGGGGTCGGTCGACAATACGTCGGCCACAATTTTTCGCACGACGACCGAGTCGTCGACGATCAAAACGCGAATTTTGCTCACGTGTTCCTCAGACGGCGGCAGTCGCAAGGAGCAGCGAAAGCTTCTCGGCGAGGACTTCCCGCGAGAACGGCTTCATCACGTATTCGTTCGCCCCAGCGGCGAGCGCGCGACTCATTTGGTACGTCTCGGTTTCCGTCGTCACCATCACAATGCGAAGGTCCGCACGCTCCGGATCGGCCCGCACCGCGAGCAGAAATTCAAACCCGTTCATCTCGGGCATGTTCCAATCGACCATCGCCAGATCGAACTGCCCCGGCGGCCCGAGTACCTCGAGCGCGGCCTTGCCGTCCCCGGCTTCGGTCGTTTCGTAGCCGAGCTTTTTGAGCATGTTGCAAAGGATGCTCCGCATCACTTTCGAGTCGTCGATTACCAGCGCACGCATCGTACCAACCTCCGTTGTTACAGGTATTATGACCGAACGCCATTGGGCATCGGTCGCGAGATCGCGGGCAGTAAACGCTTGGTGGCAAAGGTCGAAACCGGTGGCGGCGTAGCCGAACTGACCGCCGGTGTCGCATCGCGCCCGGTTCCCAGATGCTGAAACTGCGCGACCAAATGTTGCAACTCGGCGGCCATGTCGACGAGGCGTTCGCCCGCCTTTTGCGCGCCCGTTGCCCCTTCGGACGTATCGCCCGCCGCCTGTGCGACCGATGTAATATTCTGCGCGATTTCCGCCGTGCCTTTCGCCGCCTCGGAGACGTTTCGACTAATCTCCACCGATGTCGCAGTCTGTTCCTCGACTGCCGATGCAATCGTGTTCGAGATGTCGCTGATGCGATAAATCGTCTCGGTGATGAGGCCAATCGCGTCGATGGCTCCGCGTGTGTCCCGCTGGATTGCTTCGATCTTTTGGCTAATGTCTTCGGTCGCCTTCGCCGTTTCTTTCGCGAGTTCTTTGACTTCGGTGGCCACGACCGCAAAGCCTTTGCCGGCTTCCCCGGCACGGGCCGCTTCAATCGTCGCGTTGAGTGCGAGCAAGTTCGTTTGTTGTGCGATCGACGTAATCACCTTGATTACTTGGCCAATTTCCGCGCTACTCACGCCGAGTTTCGTCACAGTTGCGTTCGCTTTGCCCGCGGCCACCACGGCCGTCGATGCAATCTTCGCCGCTTCGTTCGCGTTCTTGGCGATCTCGTTAATGCTCGCGTTCATCTCGTCGACTGCCGTCACGACCATCGTCACGTTCGCGCTCACCTGTTCGGCGGCAGCGGAAACGACGGTCGATTGTGCAGAGGTTTCCTCAGCAGCGGCGCTCATCTGATGGCTGACGACTGCGAGATCCTGCCCGGCGGAGAGTAGGCCGCTCGAATTTTCCGCAACCTTTCCTAGCACCGTTTTCATCTGGTCGATCATCTGTCGTTCGCGTTCTTCGGCGGCGAGTTTCTCCGTAACGATTTCCATCGAGACCATGATCCCGAGGTAGATTTTGTCTTGGCCGTAGATGGCATTGACCGACGTTTCGATCGCGTCCGCACCGAGTCGCAAGTTCGTTTTGATCGGCATTCCGTTCGGGTCGATCAGGCTCTGACGCGGGTGCTCGGACAATTTCCCAAGTGGTTCGATCGATTCGCCGATCGAACGATTCGCGGGGAACGGTAAGTGTTTGGCCACCCGTTCAAACAAGGTGATCGCCGCCGGATTGACGAACTGAATGCGTCCTTGTGCGTCGGCATACAGAATTGCCGTCGGGGCATTTTCCACCATCGACTGCGTGCGGGCTGCGTCGTAGCGACTAATCGTGAACGACACGAGCGTTGCGATTTTCCGTAGCGTATCGAGTCGCGATGCGGTGAGTGCCTCGCCGTTCGTCATGAAGAAATCGAGCGTGGCGATCACCTTGCCACTCACGCTGATCGGTATCGCGACACCTGACTTGATGCCCAACCGCAATGCGATTGGGCAACGTGGGCAGTCGGAAACTTGGCCGAGGTCCGCTGCGTAGAAGACATCGCGACTGCGCCACGAACGACCGTTCAAACCGTCGCCTTCGCGTACGATCGTCTCGCGGGTCGTACGACGAAATTCGTCGCTCGTCGTTCCGGATTCTTGCGTGAATCGCAACGAGTTATCCTTCGGATCGATCGACCAGTAGGAACCGTAACTCCATTGGTACGCGCCGCGAATCGTTTCGAGTGTGCTGCGAATGGCTTCGTCGATGGTCTTGGCCCGCGAGACCGCTTCGAGCAATAGGCCGAGTGTCGCGACGTCTTCGCTCACTTCGATTGCCGTTTTCTGCGCGGCAGCAACGCCCTTCCAATCGACGCGATCTTTGCCGATCACGTGGCGGATACTACTAATCGCACTGTTGGCTGCGGTGGCCATGCGGCCGATTTCGTCCTTCGTTTCCACGGGTGCGTGGGCGGTGAGGTCGCCGTCGGCAAACTGCTGGAGCACGTCCGCCGTTTGCACCATCGGCTTCGCAATCAACGAGGCTTGCCAGAACGAAACGAGGAATACGACGACGATCGCGATGGCCGCCATGCCGATCATATTCACCCGCACGGCATCATTTGCCGCAAATGCTTCGCGGGTATCCTGACGAACGAGAATCGTCCAGCCGTAACCTTTGAACGTCGAGTAACCCTGCGATGCCGCGTAGCCATTGATCAGTTCGATGTTCTTGCGTTTATGCCGTTCGACGGTAAACCCTTTTCCGCCGGCCGTGCCCAACTTTGCGGCTTCGAGTCCGTGGTCGGACAAGGTCAACGACAAAACGGCTTTCGCGTCGTAGTCGTCGAGGACGAGTCCTGCCTTAGAAATCAGCTGCGTTTCGTAGTTTTGATTTGCGACGGCGGCTTCATCGCGAACGGTTTTCAGTGTGGCAGTCACGGCACGTTCCCACGAAACGCGCGACGACCAGACGCGAACGATTTTCCCTTTTTCATCGTAAATTGGTGCGGCAAACGTAAGCGACAGGCCCCGCGTGCGATAGACCTCTGTAATCAATTTATCTTCGTTTACATCCTGCTCGAACGAGTCGCCCGGTTTGACTTGCCCACTGATGCAATCGCGGAACCATGCTTCATCGGAGACGTTCCGACCGATAAGCGACTTCGTGGAAACTGGCTTACCGCGATGGTCGACCGTGTTCGCCGCGAGGATGCGACCATCGGCATCGGCTACGAAGAGGAGATCGTAAAAGCCGTACGCCGTCATGTAATAATTGGCGGCCTTCGACACGTCTTCCGGTTCGCCGCGCGACATCGGATTGAACGCAAACGCCTGGGCATCGCCGTAGCGCTCGAAGAGCAATCGGTCGAGTTGCGAGGCCGTCGCTTCGGCGCGATTCTGAAGATTCACACCGGAGCGTTCGAGCGTGTCGGACCGGCTTCGCATGTCGGCCACGTAGCCGCTCGCCAGTAGTGGAACGACTGCTAACAGCACGAAAAGCAGCGTTAATTTCGTACGTAAGCGTCGAAACGGTAGTCGGGGCAACGATAGCATTTTCGGAAACTCCAGGGGCAAATATTACATTGCGGGCGTGCCACACGTTACGGTTTTGGACACGTCTAACACGTGAATGAGTGCGTTCGATTGCTTGTACGTCCCGCAAATGAGATCGCGTGCGGGGCCGCGAACGGTGTGCGGTGGCGGCTCGAATGCATCGTTCGCTAGTTCGAGTACATCGCCAATTTCATCGACGAGTAATGCCTTCGGACCATCGATTGTCCGCACGACGACGTTCATCGGTCGGCACCCATTGGCACGCGGTGGAAGTTCGAGCCGCGTGCGCAAATCGATGGCCGGGACAATTCGCCCGCGCAGGTTGATGAGGCCGACAACCGCCTTCGGGGCCAGGGGAACGCGCGTCATCTCTTGAAATCGAAGCACCTCTTGCACGTCGTCGACGGGGACTGCGAACCAACGTCGGTCGAGCAAAAACGTACAGAGCTGACAGGTGGCTGACATCAGGCGTAACTCCCGCATTCGAGCAAAGCCGGTAAGTCGATGATTTCCGTGACGCGCTGTTGAATCACTGCCGTGCCGAGGACGCCGGGCCGCATTGCAGTGGGTCGCAGTTCCACGGTCGTTTCGACGATGTCTATGATGCGATCTGCTACGAGGCCGATGAGCCGTCCGGCGACCGAGTACACTGCCACTGCCAAATCCGCATCGGGTGCGGCTGTGGAAATTCCATTCAAAAGTTGCGTGAATCGGACGAGTGGCAGGATCTCGCCGCGATACTGTACGACTTCCCAATCACCGGCTCGTTCGATTGCACGAACGGCGATTTTCTCGAGTCGGGCGATGTGCCGCATCGGTATCGCGAGGCGACGTTCGCCCATGCCGAGGACGAGTAACGTTTGCACGCCGGTCGATGTCGATACGGATGGTTTCGATGTCTCTGCGATCTCGTGGAGTCCGGCCCGCGTCGAGAGTCCGAGTACGTCGAGAATGAGTGACACCCAACCGTCACCGAGGATTGTCGCCCCTGCGTAGATGCCGAGCGATTTCAAATCGGAGCCGAGCGGTTTCACGACGATCTCTTGCGAATCGGACACCGCATCGACGACCAACCCGAACTGGCGACCGTCGGTTTGCAGCACCGCGATATACGCCGTTTCCGCTTCCGAATCGGGCAATTCGAGTTGTTCGCGTAGGAATGCGAGCGGCAATAAGCGTCCGCGTAGGCGATACACCGGTGCGTTGTGAACGTACTCGATTTGCGCCGTGCGGTAATCGCCTTTCAGCCGTACGACTTCGAGTAAATGGATCTGCGGAATCGCGTACCGATCGCCACCACTTTCGACGATCAGTGCGGGAATGATCGCCAGCGTGAGTGGAATTTTGACGCTGAGTGTGGTGCCACGTTCGGCGATGCTTTCGATGTCGAGCGTCCCGCCGATAGCCTCGATGTTGGTTTTGACGACGTCCATTCCGACGCCGCGCCCAGATAGATTCGTGATGGCATCCGCCGTCGAAAACCCCGGCGTCACGATCAGTGAAATTGCTTCCGCATCGGACATCTTCGCGGCCTGTTCGATCGTGATCAGCCCCTTTTCGATCGCTTTGTTTTTCACTTTCGCAAGTGGTATCCCACCGCCGTCGTCGCGGATTTCGATGATGACGCGACCGCTTTCGTGGAACGCGCGCATCCGCAAACAGCCTTCGGCTGGCTTACCGCGCGCGATCCGAACGGCGGGCGTTTCGATGCCGTGATCGATCGCGTTTCGCACGATGTGCGCGAGCGGGTCTTTGATCGCCTCGACGATGCTGCGGTCGAGTTCGGTGTCCTTGCCTTCGAGTTCCAAGCGAACCTGCTTGCCGCACTGCGCCGCCAGATCGCGGACGATGCGTGGGAAGCGATCCCAGATGTGGCCGACGGGCTGCATCCGCGTTTTCATGACGCCTTCTTGCAATTCGCCGGTGATCGTATTCAGCCGTTGCACGCTGCGTGCGAACGGTGCATCGCCGAGTTTCAGAGCGAATTGCTGGATCTGATTACGTGCGAGAACGAGTTCGCCTACGAGTGTCATGAGCTTGTCGATGAGCGCGACATCGACGCGGATGGTCGTGTCGGCGAGGCCGCCCGTCGGTGCCATTTCGCGCACCGGTTCGGCCACCACGACTGACGGCAGGCTGTCAGTCGTGCCATTCATTAACCGCGTGAGCGTATCGACGAGTGGCGTGTAATCGCCGTCGCCTTCGATGCCCGTCGTTTCGATTTGCTGAAGGATCGTGCGGATCGCATCGACGAGTTGTAGCAACGTCGTGGCGATGTGGGGAGTGAGTCGAATTGCACCGTCGCGCAGTTGGCTGAGCAGGTTCTCGCCGACGTGGCTGACGGTTTCCAACTTGTGAAATCCGAAGAAGCCGCAAGTGCCTTTGATCGTGTGAATGGTGCGAAACACGCGGGCCAGTGTGGGCTCGTCGGTCGGATGTTTTTCGAGCGTGAGGAAGTCCGCGTCGAGGCGCACGAGGTTCTCGTAGCTTTCCACCAGAAAGTCTTTGACGATCTCATCGAGTTCGTGATCGGTAGCAATCATGGGCGACCACACCGCTCGCAAAATAGAAATTCACAACGCTGGGATAAAGAGCAGATCGAAGACTCGCCGCGATTTTTGCGGGGAAGTATCAAAAACGGTATTTGTTGAGAGCGTGCCATGAATCGTCGCGCGACAGTGGAATGACAGGAGGCATTCAACGAATGCGGCGCGGCAAGAAAGTAATTGCGAATGATTGCCCGCGTCTGAAAATGCAACGGCCAGCTAAGAGTGACGGGCGAAAATCGCGAGGTCCGCACGAATCTTATACTTCTTGCGTACGTTTGTATCGATTCGGCTGGCACATATTCCCATTCCGCGTTCTACCTTACATTCGCCGGTTCAACCGGTCACGCCCGCACGAAACCCACGCTCTTCGTAGACGGGTTTTGGCTCGCCTCATTCAAGGATCGCCCCCGTGAATAGTGACGCCCCGCACGTGTGCCCGCACGTTGCCGACTTGTCGCTCCGCAACGAGCGTATCTTGTCGCATATGTCGATCGTGAAACAGGTCGTCGGCCGGTTGGCCGCGATGTTGCCGCCGGAAGTCGATGTGGACAATTTGGAGTCGGCGGGCGTGCTCGGTCTGGTCGAAGCGGCGGGAAAATTCGACCCGTCGCGAAACGCGCAGTTCAAGACCTTCGCCTATATCCGCATACGCGGTTCGATCCTCGACGAACTCCGCCGCAACAGCCCGCTTCCTCAACACATGCTCGAGCGCGTGACCCTCATTCGCAAAGCGCACCGGACATTAGCCGCCCCCGCGACGGTCGAGGATTTGGCCACTGCCACCGGGCTGACACTCGATGAAGTCTCCGAGACTTTGGCGGCGGAGCGGTTCAACAAGATGATCTCATGGGAGCAAACCGCACAGCCCGGCGGCCTCACTCCGGCAGGGAACGTGGCCCCACCCGATGCGAATATGGAACGCGAGGAAGCGATCGCACAGTTAGCCGAATCGCTCGAGCAACTGCCGCCACGCGAGCGATTGGCCGTGACGTTGTACTATCGTGAAGAGCTTCGTTTAAAGGAAATGAGCATCGTCATGAAGCTGTCGCCCTCGCGAATTTCCCGCCTACTCAGCCACGCTACGTTCACGTTAGGCGAGCTTCTGCGCGCGAAAGGACTAACGACGTGCGAAGCATTCGCCACCAGTTAAGATCGCCCGTGCCGTTTCGATGGCGGCTTGCTGACTCAGTATTTCGCCGCTCGCGATTCGGGCGAGGACATCGACGACGACATCGGCACGGACATCGGGCATCGTTGCGGCCAGTTTCTTCGCTTCCGAGAGATTTGCGGTGTTGCGAAAGTGGCCGGATGAGTTCCCTTGCATGACGTACCCTCGGTTTTGACTTAGAACGGAACTTCATCCTTCGCCTGAGTCATTATCGAATATGCGAGCAAAACTTTTGCGTTTCTTGGCGGAAAAAGCAACTTCCAGTGGTTGAGCTTCGATTCATGATAGGCAGGAACTCGCGTTTCGTGCCCCGTTACATGCTTTCTCAATTGGTAATGCAATGATACTGACGCCTATATACGACGCACAGCAACTCACCGGGGAGGTCGATCTCGTCGCTGCGATCGACGTCAATACCCCGATGATGTTGATGCTGAATTGGCTACTCGACAATTCGCTCGTCATGCCAGAAGAATGGGATGAATTGGCACCGCTATCGAAGTCGCTCGTTTGCGAAAGCCCGACGATCGAAGCGATGATCGACCGGCTCGTCGACTTTCATTTGCTCACGGAATACCAGGCGGGACTGACGAAAGTCGGGCGAGGCGATCAAGCGCGGCTCGGCTCGTATCGGATTCTCGACGAGATCGGTCGCGGCGGAATGGGCATTGTGTACCTAGCGGAACACACGCTGTTACGCCGTCAAGTCGCGATTAAAACGACGACGCAGATGCTCGAAAAAAGCCCGCGACTGTTGCACCGCTTCTATGCCGAATCGCGTTCGGTGGCCCGGCTGCGTCACCCGAATATCGTGGCTTGCCTCGATGCGGGTCGGCATATCAGCGGCGATGCCAACCATCCGCGGACGATCGATTACTTCGTGATGGAGTACGTTCCGGGGCAAGACCTCGATGCGTACGTTCGCAATCACGGCCCACTTTCGGTGCCGAAAGCGGCGGATGTGTTTCGACAAATTGCGGAGGCGTTGTCCGAAGCACACAAGCACGGCCTCGTTCACCGCGACTTGAAGCCGAGCAATATCATCGTCACGACCGATTGGCGTGCGAAACTACTCGACTTCGGGTTGGCACTCCACCCGACGCATCAGATGACCGAACCGGGGACGCTCCTTGGCACCGTGGGCTACATGGCTCCGGAACAAGCACGAGACCCGCACGCGGTCGATGGGCGTGCCGATTTGTTCGCGCTCGGTGCCTCGATGTTCTGGGCACTCACGGGCCGCGAACCGTATCCGGAAACGGGCAACCCCGTCAGTGACCTCAGCCGCCGACTGACTGCGGCACCGCCGGATATTCGCCAAACGCGGGCCGAACTGCCTTCGGACCTCGCGGAAATGATCCTGCAACTGTTGCAAGTCGATCCCGACCGGCGCTATCAAACGGCAGCCGATGTCGCGACGGCACTCGAGCCATTCACGCGCTGGACGCCGAAATCGCAAGCGACCACGAACGGCCTGTCCGACCGCACGCGCGTGCTCATCGTCGATCCCGATGCGATGTCGCGAACGCTCGTCAACTCCTTGCTGGCAGGCGAATTTGAAATCGTCGAAGCGCGAACGGGTGTCGAAGCCCGTGCGGCACTGGAGAAATACCCGTTCGATTTACTGGTGCTCGAAGCGAACCCCGAAGGGTGCTCGGCGGCCGAACTGATCTCCGGCGTGCGCCGCATGAACGTCGATCAACCGGTGATGATCCTCGTCATTTCGGGCACGGTTCCGGTGGCGGTGCTCAGCGGGTTGGTGTCGGTCGGCGCGGACGATTTTCTGACGAAGCCGTTCACGCCCGTCGAACTGCGCTCGCGGATTCGCGCATTGCTCGGACGCCGCGACACGGTGCATGGCCGCCGAGTATTGACGATGGAAACGATGCGGCTCGGCATGAACGAACTGACGCGTACACCCGCACCGGCGATTCGCCCCGCACCCACGACGAACTCGTGGGATCTCATGACGGTCACGCTTTCGCGGTTGATTGTCGAAGCCGGATTCCTCGCACCGGGTTTCCGTTCCCGCATCGCGCGGTACGTCCGGGCGATGTCGCAAAAGGTGGCGGGGACCGGCGAATATGCTCGCCTCAAAGACAGTAGCTACCTGACGATGCTCGCGGCATCGGCATCGCTGTTCGACGTCGGATTATTGGTGATTCCCGGCGCGTTGACATTGAAACCGGGCAAGCTCGACGAAGACGAACGCCAAGTGATGGAGACGCACCCCGTGATCGGCGCGGACATTATCGCGGGCTTGTCCGATAAATTCCCGAGCGAAACGGGCTGCGTGTCGCTGGCTTCGGAACTCATCCTCGGGCACCACGAACGCTGGGACGGCTTAGGTTACCCCGAGCGGATTGCGGGTACGGAAATTCCACTTTCCGCACGAGTGGTGGCGATCGCTTCGGTCTACGACAGCCTGCGTTCGCGCCGCCCGTACCGCCCCGCACTCACGCACTCCCGCGCCATGCGAACGGTCGTCACCGAGTGCGCCGGACGCTACGATCCGGTCCTCATCGAAGCCTTTGAAGCTTCCGCCGCCCGCATCGAAACCGTCTACAACGAGTACCCCGTCTGATAGGAATGCAGGAGTTCATTCCTACTTGGCCTTTAGCAATTCCCGGTGTGTCAGCCAGTCGCTGAGGCGGTCGGGCCATGAGGCGACTGAAGTTTCGCCGCCGGTCCATTTGGGGTCGCGGCCCAACCCGACGCCGTGCTGGCCTTTTTCGTACATGTGCAGTTCCACGGGCACTTTCGCCTTCTTCATCGCCAAATAAAACCGCACCGCATTCTCCGGTAGCACCGCCGTATCGGCGCTCGTGTGGAAGATGAACGTCGGCGGCGTCTTCGCGGTCACCTGCTTGTCGCTCGAATAATATTCGATCAGTTTTGCATCGGGCTTGGCACCGATCAGATTCGTTCGCGAACCCTTGTGCGTGGCGTCGTCCTCGAAGGAAATCACGGGATAGCCGAGTACGAGAAAATCGGGGCGGCAGCTTTGTTTCTCGATTGCATCCTCGGCATCTTTGTTGCCTTCGTCGAAGTGCGTACCCGCGGAACTCGCGAGGTGGCCGCCTGCCGAGAAGCCGATGATGCCGACGCGATGGACGTCGATACCGAGTTTTTTCGCCTTCGCCCGCACGGTACGAATCGCGCGCTGCGCATCTTCGAGCGGCGCGGGGTGCAGGGGGCCGGGACGATCTTTCTGCACGATGCGGTACTTCAGAACGAAGGCATGTACGCCGAGCGAGTTGAAGAATTCCGCCACTTGTTTGCCTTCGTGATCGTCGGCGAGAAAGCCATAACCGCCACCGGGACAAACGACGATTGCCGCCCCGTTCGGCTTCGCTGCGGGGTACACCATGATGCTCGGTTTGTCCGACGCACTATCGACGACTGCGTGCGGAGCCTTTCCGCTCCAGAGCGGGATGACTTCGCGCGACGGCACGGCGGCAGGTTGCGCGAGCAGCAGGAACGAACAGAGCAGAGGTAGCGGCGTCATGGAGAATCCTCGGTAATGGATCGCTATGCACTTACCCCAACGGGGTTTCATCGTACAGCCCAGGGTTAGACGTTTCGTCGTACCCCTGGGCATTCTTCACTTCCGGATCGCGTTCAGCGTGTAATACGCCTCGGTGTGGAGTAAATCGTCGCCGTCGGCGGAACGGACGTCGTTCAGTTTCAGATCGTAGACGCGGCCCACACGGCGACCGGGCACCGCGAGCGATACCGTTTTACCGTCCTTCGATACGCCGGTCACTTCGAGCTTCTCGCCTTGGGTATCGGTCTCGGGGTAGCCGTACTGGCTCGTGTAGACATACGTGAACGACTTCATGGAGTAGGCGGTCGCATTTCGTACAGTCTTCACGTCGACCGGTTTTGTAAAGTTCAAGTCGAAGCCATCCTTCGTGACGGTCATGGTATGGATCTCGAATGGCAGAGTATTGGTGAAATTGATACGTTGTAATCCGTACGGTTTGCCGCCGACCGAACCCCAGCCGCGGCTCGTCTGGCCGACGTACATACTGCCATCGGGCGCGAAGGCGATGCGGTTCACGCCGCACTGTAGTCCCGAGCGAAACGGGAAGCACGCCCCCTGGTGGATGTCGCCGACTTTCTCCAGTGCAACGCGCATGACCATCGAGCGGGTTTGATCGCCGACGAAGCACTGCCCCGCGAACGGCCCGAACTTGCCCTTCGTGGTGTCCCACACTGGTTCCGTTACCGATTGGCCCATGCGACCATATGGGAACCAGATGCACGGCGGATCGACTTCGGGCATTCCCTTCGGCGACGTTTTCCCCGGTGCGGGCTGGCCATCGTACATCATGCCGAACGAGACTTTGTCGTTCACTTTCCCCGCGAACGGCGAGTCCTTGACCCACTTGAGCCCGGCCTGATGGCCGTAGAACTTGCCCTTTTTCAGGTGGTGCATCTTGTTCGTGGCGACCCACTCACCCTGGTTGTCGCAATAGAAAAGTTCGCCTTCCGGGCTGAAATTGATGCCGTTCGGCGATCGCAACCCGTACGCCCACGGTTCGAGTTCGCCGGTCTTCGGGTCGATTTTGACGCACCAGCCGCGCCACGGCGATTTCGATTGGTGCCCGCCGCCGAAGCCGACATTGAGCGTGATGAAGAAGTCGCCGTTTTTGTGCCGCGCCGGGCCGAACGAGAATTCGTGATAGTCGCCCGATACGCCCCATTTGTCGGAAACGGTCACGTACTCATCGGCCACGCCATCGCCGTTGTGGTCGATCAGCTTCGAGAGTTCCGGACGCTGTACTACATACACGTTGTTATTGTTTTCGACCCACATACCGAGGGCTTCGTGGAGGCCCGTTGCGAATCGCGTGAAACGGATTTGGCTTGGGATGTCCGAGGCGGGATTATGCACGAGCCAGACTTCGCCGCGCCGGGTACAGACGAGGAGTTTGCCATCCGGTCGCAGTGCGAGGCCGCCGACTTCGAGCACGCAATCGGGCGGAGTTTCAAGCGTCGTCACCTTGTAAAACTTCGCCTCATTCGATGCACCGGACGTCTGAGCGTTCGTTGCGGAGCGTGCGAAATCTTTATCGAGTTGTTTGCGGATTTTCTCGGGTATATACTCGGGTAGTTCGGGATTGACATACACTTCCCACCCGCCGCTCGATTGACAGATCTTAATGAGGAGTTGGTTCTTGCCTTCAAACACTTTTATCAAGGTCGAATCTTGGTCGGGTGCGGCCGGGCGTGTGTAGTTTTCGTGCAAGATTCGCTGACCCTGCGAGAACACGCTGATGGTGTCGTCGCTGCCGAGCGAAATCGGCAGGCGTGCGTTGATTTTCGATTGGAATTCGAGGAACAAGTACACGCAGGCATCGTTCTTGTCCTTCGGGAATAGCTTAGCGAGGTCGTTGACCTTACCGAGTGTGAAGTCTGGCAGCGGCTTCCAGCCGAACTTTTGCCCGTTCTTGCCGGTGTACGTCGCTTTCGGGTCGACCGATTTGTCCTTCTCCGGCGCATAAACGGCATCGAAGCCCGCGCCGTCGGTGTTGTCGAACGGCCCCGCATACTGCCAGTCGCCTTCGAGGTTCGGCACGCCGAACGATGCCAACGTCGCGCGGACCGTTTCGGCCCGCGTCGCCTTCTTCACGTATTCGCCCGTCGTCAGCGGCGTCGGCGATTGCGCCAGCAACGGCACAGCTGTCGTTGCCAAGAGTATCAGTGTGATGAATCGCATATTTTGCCCGGATACACAATTATTTGGCCCGAAGTCGGTTCTGTTAGCGTTATATCTATTGTTCGTCGAATGGTCAGCGACGCAATGGCGGCATCTGGGCCACTGCACGATACTTGGGCTTCGTCAGCCAGACTGGACACCCTGTGTTGCGCAAAAGTTCCGAAAATCCGTGACGGTTCTCTCAGATTTATCTTGACAAGACTCACTCGATTCGTGCTAATGGCATGAATTGAGGTTTCCCTTTACTCTCGACCTCAACGGACTTCACAAATTCTTCAGTCATATTCCTGTCATTGTAGGAGACCGTATGCGTCAGTGGTTGTGTCTCATCGCGATAACCGCAGGTATCGGTTTCGTTTCCGGTTGCGGCAACTCGGGGCCGAAACGGAATTCCGTTGCCGGCACCGTGTCGTTCAAAGGGGAACCGGTCAAGTACGGAAGTATCAGCTTTCGTTCGACGGGCGGGGGCAAGAACGTCGGAACTGCCGATATCAAAGACGGCAAGTATACGATCATCTCGGAAGTCGGATTGCCCGCCGGCGATTACGATGTCGCAATCACCTATCCGGACCCGAAAGTGCCCGCCCCACGCGGCGATGAACCGCCGGGGGTGGCGGCTCCCGTACGAGAAATGTTACCGGCAAAGTACAACGATAAGTCGGAACTCAAAGCCACCATCAAGGACGGTGTGAACGATGCGGTGAACTACGATTTGAAGTAGTTATTTTTTCTATTCGATCGCAGTCCCAATTCGTTGTTTCTTTTCTTTCTTCTTATTTCGGAGGGTTTCCCATGCGGAAACGTCGTGCGTTTACGTTAATCGAGTTATTGGTGGTGATCGCGATCATCGCGATTCTCATCGGCCTGCTGCTGCCCGCCGTGCAGAAGGTCCGCGAAGCGGCTGCCCGTGCGAAGTGCTCCAACAACATGAAGCAACTCGGACTGGGCCATCACATGTATCACGATACGAATAACAATCTGATCCCCATGGTCAGCCCGAGCGGTTGCTGTTGGGGCACCTGGACGGTGCTGATGATGCCGTTCGTCGAACAAGACAACGTTTTCAAGCTCTATCAGAACTGGGGCGGTACCGACTCCGTCAACTCGAATTTCCCTGCTGCTGGCGTGGCCGGAACCTTTCCACGTTATGCATCCGCTCCCAACTCCACAAACGTGACGGGTCGCCGGTACTCGGTTCTGACGTGCCCGAGCGATCAAGACAACACGCCGATCGGGGCGATCACCAATATTAACTACGTGGTAAGCGGTGGGAACGGTACGACGTACGGCTCCGCTGGCCCTGCCCCGCTGCCGACAGGTTACAGCCGTTTGCATGGAATGTTCGACGGTGCCAATCGCACGCGCAAAATCAAACTCACCGACATCACCGATGGCCTAACCAACACGATCATGATGGGCGAAGTCCTTCAAGGCCAGGGTAGCGATCTACGCGGTTTCGCATGGTGGGGCGATGCCTCTGCATTCAGCACTTACTACACGCCGAACACCAACGCGAACGATCTGATTTACACGTCGGTTTATTGCAATAATCAACCGTTGCGCGGACTGCCGTGTAGTGGAGCAGGTGGCGCTCTTTTCTCCTCGCGAAGCCGTCACACGGGTGGCGTGAACGTGACCTTGGGCGATGCCAGCGTTCGGTTCATCACGAACAACGTCGATCCAGTGACGTGGCGTAACATGGGCCCCGGTTCGGATGGTGCCGTCATCAATCTGCCGTAACTTTTGGTATACGAGACAACCGCTCGCGACCGCCGGGTTCATTCCCGGCGGTTTATTATTTGGGCATGGTTCAAATCGCGGCGATTTTGGGTAACAGGTGCGTGAGGTGAATGATTCCACCCGCTACCCACCCACCCATCCCTGGAATCACGCCGAGTTCCGGAATCAACCTAACACACCAACGACTTACGTCCGATTTTGATCGACGGGAACCACGTCGGAACCAAAGTTTCGGTGGTCCTTTTCGGCAAACTGCGACCAAGATTTGATCCATGCCATTATTTGATATTGAAACTCGTTACCTGTCACGCACGTTCCTTATCGCTTTTGCTGCGAACAGTTCTTAAAATACTTTTCTGCTCTTTCGGCATGCCCGATCTTTCGTCCGACGGATTCACCAGGTTACCCCAAATGAATCGATACTTTCGATGCTCACTCCTCGCGTGCCTTTTGCTCGTTGCGGACGGTGCCATGTCATTCGCGGCGGACCCGACGTACTGGGCGGATGTGCGACCGATCTTGCGAAAGAATTGCACCGTTTGCCATAACGAACGCAAACTCGACGAGCCGGAGGTTTCGGCGGGGCTTTCGCTTGCTACGCTCGATGCGATTCGGAAGGGCGGGAAGGTGCCGGTGCTGAAAGCGGGTAAGCCCGACGACTCGTTACTCGTTTCACTTCTGACCGAGAAAAACAAGAAACGACGGATGCCGCTCGATGCCGAACCACTCTCCGTGGAGCAGATCGCAACGTTGCGAAAGTGGGTCGAACTCGGCGCGCCCGAAGGCACGAAACCCGTCGAGGTCGAAGCGGTCGTTCGCCCGGTGAATCGTCGCAAACTCGATGTGACATTCGCGATGAAACCCACGACGGGCAAGCTCGGTGTCATCGAGTTGTCGCTGCCGATCGGGCCGTTGCCGCCAGTCGCGGCAGTGGCGTTCAGCCCCGATGGCAAATGGCTGGCGAGTGGCGTCTACGGCCGCGTGACGATCTGGGATGCGGAGACCGCGAAACCGGTTCGCACCATCACGAATGTGCTTGCAGCGGTGAACGATTTGAAGTTCAGTCCCGATGGCCGCACGCTCGCCGTGGCAGGTGGGCAGCCCTCGGCACGCGGCGACCTGCGACTCTTTTCCGTTGCCGACGGGCAACTGTTGCACAACCTCGGCGGCCATGCCGACGTCGTATCGGGCATCGCGTTCAGCCCCGACGGGACGAAGATTGCGTCCGCCAGTTTCGACAAAACCGTACGGCTTTGGGACGCGAAAACGGGCACGCTCCTTCACACGTTTGCGGGGCATTCGGACTTCGTGTACGCCATCGCGTTCTCGCCGAAAGGCGACTGGTACGCCACCGCGAGCAAGGATCGCACGGGGCGAATCGTCGACGCGAAAACCGGTAAGGGGCGGTTCACGCTCAGCGGCATGGAGCAGGAGGTCATGGCCGTGGCGGTACGGCCCGATGGGCTACAAATCGTCACATCGGGGTTCGAGCCG
This sequence comes from Limnoglobus sp., assembly GCA_043780595.1. Taxonomy (GTDB): domain Bacteria; phylum Planctomycetota; class Planctomycetia; order Gemmatales; family Gemmataceae; genus Limnoglobus. The sequence goes on from JAYWCL010000106.1 coordinate 73,952, forward strand.
CAACTGCACTGGTGGGACGCCACGACGGGCGAACGCCTGAAGAAACAGGGTGGGCACGACATCGCGGTTCACGAATTGGCCTTCGATGTCGGTGGTAAAATCGCGATCTCCGCCGGGGCGGACAAAACCGTTCGCGTCTGGAACGCGCAGACATCGACGCCGAGCCGCACGATTCTCACCGGATCGGTCGCCTACGCCGTTGCAACCGATCCGGCCGGCAAACGGGTCGCCGCCGGTTGCGCCGATGGCCTCGTAAGAATCTACGACAGCACCACAGGGCGGCACGGCATCACCCTCTGGGCCGGGGATAGCGACACATGGCTGGCAGTCTCTCCCGACGGCGCATACCTCGGCGCAGATACCACGATCGCCGCCGCAAAATGGAGCATCGCCGGCAAGCCTGCCACCGACACGAAGGCGCTCGTAAACTTCCAGTCCGCCGAAGCCATCGCCAAAGCCATACGCGGCGAACGATAGTCGTGTGGAGCACACGGGTCATTTCATCATGTGATGGAAATCGCGTGTCGTATCCACTCGGCGAGTGGCGAGGCAGGCGTCGGCGTGAGTTCGCTTCGTTATCGATTCGTGTCCCATATGCTAATCGTGGCGTTATCGACCGAATTCTGACCCTGCGGTCTGCCAAGGGACAAACAATGATGCGACTCTGCACGTTCGTAGCTTTGGGGCTGTTGATCAGCACTCAGCCATTGATCGCCGACGAAGGAAAAGGACGAGAGAAAGCTCTCGCCGAGGCCGAGTTGCGGGTGAAATCGATCTACGAGAAACGCGACTTCGCACCGGCGACGTTTCCCGGCAAATGGCTCGCGGACAGTCCTGGATATCTGATGCTGGAGCCTTCCAAATCCGGCGCGGAACCGGAGGTCGTGACGTACGACGCGAAGAGCGGCAAACGGTCCATCATCTTCGGTGCGTACCAACCTGCCGTGCCCAGCACGCCGGAACGGTTGGTCGTTCAACGGTTTTCCCAGACGCCCGTCGCCAACATTTTCCATCTGCAAACGCGAACCGGAAGTTCACTCTTCGACACGAAAACGATGCTGCTCAAAAAACTTCCTAACGAGCTACCCCAACAGTTGGCGTCGAACGCATTTTCTCCAAATGGGGATCGCATCCTCTTTCATCGTGGCCGGAATCTCGCGGTATACGATGTGGCGACTCGACGCAGCGTGGCGTTGACCGCAGACGACGACCGTAGCGAACTCGATAACGGCAGCGAAAGTTGGAGTCCCGATGGCCGTCGGATTGCGTATCTCCAATCGGATTCCTCGAAAGTTCGCCGTCGGCCCGTCGTTCATCCGACCGACCCGACGTATCCCGAAGTCACACTCGAACGCTTCGCCCGCGTCGGCACGCCGATTCCGACACTGCGTGTAGGCGTAGTCGACAGCGAGGGTGGGGCCACACGGTGGGTGAAACTCCCCGCCGAACCCGGCACGTTTTATATCAACGGTGTCAGTTGGGCCGGAAACTCGAAAGAACTGCTGATCGAGTTGCTCAGTCGATCTCGGGATAACCGCAAGTTCCTGCTCGCCAACGTCGAGACCGGCGAGATCGCAACCGCATACGAGGAAACCGATCCCGCGTGGGTCGACGCGAGTTATGCAGCCAATGCGGGGATCGAGTGGATTCGCGACGGCAAAGCGTTCATCCTGCTCAGCGAGCGCGACGGTTGGCGACAAGCCTACGTCATTTCGCGCGATGGCAAACAACGCACGCTGCTCACGAAAGACAAATCCGACATTATCGCTCGCGGGCCGGTCGATGAAAAAGGCGGCTGGTTTACTATCTCGCGTCGCCGACGAACGCCACCCAACGCTACCTGTATCGCATTCGACTCGATGGCAAAGGCGAACCCGAGCGAGTGACACCTGCGGATCAACCCGGTACGCACAGCTACGAATTCTCACCGGATCGCCAGTGGGCATTCCACACGTATTCCACATTCGACAAGCCGCCGGTCGTCGATTTGATCCGACTGTCCGACCATCGCTCGGAGCGTGTTTTGGAGGCGAATGAAGAAGTTCGCAAACGCGCCAGCCCACTCATTACCAAGCCGACCGAGTTCCTGAAACTGGGCATCGGGGATGGCGTGGTAATGGACGCCTGGATGATCAAGCCGCGCGACTTCAATGAGAAAAAGAAGTACCCGGTCTTCGTCTTCATTTACGGGGAACCACACGGCCAGACGGTGCTCGACGATTGGGCCGGTGGCCAGAATCACACGATGTTTCACCGAATGATTGCCGACATCGGCTACCTCGTCGTGTCGATCGACGGACGTGGGACGCCGGCACCGAAAGGGGCCGCCTGGCGACGGGCGGTGTACGGCAGTCTCGGGCCACTATCGACTGAAGAACAAGCGGCGGGAGTGAAGGAATTGGGCCGTATGCGCTCGTACGTCGATTTGTCGCGCGTGGGCATCTGGGGCTGGAGCGGCGGCGGCTCGAACACCTTGAACGCGATGTTTCGCAAGCCGGATGTGTATCACGTCGGCATCGCGGTCGCGCCGAAACCACGGCCAGAACTGTACAACGCCTGGTTCCAGGAAATCTTCATGCGCACCCCCGAAGTGAACCCCGAAGGCTACCGCAAAGCAGCGGCGATCAACTTCGCAGAAGGTCTGCGCGGCGATCTCCTGATCGTCCACGGCACCGGCGAGACGAACACGCACATACCGATTACCGAGAGCCTCGTCGATCGGCTCATCGAACTCGGCAAGCGATTCGACTACATGGCCTACCCCAACCGCGACCACGGCTTGCGCGAAGGAAAAGGCACGCCCGTTCACCTGCGAATGTTGATGACGCGCTACTTGATCGAGCACCTTCCGCCAGGCCCGCGGTGATGTCTACGGAAAAACCAACGGTCGCAGGCGAACCTGCGACCGTTGTTTCGATTGTTCGTTCCGCAAAACTTACGGGTTCGCGGATGACACGCGCTGATCGGTAATGTGCGGCACGTGCTTCCACGCGAGGTCGCGGGCGATTCGCTGGATGAGTTGCCCTTTGTACTGCGACTTCGGCAGTTCTTCGGATGGCTTTTGTTCCATCTGCGTCGCGACGTAATATTCCGAATGCTGCGACCCGCTGACGGTGTCGTAGACTTTCACATCGAGGCTCGCGCGGCCCTGATACATAAACGTGCCGCCGATCTCGCGGTCGTATAGGCTGATCGAAGTCACCGTTGCATCGATCGCGAAGTCCGCACCGAGTTGCTTGCCGATGTCGGCGGATCGCATCGTTCGCCACGACGCATTCTCCGCACGGAAGCGGTCGAGGCGGGAATGTTCGATCATGTGAATGACGACTTTTTTTGAGTCTTTGGTTTGCTCGAACATCGAACGGCCGATCGCGGTGGCCAGTTCGCGTTCGAGTCCGGCGAACTCGATCGTGTTGATCGGGCCGGTGACGAGCACCGCGACGATCACGTCTTTCTTGCCTTCCTTCGGCTTTAGGGGATACAAGGCGGGTGCCTTGCCGTCGCCTTTGAAGAGGAAGTACGAAAGCGAGGCGGGGTTACAGCCGCTGCCCGCGAAGGACAGTGCCGTTACGCCGACGAGAAGCACAAACGAAATTTTGAATCGGCTCATCCGTGAACCCCCTAATGTGCGGCGATGCAGTCGATTCGCCAGCTACTTTCACTGCACGATGACGAACAGCCATCGCGCCATCATCAGCGTTAAAATTACCCCGACCGAGAACGTCGCAAACAGTTCCCCATTGCGAACTTTCACCAGCCGCCCCCGAATCGCACTCGCAATTCCCCACGGAATCAAGCTCATCCAGAACACCGCGAGTAGCGTACCGACCCAGTTGGCCTTCAGCGAGTTTCCGATGTCCCCATGAACCAACAGCGAGAAACTCGTCGTCATTCCGCACGACGGACACGGCTTACCGGTCCACGTGACCATGTTGCACTCGGGCATGCCGAGTTGCGTGTGGCTCGCCATCGTTCGCGGCGAGCCATCGGGTAAATACGGGTGAATCCACGCAGCAATCGCGAATATCCCGAGAAAGCCGATTGCCATCAGTATCAATGTCACCCGAACGAACCGCCCCATCGGGTTGCGTTCGAGACGACGATCGACGGCCCGCCGAACGACGGGAATCGACGATTCAGTGTGCGGCACAATAGCTTGAAACCTCAGTGTGTCAACGGGAAAAATCTTTGGACACGATGTAACAGGATTAAAATCCGAATCCTGATTTCATTCTCATTATCGTGTCAATCCTATAAATCCTGTCTAACGAGCGATCGTTCACAGTGGAAACGGTCACTTGGAAAGATAGAGAAATGATACCCGTTTCGGGGCGTTTCGTGTCGAACATCCTTGCGGAACTCGTGCGGTTTCTGGCCGGGCACCCGTTAAGTGGCGGCCCCGGTATCGTGGCCGTGTCGGGCGGGGCGGACAGCGTGGCGCTGTTGCGCGGCCTCGTGCAAACGCAATGGCAGATCCCTACACCACAAGCACTTTGTGGTGCAAATGCAGGCGGGCCGCCTACACCACAAACGGGAAATGATAACCTCGTGGTGGTTCATGTGAACCACCTGTTACGCGGCGAAGAATCCGACTCGGATGCCGCATTCGTGCAAAATTTAGCCGCATCGCTCGGCGTCGAGTGTCAAACATCTATCGTCGATGTCGCAGCGCTCGGCGGCAACCTCGAAGCAACGGCGCGGAACGTTCGCTACCAGATCTTCGCGGAACTCGCCGAGCAGCGCGGTGCCCGCTGGATCGCCACCGGCCACACTGCCGACGATCAAGCGGAAACGGTGCTGCACCGCCTCATTCGCGGCACCGGCATTCAAGGCTTACGCGGCATCGCACCGTCGCGCGACCGCATCGTTAGGCCGATACTGCGCGTGACTCGCCTGAATGTGCTCGAGTATTTGCACGCGCTCGCGCAGCCGTACCGCACCGATTCCACGAACGCGGATGTGACTTTCACTCGCAACCGCATCCGCGCAGAACTGTTGCCGTTGCTCAAGAGTTTCAACCCCGAAATCGTTGCCAGTTTGGGGCGTTTAGCCGAACAAGCCGAGGAACTGTACGCGGACCTCGACGCGGAAACGATCGCGTTACTGGCGACAGTCGAGTTACCGAAAGTTGGCCCGATGGTGATACTCGATCGCACGAAACTAGCGGTGCTCAGCCAGTCGAAAATCCGTTCGATCTTTCGGCGCATCTGGCAGCGCGAAGCGTGGCCGATGCACGCGATGACGCATCGCCACTGGCAACGCGCCGCCCACTTCCAACCCGGCGACTACCCCGACGGCGTGCAATTGCTTCTAGCGGGCAAGGTGTTGAAGTTGTGGCGAAGTACATAAAAATGGATTTTGCTACAATTCACTTTCTGACTCGTTAGCAGTGAAGTTTCTTCTGGGGTAATTCATGTTGCGTCCGATTCGTCGTGCTCTGTTCTCCGTCTCCGATAAGACGGGCCTGCTAGAGTTCGCGACCGAACTTCACTCGAAGTACGGCGTCGAACTGATCGCCACGGGCGGCACGCGCAAACTGCTGGCCGATGCGGGGCTGCCGGTGAAGGATGTCAGCGAACTGACCGGCTTCCCGGAAATCCTCGACGGCCGCGTGAAGACGCTCCACCCCGCCATCTACGCGGGGCTGCTCGCGAAACGCAGCAAGCCCGAGCACATGGCCACACTGCTCGAACACAACCTGCCCGAGATCGACTTGGTCGTGTGCAACCTTTACCCGTTCGAGGCAACGGTGGCCAAGCCCGGCGTCACCGAAGCCGAGGCGATCGAGAACATCGACATCGGCGGCCCGTGCATGATCCGCGCGGCGGCGAAGAACTTCGAGAGCGTTGCGGTGGTGACGGAGAATTTTGACTACGAGTATGCCGCGTGTGCAATGTTGGCACAGAACGGCTGCTTGACTTTAAGTCAAAGACGACTTCTAGCCTCAATCGCAATGCGAAAAATCGCAAACTATGACCAAGCAATCAGCAAATACTTCTTAAGTATCGATGAAACTCAGAGCAAGAATCCACGACTTGGCAATTTCTCGCAAGGTCACCTTTTCATTTCTCTTAGTAAACTCACGGATCTTCGTTACGGCGAAAATCCTCATCAAAAAGCGAGCATTTACATCGACTCCCATAGCAGGAATCCTTGCATCGCCACGGCTGAGCAACTCCACGGCAAAGAACTCAGTTACAACAACATCCTCGATCTCGATTCGGCGTTGAACCTTGCTCGCGAATTCACGACGCCGGCGGCGGTTGTCGTGAAGCATAACAACCCGTGCGGCGCGGCCACGGCGAAGACGCTTACGGAGGCGTTTTCACTCGCGTGGGATGGTGATCCGCTCTCGGCGTTTGGTGGCATCCTCGCGTTCAATCAGAACGTCGATGACGCGACGGCGAAGGCCATCATGACCGGCGAACGGTTCGTCGAGTGCATCATTGCGCCGGAGTACAGTGAAGGCGCGTTGGCACTTCTCAAAGGCTGGAAAAAGAACGTGCGGTTGTTGCGAACCGGGCCACTCACGGGTGGGCCGCAGGGCCTCGATTACCGCCGCGTCGATGGCGGGTTGCTCGTGCAGACGCGCGACGTGGGAGCCGACGACATTCTGAAATGGGAAGTGAAGACGAAACGCCCGCCGACGCAAGCGGAGAAGGACGCCCTCTGGTTTGCGTGGCTCGCGTGCAAACACGTGAAATCGAACGCGATCGTGCTGGCACGCGGCACGCAGATCGTCGGCGTCGGGGCAGGGCAGATGTCGCGCGTTGTGTCGGTCGAAATCGCGGTGAAGAAAGCGGCAGAACGCGCGAGCGGTTCGGTGTTGGCTTCGGATGCGTTCTTACCGTTCCCAGACAACGTCGAACTCGCCGCCGCCGCGGGTGTCACGGCCATCGTGCAGCCGGGTGGTTCGGTCAACGACCCGCTCGCGATCCAGGCCTGCGACGCACACGGCATCGCCATGATGTTCACCGGAGTGCGGCACTTCCGGCATTGACCGACGCTGTTAATTTAGGCAAGTCTGGCGGTTTCCGACGGTCGTTCATTACGGAAGCGGCGCTTTCCGGGTCGGACTGCCGACATCGCCGCGCGGCTGACGATTATCCGGTCGATTCCAAAGGTGGCAACGCGACCTGCGTTCGCCTCGGAGGCATCCCGGATGTTGCGTAATTTCGGCGCGGTTCTCGCATTCACGCTGGTTTCTTGCCCGGCGTTCGCCCAAGTCGGACCGGTGGTGGCGGGCGCACAACCGTTCGTACCCTGGGCGAATAAGCTCTTCCAAAAGGACGATGCGCCGGCCGTGATCGTCCACGATTTCGGCACCGTTCCGCACGGCAGTTTACTCGTTCACAAACTCACACTCACCAACATTTACGACGTGCCGATACAGGTGATCGACGTGCGGAAATCGTGTACCTGCCTCGAAGCCCAACCGCCGACGCAGGTGCTGCAACCGCACGAAAGCGCCGAACTCATCGTCACGATGAACGCGGCGAAGTTCAACGGCCCGAACGCGCAAACCTTCTTCGTCACCTTCGGCCCGCAGTACGTCTCCACGGCAGTGATTCGCGTGCAAGCGAACAGCCGCGGCGATGTCTCGATGAACCCCGGCCAAGTGAATTTCGGCGTCGTGGCGGTCGGCTCCCCGGTCGAGCAAACCGTCGCGATCAAGTATCAGGGTCGCCAGCGCGACTGGAAAATTACCGAAGTGATTGCCCCAACGGGGCCATTTACGGCGAAGCTCACCGATGCCGTCGGCCCGGAGTTCAAGGTAACGGTGACGATGAACGCCGATGCCGCAGCCGGTTCGCTGACCGAGCCGCTGACGCTGAAAACCAACGACCCGACCGCGCCGCTGTTGCAAGTTCACGTCTCGGCGGTCGTTCAGGCCCCCGTGACGGTCGCACCGGATAAGGTTCGATTCGAAGGCAAAATTGGCGAAGTGCAAACGAAGAAGATCATCTTGCGGGCGACGAAAGCGTTCAAAGTGATGGCCGTAGCCGACGACGGCGATGGCATCTCGCTCGAGCCGTTCCCCGGTTCGTCCCCCGTGCAAATTGCCACGCTCACGTTCAAACCCGCACTCGCAGGCAACGTGCGGAAAGTGCTGAAAATCCCGACCGATCTCGGCATCGCCACCGTAACCATCGAAGCGGAAACGAAGCCTTAACGAGGAACTTCGGGTTCTTCAATCGCTCGTCATCCATCGTGAAGCCTTTGACCAGATACTCCTTCAGCCGCTCCGTCGCCCATTGGCGAAACTGCATGCCCCGCTCGGACCGCACCCGATACCCCACCGCCAGAATCGCATCGAGGTTGTAGTGGCGAACCATCCGTTCGACTTGTCGTTTACCCTCACGGCGAACTTGTAAGTAATCCTTACAAGTTGCGACTTCGTGGATTTCACCTTCCGCATAAAGGCTCTGCAAGTGCATCGTGACATTCTGAGGCGTCACGTCGAACAACTCCGCGATCAGCGCTTGGCTGAGCCAAATCGTCCGATCCTGAAAGCGGCATTCGACTCGCGTTCGACCGTCTGCGGTCGTGTACAGCAGCATTTCGCCAACGGGAACGTGCATCGATTTTCCTCCGCAAGTATCCGGCCAGTTGTAACACTAACTAGACTTCGGCTGTCGGCGAAACTTCGCCCGGCACAATCGGCCGGACGTCGACGGAGACGGTGATCGTGTGGGCACCGCCGCCGAGGATGACGCCTTTTACGGGGCTGACATCGTCGTAGTCGCGGCCACGTGCAACCAGAATGTGCCGGTCGCTCGGGATTTGGTCGTTGGTGGGGTCGACGTCGATCCAGCCGATTTCCCCACAAAATACCGATACCCACGCATGGGTCGCATCGGCACCGATCAGCCGTGGGCGACCCGGTGGCGGCACCGTGGACAGATAGCCGCTGACGTACTTCGCGGGCAAACCCAGCGAGCGCAGACAGGAGATTTCAAAGTGGGCGAAATCCTGGCAGACGCCGCGCCGGTTCTCGAACACTTCCCACACGGGCGTCGCCACCGTCGTGGCACGCGGGTCGTAAACGAAGTCGCCGTGGATGCGCCGCGTGAGGTCGAGCGAGGCTTCCAGAATCGGGCGGCCCGGCGTGAACGAACGGGCCGCATAGTCAGCGAATTCGCTTCGCTGGTAGGCGGCACGCGAGTCGAACGCGAATTGATACGCATTCAACCATTCGGGCGAAAGATCGCCACTCAGGCGGTCGCGGACCTGCTCCCATGCGGGTGTCGGTTGATTCGAACCGTACGGTGCGGGGCCGACAGTAACGAGATGGTGCGCCGTCACTTTCAGTTCGCGGTGCGGTTCTTGTACCGTGAAGTACGTGGCGATGTTGCCGAAATAATCGAGCCGATCCACGGTGACCGCCGGTTCTGGATCGACGCGAATCTCCGACGATTCGCACGATTGCCGGTCGTCGTCGCACGGCGTGAGGTGCGCGATGTTTTGGCAAAGCGACACCGCTTCGACGTACTCGTACTTCGTGATGTGCTGAATGCGGTACGTCATCATGGTTTGCGTGCGGTGTTGAATTGCAAGAAATCACCCGCAAGGTGTCGCGACGTTTGCAGGTGGCTGAGGTACTTCAGCGTGATCGTGTCGGACAATATCGGCAAGTCGGTTTTCAGTTGTTCGAGTAGCGCCACCAGTGCCGGTCGGGTCCGCTGATGCACTTTTGCGAGCTTGCCGACGTCGGCGAGTTGCACCGCCGAGAACGCCGTGAGCGCGAGGCGTTGATCGATGTCGCGACTGCCAACCGGCGTCGGGCGCGGCAGGCGGTCGACGTCTTCGACGATCGCCGAAAGCTGCGAAGCGAGCGAACGCGGGTTCGTTTCATCGCACACTAGCAAGTCCAAAACGCCTTCGACGCGCAGGCTACCGAGGTAGCGACGGCGATATGTCATGCCACTGTCAGCGACTTCGAGGACGGCATCGAGGACCGGCCCCTCTTGCGGCGTCGAAGTCAACAGTGTGCCGCGGAGCAAGCTGACCACGTTGACGGCGCGTTCGAGTTTTCGGCCGATATTGAGGAAGCGCCACCCTTCACCGCGCGTCATGCTTTCGACCACCAAACCGCTGAATGCCGCGAGCGTGATGACCGAGCGATTCAACAACTCGAGCACTTCGCCGAGCGTGAGTTCTTCGGTTTCGGGTCGCCGCGTGTATTCGTTCAGGCCGTTGACGATCCGCCACATATCGACCGAAATGCGATCGCGAACCATCCCGGCCACGCGCAAGAATGCTTCGAGCACGCTCGCCAAGCTGCCCGCTTTCGTGTGGTCGAACACCAACGAAAGCACCTCGGGATCCGGGTCGGTGAGGCGCACGGCGGCCCCTTCGCCGATGAATCCGGGGAGCGTGTCGGTCTGGAATGTGAGTGCCCGAAGCAGCGCCGGGAGTTCGGGCACGTCGGCCAATCCGGACTTGTCCGCAAGCCGTGCGACGACGGCACGCAGTAACCGCGTCGTTCCCTCGGCGCGTTCCGCGTAGCGCCCGAGCCAGAACAGATTGTCGGCCACGCGGCTCGGTAGATCGCCGCCGGCGCGGGTCAGTTCGATCGGCATCGCGCCTTGCGGCAACATGCTGAAACTGCTGACGGGGCCGCTCGAAAGGATCCACGTGTCTTTGCTGCCGCCGCCGCGCTGCATTGAAACGATCGGCGTATCGGCACTCGAACTCACTCGCGTCAAACCGCCCGGCATGACGGTGAACGTATCGCCATCGGCGGCCAGATACGTGCGCATTACCATCTTGCGCGGGACGAGATTTTCGCCGACGAGTACGGGCGTGGTGGACAAGTTCACTCGCTCCAAGCCGACGTAGTCGCGGGGCTTCGCCCGAATGCGTGCGATCAGTTTAGCACGCTCTTCGATGGGTAGATCTTCGCAGAAGATCGGGTCCATCCGTGCCGTGGGGAACGCCGGTTTGATCGCCATCGTTTCCAGGTTCGCGAGCACGTGGCTCAGCGAACTCGGCTCGCCGCACCACCACGTCGTTACCGAGGGAATGCGTAGATCTTCGCCCAACAACTCGCGGCATAATCGCGGCAAAAACGCGAGCAACGCAGGCGTTTCCAACACGCCGGTGCCGAGTGCATTCGCGACGGCGACCGTACCCGCACGCACGGCTTGAACGAGACCGGGGACGCCGAGGAACGAATCGGGACGCAGTTCGAGCGGGTCGCAGAAGTCGTCGTCGAGGCGGCGGAAAATCACATCGACCGGTTGCAGTCCACCGAGCACTTTCAGGAACACGCGGTTATCGCGCACCGTCAGGTCGCCGCCTTCGACGAGCGTGTAACCGAGGTAGCGCGCGAGGTACGCATGTTCGAAATACGTCTCGTTGTACGGCCCCGGCGTCAGCAGCACCGTGCGCGGGTTGTCCTTGTTTCGCGGCGCGATCGAGTTGAGCGTTTCGCGTAACGACCGGAAGAAGGTTGCGAGGCGTTGCACGCGACAATCGCGAAACGCTTCGGGTAAGGCACGCGAAAGTACGATGCGATTTTCGAGCGTGTAACCCGCGCCAGATGGGGCTTGCGTGCGGTCGCTGAGCACGCGGAAGTTCCCATCGCCATCGCGGCCGAGGTTCGCTGCATAGAGGTGCAGGTGGCGATTCGCCGGCAGCGGCACGCCTTGGCATGGCCGCAAGAAGCCGGGGTTCGCGAATAGCAGTTCGGGGGGAATCAGACCCGAGTGAATCAGCTTTTGTTCGCCGTAGAGATCGGCGCAAATCGTCTCGAGGAGCTTCGCACGCTGAATCAAACCGACTTCGAGTAGTGTCGATTCGTGCTGCGAAATGAGTAGCGGAATCGGGTCGAGCTGCCAGGGGCGCGTCATCCCATGCGGATCGCCGTAGACGTTGTAGGTGACGCCATTTTCGCGAATGAGGTGCTGCGCGTCGCGCCATCGGCGCGTGAGATCTTCGGAACCGAGTTCTTCGGTGGCACGAAAGTACGCTTCCCAGTGCGGTCGAATTTTGCCGTACGCATCGACGGCTTCGTCAATCGCGCCGGCCGACGGCACATACGAAAGCGATGCCGGGTGCGCATCGGCTACGACGCGACCCGACGACTGCGATTGGCTCTGGGACTGACTCGGGAAGAGGTTCGTCGTCAGGGAAGATACCTCCTAATCACGTGGAGCACGTTTTTAACGGGCTTTGGCTTTCGACAAGTCGGCCACGTTCGCAACGTGTCCCGTTGGGGCAATTGGCGTTCGCGACGAAATCAGGCGGTTCGTCAGCGTGGGCGTTCCGGTAGGGGCGGCGGGCGGCTTGGGACGCCGCAAATCGAGCGTGTACGGGAACTCCGCGTTCATTTCGGCGGGCGGAATCGCGATCGGCCCCGGCGTGTGGCCGAACCCGAAGAAGCGCGACAGTCGCCGCCCCTCGGCTTCGCGGCCGTTAATTGGGAACCGCTCGTGTGCCCGTCCGCCGGGGTGCGATACGTGGTACGTGCAACCGCCGACGCTGCGATCGTTCCACTGGTCGAGAATATCGAAAACGAGCGGCGAGTGAACGGGAATATTCGGGTGCAAACAGCCCGGTGGCTGCCAGGCACGATAGCGAACCCCCGCGACGAATTCGCCGTGCGTACCTGTCGGGTGGAGTGGAATCCGCCGGCCGTTACAGGTGAGAATGTGCCGACTATCGGTGAGGCCACGCACTTTCACCTGCATCCGTTCGAGCGAAGAATCGACGTAGCGTACCGCACCGCCACCGCCGCTTTCTTCGCCCAGCACGTGCCACGGTTCGATCGCTTGTCGCAACTCGATGTGAACGCCGCGATGCGTAACATCGCCGAGATGCGGGAAGCGGAACTCGTGCTGGGCCGCGAACCACGACGGATCGAACGAGTATCCCTCGCCGCGAATTTCATCGAGCGCGTCGTTGAAATCCTGATTCACGAAGTACGGCAACATGAACCGATCGTGCAGTTGCGTGCCCCAACGGACGAGCTTGTGCGCGTAGGGCTTCTTCCAGAACCACGCCACCAACGAACGTAAAAACAGTTGCTGAACGAGGCTCATTCGTGCGTGGGGCGGCATCTCGAACGAACGCAGTTCGAGCAATCCGCGTCGGCCTTCGGCGGTGTCCGGCGAGAAGAGTTTGTCGATGCAAAATTCGGTGCGGTGCGTGTTACCGGTGCAATCGACGAGCAGGTGCCGGAACAGCCGATCGACGAGCCACGCGGGTGGCGTCTGCCCGTTATGCGGTAGCTGGCTGCACGCGATTTCGAGTTCGTAAAGCGCATCGTGCCGGGCTTCGTCGACGCGCGGGTGTTGGCTCGTCGGGCCGACAAACATGCCGCTAAACAAGTACGAAAGCGATGGGTGGTTGTTCCAGAACGTGACGAGGCTTTTCAGCACATCGGGTTTGCGCAACAGCGGACTATCGGCCGGTGTCGGCCCGCCGATGACGATGTGATTGCCACCACCGGTGCCCGTATGTCGACCGTCGAGCATGAATTTTTCCGTGCTCAGGTGCGTCTGTTTCGCCTGCTCGTACAGTGTTTCGGTGGTCTGTACGAGTTCGTCCCAACTGTGTGCGGGGTGCAAGTTCACTTCGAGCACGCCGGGGTCGGGCGACATCGAAAACTGATTGAGTCGATGATCGTGCGGCGGTTTGTACCCCTCGATGCGAACGGGCATTTTCAGCTTCGCGGCAGTCGCTTCGACGGCGGTGAGTAGATCGAGATACTCTTCGGCGAAGCGCGACGGCGGCATGAACACGTGCAGCCGTCCATCGCGTGGCTCGACGCAGAATGCCGAGCGGATGAGGGGCTGTTTATCGTCCGCTTTCGCGTACCAACCCGTTCCGCTACCGAAGGCCACGGGGGGGTGTTTGCCGTTCCGCGTCGTCGGCGGTACCGGCGTGTTTCGCAAGTTTGCGATCTGCGTGGGCAGTGGGCCGCGCGGCGCGAATGGATCTTGCGGTTCGATCGACTGACGCTGTGCGGGGTCTTCCCACGTCAGCGAATCGAGCGGGATGCGAAAGCCCATCGCCGAGTCGCCGGGGATCAGGTACAGTTGCTCTTTGCGCAAGAACCACGGCCCCGTTTCCCACTGCGTGCTGTGCGCGTAATCGCGGCGGATCGGCAGGACGTAGCCGACGACGGTGCCGAGCTTTTGCTCGAAGATTTTCGCGAACAGTGCCCGCTCTTCTTTGTCTTCGAGCTTGCTGTTCAGCGGGTCGAGATTCGCGGGCAGGCGACGCTCTTTCCACATGTAATACCAGGCATCTTCGTAGCTGGGGATCGCGCACGTCGGGTCGACGGCCAGCGTTTCCGCGAGAGCCGTCACGAAGCGTTTGGCTTCGTCGGGGCCGTAGCCGTAGTTCACCGATTCATCGGCGACGAGTGCGGGATCGTTCCACATCGGGATGCCATCGCGACGCCAATAGCAACTGAACGCCCAACGCGGCAGCGGTTCGCCGGGGTACCATTTGCCTTGCCCGAAGTGCAACAATCCGCCGCCATTCGCGTAGCTATCGCTCAGCCGCTTCAGCAGCACGTTCGCCTTTTCGCGCTTCTCTTTCCCCGGCGCGGCGATGTTCCACTCGTCGGCATCGCGGTTCTCCGCACTCACGAACGTCGGCTCGCCGCCCATTGTCAACCGCACGTCCCACTCGCGCAGGTCGGCATCGATGCGGTGCCCGAGCGCGTTGATGGCATCCCATTGTGTATCGGTGTAAGGCTTCGTCACCCGCGGCGATTCGCCGACGCGCCGGATCGACATCTCGAAATCGAACACTTCCCCGAGTTCATCGTCGGGGTTGTTGGGATCTTTTACGAAGCTGAAGCCACCGCTAATCGGGGCGGCCGTCTGAGGGTCGGCAGTACACGCCAGCGGAATGTGCCCCTCCGCTGTGAGCAAACCCGACGTGGCATCGAGGCCGATCCAGCCTGCGCCGGGCAGGTAGATTTCCGCCCAGGCGTGCAAGTCCGTGAAGTCCGAAGTCGGTCCTTCGGGGCCGACGACGGGTTTATCGTCTTCGACCAACTGAATGAGATAACCCGACGCGAACCGGGCGGCGATGCCCATGTGCCTCGCAAGCTGAACGAGCAACCATGCGGAGTCGCGGCACGATCCTTTCCCGAGTGCGAGCGTTTCTTCGGGAGCCTGCACGCCGGGTTCCATCCGGATGACGTAACTGACGCGGTCGTGAACGAGATTGTTCAGCGCCACGATGTAATCGTTGGTCTGCATTACGGGCAGTCGCGCGGCCTCGATCAGCTTCTGCAACAACGGCCCGGCGGGGAGCGTTTCGAGATACGGCGTGAGATCGCGGGCGGTCGATTCTTCGTACGCGAACGGGAAATTCTCCGCGTCCTTCTCGATGAAGAAGTCGAACGGATTGATCGGCACCAGGTCCGCAACGAGGTCGATCGTGACCTTGAACTGCGTCGTCGGCTTGAGGAAGACGAGGCGAGCGAGGTGGTTGCTGTACGGGTCTTGCTGCCAGTTCATGTAGTGCGAGTTGGGTTCGATCGTCAGCGAGTACGCGGGGATCGGCGTGCGCGTGTGCGGGGCCGGGCGCAGCCGCACGATGTGCGGGGACAACGTGACGGGTCGGTCGTAGGTGTACGATGTCACGTGACGGAGAGCGACGCGAATTCCCATGTTCGATGCTACCTAAAGGCGACTTCGCGGGGGGCGAGGATTCTTAACCTCAGTTGGCGCGGGAAGCGGTTACGATTGATGTTGCGTTTGCGTTTGGTTCTGCGTTTTTGTCGGGGGGCGGACTTCACCGGAGAAGTACGTCTGATGAATCGCGTTGCCGATGTCGTGGATGCCGTCGACGACGTGCGTCAGCGATTCGTGGAGGCCATCGTGAATCAGGTCGGCAATGTCGCGGGCATCGAGCCAACGCAGCAGTTGGCCCAACTTGCGGTCGGCTTCATTCGTACCCGAGCCGACTTCGGTTTCGGAGATTGCCGCCAACGATCGTTCGCACGCGGTCAGGCAGTGATGCACCGAACGCGGGAACAAATCGTCGAGGATCAGGAACTCGGCCACCGCGACGGCAGGGTCCGATTGATTCGCACGCGGTCGCTTGTGGAACGGCTCGTACCCGGAGCAACTCATCAGGATCGCCACCCAGTGTGCGTTGTCCACGGGCGTGCCGACGTCTTCGATCTTCGGCAACAAAATGTGGTAGCGAACATCGAGGATGCGCGCCGTCTGGCTGGCACGTTCGAGGTGCGTGCCGAGGTGGAAAAACTCCCACGCCTCGCCGTGCGCCATTGTCGCATCGCAGATGCCGTGGAGCAACTGATTGATTCGCCGGATCTGCGCGTAAAACTCGCCGCGCTGGTGGTCGAACAACTCGCGCGTGCTCGGCTGCTTCAGCCACAAGTGATAAAAGTTCATCCGCTCCCACATCTCGGCGGAGATCACTTCGCGAATAATCCGCGCGTTCTCGCGCGCCCACGACAGCGACGACGCAATACTGAACGGGTTATCCACGTCCCACGTCATGTACTCTTGAATCGTCTCCGCCGTCGGCTCGCCTTTGTGCTCGTGAATGCCGCTGATAATCAACAACGGCATCCATTGCTGCTCGACGGGCAGATGGAAATCGAGCAACAGCGTCTGATTGACTTCCAAAATGCGCGCGGTGTTCTCGGCCCGTTCCAGATAGCGGGACAACCAGTAGCAGTGTTCGGCCACGCGCGAAATCATTCGATCACCCACGTGTCTTTGCTGCCGCCGCCCTGGCTCGAATTCACCACCAACGAGCCTTTCACCAGTGCCGTCCGCGTCAGTCCACCCGGTATCACCCACGTCGATGTTCCGCTGACGATGTACGGTCGCAAATCGACGTGTCGCGGCGCGATGCCTTCCTCGGTCCAGGTCGGGCACGTCGAAAGCGTCACGACCGGTTGCGCGATGTAGTTTCGCGGGTCGGCTTTCAGCTTCGCCGCAAACTCCGCGCGTTGGGCCATCGTGCTATACGGCCCCATTAACATGCCGTACCCGCCCGATTCGTTGACCGCCTTCACGACGAGTTCACCGAGGTGGTCGAGCGTGTATTTCAGATCGTCCGGGCGAGCGCAGATGTATGTCGGCACGTTCTTCAACAACGGCTCTTCGCTCAGGTAAAAGCGGATCATCGCTTCGACGTACGGGTAAACCGCTTTGTCGTCGGCGACACCCGTACCGACCGCGTTCGCCAGTGTGACGTTGCCCGCTCGGTAGGCGCGGAACAAACCGGGCACGCCGAGCATACTGTCGGCACGGAAGACTTCCGGGTCGAGGAAGTCATCGTCGAGGCGACGGTAGATGACGTCCACTTTCTGCGGGCCGCGCGTCGTTTTGAGGTAAACGATGTCTTCGTGAACGAACAAATCCGGCCCGAGTACGAGTTCGACGCCCATGTGCCGCGCGAGGAAACTGTGCTCGAAGTACGCCGAGTTGTACGGTCCCGGCGACAGCACCACGACGCACGGATGGTCGTTCGCGTTGTGCGGTGCCACCGATTCGAGTGCCGAACGCAGCCGTTGTGGATAGTCTTCGACGCGCTTGACGCGGCAATCTTGGAACAACTGCGGGAAGACCTTTTTCATGACCGCACGGTTTTCGAGCACGTAACTCACACCCGATGGCGTACGGCCATTGTCTTCGAGAACGAGGAACTGCCCGTTGTGGTCGCGGATCAGGTCGCTACCGCAGACGTGAATGTACTGCTTCGCGGGTGGCGAGAAGCCGATCATTTCCTTGCGATAGCCCTTCGAGCCGAGGACGAGATCCGCCGGAATGACCTTCTCTTTCAAGATGCGTTGGTCGTGATACACATCGTCGAGGAACAGGTTGAGTGCGCGAATGCGTTGCACGAGGCCGACTTCGAGCAGGTTCCACTCGCGGGCCGGCACGGGGCGCGGGATCAAATCGAACGGGAAGATTTTCTCGGTGCCGCGCGTGTCGGCATACACGGAGAACGTGATCCCCTGATTGATGAACGCCAAGTCCGCACTCGCCCGTCGCGCGGCAAATTCGGACACGTGCATGTTCCCGAGCCGTTCGACGAGGACGCAGCCACAATCGTGCGGCGTCCGATCGCGCTGGAAAAGCTCGTCCCATGCCGTGGGGTGCGGTTTGTAACGCTGGAAGAGTGTATCTTGCATCGGATGGGGCTTTTTCGCGGCCATTCGCTTCGGGCGAACGGTTGTGAGTTCTGTGGCAATCGCCATGTGCTTGCTTTCTTCGCAGAGAGTGCAAGATGTTCTAGCAGGATGGAGTTTGAAGCATCTCCATCACGCCAAAACCGCTCGATTCGGGGCCACCCGTTTGCACCGGAAAGCATTGGCAAGAATCATGCCTATCGCCGAAACGTTTCTCCTTCGCTCGCAATGTTACCGGATTGCCGTCTCGTACTGAAGTGAATCTTGCAAAATATCCGTATGTCGGTCGAAGAGGAACCGTTACCAACCGCAATCGGTTTCCCCTTGCCCTTCCATCGCGTGGCACCTTCGGGTATTCGCACACATCGCGAACGTGGCGGAGGTGTGCGGTGACTGAGATATTGCGTCGGTTAAGTCGCTGGCTGGCGATCGCGGTTGCGCTGTCGGCGTCGGCGTGCCAATTCGGGGATCGGCTGCGTTCGGACCTCAACGACCTCACCGATATTCCGGGCCTCACGGCCGGGACGGGTTCGCGCAGCGATTCGGTTCGCGTCTACTTCACAACGCCGGACCGTGGGCCGAACGAACCGAACGAAATTCTGACCGCCATCGTCGATCGCATCGACCGCACAACCGAAACACTCGATGTCTGTGCATTTGAACTCGACTCGAAGGAAATTACCGACGCTCTGGTGCGAGCCAACGAACGCCACGTGAAAATACGCCTCGTGACCGAGACCGATTATCTGCACGAATCCGGCGTGCGTGCCCTCGAAGCGATTGGCGTTCCCGTCGTCGACGATGGCCGGAGCGGCGCGCTCATGCACGATAAATTCATGGTGTTCGACCGTCGCGCCGTCTGGACGGGATCGATGAACTTCACCGAGAATTGCACGAAAAAGAACAACAACAACGCGGTGTACATCGAAGATCGTCGCCTCGCCGATAATTATTCGACGAAGTTTCGCTGGATGTTCGAGCAACGCAAATTCGGCGGCCTGCCCGACGCGAACGCGAAAATCCCGAACCCGAAGATCGAACTCGCCGACGGCACGACCGTACTGAATTTGTTCTCGACACACGACCGACCCGCTCGCCGTGTCGTCGTCGAACTCGGCGAAGCCCGGCACACGATCCACTTCCTCGCGTTCAGTTTCACCGACGATGCGATTGCGAAAGAAATGCTCGCCGCCGCCGCTGCCGGCGTCGAAGTCGCTGGCGTGTTCGAGACCTCGCAAGCCTCCAGCCAGTATTCCGCCATCGACGAACTCCGGGCCGCCAAGCTCGACGTGCGCCGCGATGGCAACCCGCACAACATGCACCACAAAGTCATCGTCATCGACGGCGAAACGGTCATCACCGGCTCGTTCAACTTCTCGAAAAACGCCAACGAATCCAACGACGAAAACCTGCTGGTCATCCGCAACCGCAACGTCGCCACCCAATACGAAGCCGAGTTTCGCCGCATCATGAAACAGGCGAAGTAGATCCGAATTGTTCGCCGGACGCGAAAAATCGCAGGAGCAGCTGCAGTTCTCGCGGTCGACGCGGCGAAACACATTGATCCACGGGCCTGGACCACTGGTGCTGTAAATCTCCACCGTGTTGCTCGGCGAACCCATAATCTCATAGTTTGACGACGGCGTCAAAATCATCCTGCCTATCGCTTCAAGATTGGAGTGAATGTACCGGGCAGATTATAGATTCGCCATTCTTCTTTCGTGTAGCGAAACGTACCGAAATCGATGACGATGGTTCCTGTAGTGGGTTCAAATACGCCATCGAAATTCAACTTGCCACAGGTCAATTTGCCCGATCGGTACTCGTATACGAGTTCGCCATCGGATATCGTATTCGGTATGGGTACGATAATCGGATGGTTGATGATCGGAATCATCTCCATGACACCATCCGAATTCTGGATCGATAGGGATTTCTGCTTTTGATAGGAAACCGGATCGATTTTCCGATTCTCGGTGAACTGTCCGAGTTTGTTGAGGCGACCGATGAACACGTTACTACCTCGCATAACTCCGACTTTCCGTTCGACGTCAAGCGTGAGATGATGTGTGATATCGGGATACTTGATAGGTCCAGTAACCATAAATGCCTGCCAAGCGGGAGACGCAGCAAATCGCTGTTGCCTTTGACCAACTGGTACTTTAACCATAGCGCCAGGTAGATTGTAAATGCGCGGCAAGTCTGGATCGGGAATAAAATCGTTGATCGAAGTGACTTTCCCACCGACCGAAGGTACAAACCGGCCTGGAAAAACCAACGTGCCAGGAACGAGACTGCCCGAGTGGAATTCGTAGACGTGTTCGGTGAACTCGTGATCGCGGCCAACGATCAGGGGGACGTTACCGAACCCGTTCGCTTTCTTGCGTGGGTCGTTGAATGCATTGAGCTGGAAAGCTCCACTGCCAGCTGGTGATTTTGGATCGCGAACGAATTCTCCATTATCACTGAGGTATGCGATAATTCCCGCTCCATCGCCATCGGGTAATCGGTAATATTACATCGGCTCGGAACAACATCACATATCATTTGCCGCGGCATATTGCACGAATGGAGCCTGAAAGTAACTTCGCACACGATCTGGAAAATGAA
>JAYWCL010000107.1:0-11129 GCA_043780595.1 Limnoglobus sp.
AACGACTTACGTCCGATTTTGGCCGAATCGAATCACGCCGAAACCACTTTGTCGGTAGTCCTTTTCGGCAAAACTGCGACCTGGATATGAACCATGCCCCGAGATGAACTCGGTGGCTCGTTGTGCATAACAAACGAAAACACCCACGGATGTTCCGTGGGTGCGCATTCGGCTTTTCGTCGCTCAGCGCGGGCGGCGCAGGTACTTTCGCAGGATGTCGCTGGCGGCGCTCGACGATTCTTCCTGGGTGATCACGGCCTTCTTGGCCTTCGGATCGACTGCGACGACTGCCGGTTTCGGGCTGCCGTCGGGGTTGACCGCTTTCATTTCGAACACGGTACTGCCTTCGGGGACGCTGGCTGAGGGGGAATCGTCGTCCAAGCCGAGGAGCATCGCGGCAATGTTATCGTCGCTTTCCGGACCGCCATCGGATGCGGTTTTGGAAGTCGCGGTCGGTATCGGTTCGGGCTTCGGTACGGGTTTTTGTGCGGGCTTCTGTGCGACTTGCGAACCGGGCTTCACGCCGATGGCCGCTTGCAAGCCTTTCATCGTGCCACTATCCAAGGCTTTCAACGAGTCGGGGATCGGCGTCGAATCCGATGGGCGCGGCAAGACGATTTGAATGCTAAAATCGAGCGGTCCGAGGCGAATGCGATCGCCGGCTTGGACTTCGCGCTCAGCATTCGGTGCGAGTTGCTCGTCGTTGATAAACGTGCCGTTCGTACTGCCGTAATCTTTGACGAAGACTTTGTCGTCGCGTTGCAGCACGGAACAATGTTGTTTGCTGATCGCCTGGCTGGCGGGCCGCAGCTGGCAGGTTGGGTCGCGGCCAATAATGAATTGGGGCGATGCCACGGGAATGACTTTCCCCTGGTGAACGCCAGCGGCCACGACTAAGCTGATATTCATCGCGTTGTTCCTTCCATACGATGCCTAACTTTTGACAAAGCGTACCACGGAACCGAGAGCCATTGGCGACACCAAAAACGGAATTTGAAACAATGTCGACAAAATCGCTCGAAAGAGACAAATCGCCACGGAGATGGTTTTACGACTCACCAATACACTGAATCGGGCGAACCATCGAACTTACTTTAGTCATACTATTTCACGGGTACCACTTCGTGCAAGAAAAATCTACCACTTACGGGGAACTTTCCGGTTACGGTGAGTTTACCACCCGGCGAACGCTAACGCACGCCCTAGCCGTGGCGGGGATTTGCCTCGCCCTGTTGGGGTGCGATTCAGGGGTACCGCCGACCCCGACACCCGGCACCGGTAAGCAACCGTTCGCGGGGGCCTCGCTCACCCTCGCTTGCCCCGATACCGCATTGGCCAAAGAGCTTTTGAGGCAAGCAACGGGTTGGTCGGCCCGAACGGGTGGCACCGTGAAACTCGCAACGAACGCCACGGAAGCGGACATTCAAATTATACGCCCCGCCGCAGTCGGCGCGATCACCGTTCGCGACGAATTTCTGCCAATCGGGGCCGCGATCCAGGCCACCGATCATCCGGGTCAGTGGACGCGAACGATGTCGGTTTATCGAGAACGATTGTGCGGTTGGGGCGGCGATATCCGCGCCGTGCCGCTGGCGGGTGAAGGTTACGTCGTCGTCTATCGGGCCGACCGCTTCGACGATGCCGCCACGAAAGCGGCCTATTTAGCGAAGCACGCCCGTCCCCTGGCCGCACCTGCCACCTGGGAAGAATTCGCCGACATCGCAGAGTTCTTTGCCGACCGCTTCGGCACCAGCCTGCCGATGCCGAACCCCGAACCGGCACTCGCACTCCGCGAGTTCCACATGATCGCGGCCTGCTACGACCGCCCCGCCTTCGCGATCAGCGGCCTGTCGCAAAAAAGCGATCCGACCCACCCGACCGACACGCAGATACTTTCCTTTCACCACGATGTCGAAACGGGCAAGCCCCGGTTGACGGCCCCCTCGTTCCTGGCGGCGGCGCGCTGGATGAAGCGGATGCAACGCTGCCGTACGCCTTCAACCGAACCGAGTGACGCCCTGATGAAAGGCACCGCCACACTGGCGTTAATGTCGCTAAGGGAACTCGGTCGCCTGCCGCGCGCGGGTGGGGCCGCACCGGCAAACTTGTCGCTTACGTTGCTGCCGGGTACGCGTTACTTTTTCGATAACGCGGGTGCAGAAAAACTTCCCAACGACCGCGTGCGCGGCGTCAACTTCGTGCCGTATTTTGGTGGTGGCGGTTGGGTGGGTGGCGTACGTAAGGGCTGCACGAATCCCGAAGCGGCGTTCGATTTCCTGGCGGAACTCGCCGGACCGACGCGCAGTGCGGATATGCTGAGCGACCCCGAATATGGCTTCGGCCCGTTCCGCAACGAGCATATCGAACAGAGCCGCGAGGGGATCTGGAATCGCTACGGCTTCGATGCCGAACGCTCGAAGTCGCTCAGCGACGCCATTCGTCAATACGCATCGCTTTCGATGGCGAACCCCGTTTACGCCCCACGCGGCCCCGATCAAGCCGAGGAACTCGCCGATCTCGCGAAGGAAATCGCACGGTCTTCGACGGGGCAAATCACCCCCGAAGCCGCGCTGACCGCTGCGCAAGACGCCTGGTTAAAACGCGACGCGAAGCACCCCGCCGAAACCGTCAAGCAATGGCAACGCAAAGCCGCAGGGCTGTAAGAGGGCCGATCGAGCGGGGTTCACGGACCCGCCACGAACATGTACTCGACACCGCCCCAAAATGCCTCGACGAACGCTTGCCGTGAGATCGGCTCGCGGGACTGCGACCACCCGGCGAGCCTCGATACGGACAGCCCGCAATCGGTTAGCAAGTCGTAAACTTGCTCCGGCTTGTGGCCGTAAATGTCCAACCCGCCTTTACCACACTCGAAAATGACTGTGGGACGGCAACGCCGGAGTAGGCTTTCTGCACCGCGTAAGACTCGGTATTCCGCGCCTTCCACGTCGATTTTGATCAGTGTCACTGCTACGCCTTCCGGTACGATCGCGTCGAGCCGTTCCGTCTCGACCGCGATTTCTTCGACCCGCCCCGGATTCGTGCCGACATCGCGACGGACCATGCCGCTGAACCCATCCATCTGCGTGAAATGATTGAAAGTGACCGTCCCTTTTACATCGCTGAGTGCGATTCGACGGCAATCGACCGTAGGAAATCGCTTGCAAAGAAGCCGATATAACCTCGGGATCGGCTCGAACGCAAAGTGCTTTCCGTCCGGCGCGAGCCGCACGATCTCGCGTAAAATCGAACCGCGGTTACAGCCAATATCGATCGCACACGAATCGCGTTGCAGTCTCGCGACCAGTACCGCAATCGTATCCGCATCGCAAAGAGGAACCGGTTCTGGCACGAGCGTACGATACAAACGCCTCAGCATTTTCTTCATCCGAATACCCTGTCACGAATGGGAAAACGGGTTGTGCGACTATTGCGACTGAATTTCGCGTTGCAGTTTTACGGCGTGTTTGGCGGCGTCGAGGCGGTCGCGGAGCGAAGTGAGTCCGGGGGTTTTCGATAGTAGATATTCGAGGTGCGGAATCGCTTCGTCGTAGCGTTCGTCGCTTTCGAGGTAGCGGGAGAAGGCGTCGCGGATCGTCGCGTCGTTCGGCGTCCGTGCGAGGGCGCGTTCCCAGGCGGCGATGGCTTCTTCGGGTTGGCCGAATTCGAGATAGGCGGTGGCGGCGTACCCCCATGCGGATTCGTCGCGTTGGGCGAGCGCGACGATCGCTTGCAGGAACGGGCGACGCTGATTTTTTGAGGCGGCGCGATCCGGGTAGAGCGTATCGACGGCGATCTGAATCGCGGTGGCACCGGCGGGGATCAGGTCGCGTAATAAGCGTTCGGCGGGGATGGGGCCAGCGGCGATGAGCACGGGGCGAACGAGTTTGGGCGAACGGGCAATGGCGTCTCGCCAACTCGCCCACGCAGCGGCTTCGTCGCCGGCGGCCTTCTGCGCGACGCCACAGGCGTAGCCGATGTACGGATCGACGGGCAGTATCCGTTGGGCGCGCTGCCAGTGGACGAGTGCCGGTTCGCCTTCGAGATATTGCTTCGCATAAAGGCCAAATCGGGCGTGCGGTTGCGGCGCGAGTAAACATGCGGCCCGGGCAGCCCGCGCGGCTTTCAACCCCGCGACAATGTGCGACCCGCTCGGCGACAGTGCATCGTTCGGTAACATCATGACAGTGGCTGGCCCCACGATCGCGGCATGGGCGGTGCGGCCCTGTAAGCGGGCCGCATCGAAATGCGCCTGCGCCAATTCCATCTGCACGTCGGTATTCGCCGGCGCAAGTCTGGCGGCGGCCGTGCGATACGCGATCTCCGATTCGCTACCCGCTGCCAGGCTCGCGCCGATCTCGCGATAGTCGTTCACGCGCGAACGCGAACGCGCATCGAGCATCAGGAATGCAGGCACAATCGCGATGGCGATCGCGATTGGTATCGCCAATAGTCCGCGAATTTCCAACCGGAACGGATCGGGTGTCGGCGTCTCGCCATCGGCTTGCGGCAAGTAACCGCTGTCGGTTGCGGCGGCGCACAAATGCGCGGCCACGGTCGCGGTGAGAATCGCGATGGCAGGGATGTGGATGCCGAAATCGACGATGCTGTGCAGGATCAATGCGAGCAAGCCGAAGAACCCGCCGAGGATCAGCGGGCCAGACGAACGCAGCCGCAGTTTGCGATAGCCACGCACACCCGCAACCAGTACGGCCGCGACGATGGCGAGCGTGAATACCAAGCGCAATACGCCGCCTTCGAGGATCGCTTCGAGATATTCGTTGTGCGCATTATCGAAGTACACATTCGTGAACGGTTGCGTGCGAACGGGTAATTCGACGCGGCCGAAAGTGCCGTTACCGGTGCCGGTGATGAGGAACGACGGCACGAGTGTGGCGGCATCTTTCCACAACGGCCAACGGCCATCGAACGCCTGCCCGGACAGCACCGTTTTGAGGCGGGCTTCGACGAGCGTGCTGCCGAACCAGCCGACGACAATCAGCGCACCGAGTGTCAGCATACCCACGAGCAACAGCCCCGAAGATCGCTGGTTTTTGCGGAAGCGGTAGACGAGGTATGCCGTCGCACATGCGGCGAAGACGGCGGCCATCAGCCCACCCCGCGATAGGCTGAGCGGGATACTCGCGGCGATCATCGTGAGGCCGAGCGCGATGCAAATCGTTTCCGAATTCCAGACGAAGCGACCCGTGACCGCACTGCGACGGCCCAACATAAGCAGCGCGCCGCCCATCCCGAGCGCGATCGTGGCATAGTCCGGGTAGTGGTTTTTGCAAACGAATGGGCCGAAAACCGCACCATCGGTCGGCGTGCGCCAGAAGATGACGTTGTTCGGCGACGAAGTGAACTGCGCGATGGCGATCGTGGCCAGCAGCACGCCGTTCGCGGCCACGACCCACGCGAGTCGGCGGAACGCTTCGCGCGATGCGAGCCAGTTTCGCACGACGAGGTAAACCAGCGCCACGGCGGCGATGCGACCGAGAAATGTACGCGTGAGATAGCGATCGGCGCTGAGCGAAAGCGACGCGGGGCGTTCGGCCGAAGTCGCTTCACCCGGTAAACGTTCGTCGCGTTCGGGGCGGAAGGTGCGATGCCATTCCAGGGCCTTCGGCGAGATCGCGCCGACGAGCGAATCGGGCAGCGGCACCATCTGAAATGCGGATAGCAACATCAACCCGGCGAGGCCGATCGAGACGACGTCGGGCCGCAACGAAAATTGCCGCACGACGACGATGTAAGTGGCCCAAAGCCATACGAGTAGACCGATGCCGCAGGTGGCGACGTATTCCCAGAACGGGTCGGCGGACGCGAACGGCCAGGGGGAAAACGCGACGAGGAATAGCAGAACCGCCTCGCCCGCAACTCGAATGCGTCGAGCGATGGGGAGGCGGCGGAGATTGTCTACGTTCGGTTGCGTCGCCATATTCGCGTGACGTTAGCGGCGGCCCTTTTTGGCGGGTTTCGTCACCAGAGTGACTTTGCCCTTGACGATCACCTTCACGATCGGCTTGTAAACGATCGTCGTGACGACCGAACCGCTCTTTTTCGCGGCGACTTCTTGCCAATCGTGCATGTCGACCGCTTCGCCAGTGAAATCGGCACTACTGTACGTTTCCTCGGCATACTCGGCAGCGGGTACCGATGGATCGGCGTACGAACTATCCGAAGCGAACGCGGTCACAGTCGCGATCAGGCCACCTAACAGTATTGCGCCGAACAACTTCGATAGCATGGTGTTCTTCATGAGCACAACCCTCGCACGATGCGATAAAAGTAACGTTGTCATAGTAGCAATTTCCGCACCGAGGGAATATCCGGAACGGGCGATTTCTGACATTATTGACGAAGACATGGCGCAATCGCGTAAAAGCGAATGCGTATATTGAAACGGTACCGACTCGGCGACAACTGATTTAAGGTGATACATGCGAATGATTCTGTGCCTGATCGTGGCGACGCTGATCCTCGGTTGCGACTCGGCGAAACCCGTAGCCAGCAAAGCGATACAAGGCCCCGTGGATGCCGAGCCGCATACGCACGAACGCGGCAAAAGGATGCTCGCCGATGCGGGACCGTACCACGTCGCGCTGACGGCGCACCTCGCCAAAGACGGCAACGAACTCGACGTATTCATCGAAACGGACACCGACGAACCGCAACCCGTTGCCTTGCCACTCGTGCAGATTATTGCCAAAGCGAAACGCAGCGGCGACACCGAGGAATACAAACTCATTTTTGAACCCGCGCCGGCCGACGAACGGCCAAAGAGTGAGGCCATCGGCACCTGTTCGCACTTCGTCGCGAAGGCACCTTGGATGACCCGCGCGGACATGCTTACCATCGTTGCCGAGATCGAAGTGAAAGGCAAACTTCGCAAAGTCATCTGGGGCGAATTCTCGCCGTTGAAGTTCGCCCATCACGACGAGCCCGGCGCGAAGTAGCGTTCGTTTCACCCAAAACCAGCACCCGCGCGCTTTTCCGAAAGCGGAAGTCGACTTCGACCGATATAACAGCATTCCGGCGATGCGGACGATTCGTCGGAACGGGCATACTCACGCAGACTCCGTAGGAAACGGGCATGAAACGCGCGCTGATTACTGGCATTACCGGGCAAGACGGTAGCTATTTGGCCGAACTCCTTCTCGAAAAAGGCTACGAAGTTCACGGAGTCGTCCGTCGGGCGAGCACCGAGACCTTCGAGCGCATCAACCATCTATCGGGGAAGATTCACCTTCACCAGGCCGATTTGCTCGATCAGCTATCGATTATCGACACGATTAAAGTGTCGAACCCGGACGAAGTCTACAACCTCGCCGCACAGAGCTTCGTGCCGACCAGTTGGAAACAACCCGTGCTGACGGGTGAGTTTACGGCGATGGGCGTGACGCGGGTTCTCGAAGCGGTCAAGTTGCTCGGCCGCGATACGATCCGCTTCTATCAGGCCTCTTCGAGCGAAATGTTCGGCAAAGTGCAGGCCGTGCCGCAGAGCGAAGATACGCCGTTTTACCCGCGTAGTCCGTACGGCGTCGCAAAGCTTTACGGCCACTGGATCACGATCAATTACCGCGAAAGCTACAACATGTACGCGGTCAGCGGGATTCTGTTCAACCACGAAAGCGAACGCCGTGGCCGCGAATTCGTGACCCGCAAAGTCACCGACGGCGTTGCTCGCATCAAGCTCGGCCTGTCGAAGGAACTTCGCCTCGGCAACCTCGATTCGAAGCGAGATTGGGGCTTTGCCGGCGACTATGTGCGGGCGATGTGGCTGATGCTGCAACAGGATACGCCCGACGATTACGTGATCGCGACCGGCGAAACGCACACCGTACAAAAGCTCGTCGAGACCGCGTTTCAAGCAGCGGATCTCGATTGGACGAAGTACGTCGTCACCGATCAGGCTCTCGTTCGCCCTGCGGAAGTCGATCTCCTGATCGGCGACCCGACGAAGGCCAAGACGAAGCTCGGGTGGGTGCCGGAGATGACCTTCCAGCAACTGATCGAGCGGATGGTGAAGGCCGACCTCGAACGGCTGAAGGCATCGACCACATTGGACATGAAAGCGCAAGGCATCTGACGTCTGAAGAGAAATATTTGGTCAGGATCGACAATATGAAACAGGATTTGTGTTGCGAGCCTAATTTTTTCGGCCTGGTTCAAAGCCGGTCGCAGTTTGCCGTAAAGTACCACCGAAACTTTGATTCTGGCGTGATTGGAATCACTCGAAATCGGACGTAAGTCGTTGGTGCGTTAGGTTGATTCCGAAATTCGGCGTGATTCCACAGAAGGGTGGGTGGGTAAGTGGTGGAATCATTCACTGCTACCCACAATCGCCGCGATGGAACTAGGCCAATTTTTCCGTTTGTTGATCCATTTAATCTTGTCGATCCTGTCTAACCAACGATCGAGTCAGGATTCAGGGAAATCTGATGCGCATCCTGATTACGGGCATCACCGGTTTCGTTGGCGGGCACTTGGTCGAGGCTCTCCTCCACGAGGGGGGCCACACCATTGCCGGCCTGTCGCGGAGCGCCACGTGGCCCGCAGATCTGTCGCATTTGCAGGGCCAAGCCGAACTGCACCGCGTTGAACTCAGCGACGGGGCAGGCGTCGAAAGCCTGATCGCGCGGCTCGAACCCGAGTGGGTGTTTCACCTCGCCGGGTACGCCAACACCGGCAAATCGTTCCGCGAACCCGACCGTTGCTGGGCGGACAATCTCGGTGGCACGCGGTCGCTTTACGATGCGATTGCCCGAACGACAGTGCGACCGCGAATCCTGTTCGTTTCCACGGGTTTGATTTACGGCGATCCGGATGTGGCCGGGCAAGACTGCGACGAACGCACGGTGCTGAAGCCTGCCAGCCCGTATGCCGCGAGCAAAGCCGCCGCCGACTTGCACAGCTATCAGGCGACGTTGAACCCCGGTTTGGACATCGTGCGGGTGCGATTGTTCAACCAGATCGGCCCGCGACAATCGCCCGATTACGCCGTTGCGAACTTCGCCAGGCAAGTCGCTGCCATCGAAGCGGGTCGCCAATCGCCGATCCTCGAAACCGGCGATCTCTCTGCCCATCGCGATCTCACCGACGTGCGCGACATCGTCGCCGCATTCCGCATGCTCATCGAAAAGGGCACGAAAGGCGAGGCGTACAACGCCGGCTGCGGGCAGACGTACGTCATGCAGGACATTCTCGATCGCATCGTGATTTTGGCCAAAGTTCGCGTCGAAGTGCGGCAAAAAATCGACCGTAAAGCCGACACGACGATCACGCGCGCCGACACCCGCAAGTTACGCGAAGCCACCGGTTGGGCACCCCGTTACGAAATCGGCCATACCCTTCGCGACATTCTCGATTCATGGCGTTCGATGTAGTGGGCGACCGAAATGGTCTTTATTCCAACAAATAGCCATCTCCGTCGCGATCGATGGCGACGATCTCGACGATCGACCATACGACTGGGATGAAGATCGTCGCAAAGCCGATGCCTGCGCACATCAGCGGGAACGAAAATAACGTGATTAGCAGTTGCGCCACGCCTGCACCGGTGCGGCCGGCATAGAAATTGTGGACGCCGAGCGTACCGAGAAATAACGCGAGGAGAATGTAAGCCAATCGCGATTTCGGTATGGTATCGTGCGCGCTCTGCCTTCGATAGCGGCTACGGCGTCGCGGTCGCTCTTCCTCGTAATCGTCGTCGTCCTCTTCGTCGTCGTCGTCTTTGGTTCGCTCTTTACGGAAGCGGTTCTTGCGCTTCGGCAACGGTTCGACGTCTAACTCATCCTCGTTGCGGCTCGATTCTCGCTTCGTCTTGGCGAGGAACACTTGCTGGCAGTTCCCGCACTCGACCTCCTCGTTGCGATATTTCGCATCGATTTCGAGCTTCGTCGTGCAAGTGGGACACGTGATCGTGATGGTCGACATCGCACCACCGAATTTGAGGTTTAGGCTTGTCGGGCTGGAGGCGGCGGGGTGGCGTCGTCGCTGAAGAGGACGCTCAGCGATTCGTTGCCGTGGATTCGCCGAATCGCATCCGACAGCAGTTCGTCGACCGAAATCACTTCCAGGTTCGGCAACCGGGCGCGTTTCTCGTCGGGGATCGGAATCGAATCGGTGACGACGATTTTTTCGACGGGGGCTTCGCGAAGTTTATCGACGGCGCGATCGCACAGGACGCCGTGCGTGGCGAGGACGTAGATCTTCGTCGCGCCGTTCAGCTTGGCCGCACGGGCCGCCCCGACGATGGTGCCACCCGTGGAAATCATGTCGTCGAAAATGCAAACCGTCTTGCCATCGACCGACGCGCCGACGATGTGCGCCTGTTCGGTTTTGGTGGCGCTCGACCGACGTTTATCGACGACGGCGATCTGCCCGCCGAGCTTCTTTTGGTACATCAGCGCCTTCTTGATCGCGCCTTCATCCGACGACAAAATGACGAGGTCTTCCTGCGGCACTTTCAGGTTGCGAACGAAGCCGACGATCTCACGCCAGGCGTACAAGTGATCGACGGGGATGTTGAAAAAGCCTTGGATTTGTGCGGTGTGCAGGTCCAGGCAGAGCACGCGGTGCGCCCCGGCGGCGGTGACCATGTCCGCGACGAGCTTCGCCGTGATCGGCACGCGGCTCGTGTCT
Organism: Limnoglobus sp.; assembly: GCA_043780595.1. Lineage (GTDB taxonomy): Bacteria > Planctomycetota > Planctomycetia > Gemmatales > Gemmataceae > Limnoglobus. The sequence goes on from JAYWCL010000107.1 coordinate 10,648, forward strand.
TTGCGGTCTTGCCGGGCGTAGGCATAGTACGGCAATACGGCGGTGATGCGGGACGGGCTGGCGCGTTTGAACGCATCGAGGATCACGAGCAATTCGAGCAAATTGTGGTTCACGGGCGCGCACGTCGGCTGCACGATGAAGACATCGCGACCGCGCACGTCTTCGTCGATGCGGACGTTTGTCTCACCATCGGGGAAGTCGTCGACGAATAATCGGCCGAGATCGGTCCCGAGTTTGCGTGCGATCCTCTCGGCCAAAGGGCGATTGGCCCGCCCGCTGAAGATCTTCAAATTCGGATTGATCGGCTTGGTCACCGCACGCTCCTCGGTCATCGTCGGGTCGGGACATTATCGCGGAGCAAGGCCAGGGATTCAACGCGATTCACCCATTAGCATCAAGTTAAGCGTTTGCGGGCGTTTCCACTCTGTAGTTGAGCTTGCTCGGATCGGCCAGTAACTCGAAGGTACTAGCAGACTTACGCT
>JAYWCL010000108.1:0-13452 GCA_043780595.1 Limnoglobus sp.
CGAGAAGCGCAACTTCAAAACGCGCCAGCGAGGCGAACCCGCGAGAAGGCACGACATCGCAGAAACGACAGTAATCCCTCGCTAGCGCGTCGGGCTAACAAGAATGGATTGTTAGACCGGGAACGTGTCATTTCCGACCGCGTGAAGTATAGGTAGCACATCCGCCTGAAATCCGTTTACGTGGGGCACGTTAAAACGTGCCCCACGTTGACACCTTGTTTTGTACCACTTCCAAAAATGCAATCAGCGGTCAGCAAACACCGTTTCCGGGTCTGCTGACCGCTGATTGCCGACCGCTGAAAGCTCTGTTTACTCAGGCTTTGGCATCACCTTTGGCGTGGCGGCGGGGGCCGTCGTGGCGATCGCGGGGAGTGTGGCAGGGGCCGCACCGACTACGGTCGTCGTTGCTGGCAGGGCACAGCCCGAAGCCGAGGTCGCACAGCTGGTTTCGCAGCTTGCGGCGGGTGCGGCACAGGGGTTCGTACAGAGGCGGCTACCGAACAGACGGCTCAGGAAGTCGCGGACCGGACGAGGGCGGCTGCCGTCGGCGATCACGTTCCCAATCCCACAACCGTTGCTGCCACAGCTACCCGCACCGGCGACCGATGCACTCGCACCGACGCGGCTACCACCGAGGTCGCACGCACCCAGACCGGTGCCTGGGCCTGCATCGGCGGAGACGTAGCGAGGGGTCCGCACGACGACGTGATGCTCGGTGGTTACGGGAACCTTCCGGGTCACAGTCGTGGCGACCATTTCCGTCGTGGTGTAAGGCACCTTGACGGTCGTGGTGACGGCCACTTGCTTGGTCACGGTCGTCGGCACCTTCCGGGTGACAACGGTGGCCACCATCTCGGTCACTTGGGTCGGGACGAGCTTCTTCGTCTCGACCTTGACCATGCGAACGGTCGTCACGGGCACGATCTTCTCGACGGTCGTTGGCACCATCTTGGTGACGGTCGTCGGCACTTGCTTCACGACGACTTCCGGCACCGTCTTGTTCACCGTGTACGGCACTTGGCGAACTTGCGTTTCGGTTACCATCCGGGTCGTGTTGGTCACGATGTCTTTGGTCACTTGCAGACCTTCGACGAACACACGGCCACCGTTGTTCGCATCGTAGGTCGCCGTGCCTGGGGCCATACCGGCACCGGCGTTGGCTCCGAGCCTATCACCTGCGTTGCCTGCTGCTCCGCCGTTGATCGACGCGGCATCGACGTAGGCACCGTAAGCCACGCGGCGAACGGTTTGGGGAATCTGACGGGTTTCGTTCACAGTCACGTTACGGGTCACGGTGACGGGAACTTTCTCGACGATCGTCTCGGTCACGTTGCGGGTCACGCTGACGGGAACTTTCTCCGTCACCGTCACGGGAACCTTCTTCGTCACTTGCGTTGGCACCATTTCCGTAACCGTCTTGCGAACGACTTTGGTTACGGGAACGACTTCGTTCACCGACACCATTTTGGTCACTTGACGGGTTTTGACTTCGTCGGCTTCTCGGATGACCGAGACGCCGAACAAGCCACCGCCACCGGTACCGCGACCGATGCCACCGAGCAGACCACCCGCACCGGCCGAACCGTTGCTTGCGGAGATCCCGGCACCATTCCCGAGGCGGCCACCGAGGCCGAGGCCGCTACCACCGCAGAGGCGTGCGAGCAGGCCACGCGAGTGCTTGGCACAGGGGTCGGCACAGGCATCGGAGCAACCCGTACCGGCGGCCGCACCGCACGAATCGCAGGCCGCTGGGCCACCGGTTGCACAGGGGCTACCGGCCGCACCGCATGGATCGCCGCACGATGGCGACGCTTTGGCCAGGCGAAGGCCACCCTTCACCGTGTACGATTCGCACACCACTTGTGGCACTTGCTTGCAGACCGTTTTCATCTCGGTCACGTTTTCGCAAACCGTCTTGCAGACCGGCTTGTTGACCGTCTCGCAGACGTCTTGCATCACGGTACGGCAAACGTCTTTCATGACGGTTTCCGTAACCTTGCGGCAGACCGTCTTCGGGCAGTCCTTCATGACTGTCTCGGTAACGGGCTTGCACACGGCAACGGTACATTCCTTGACGTGCGTCTCGCAGACCGGCTTGGCCACGAAGAAGCACTGCTTCTTGACATGCGTTTCGCAAACGGGCTTCGTGACGGTAAACGCGCACTCCTTGTACTGCGTTTCGCACACCTTCTTGTAGACGGTGTAGCTGCATTCTTTCATGACCGTTTCCGAAACGGCCTTGCAGACCGTCTCGGTCACGACCTTGTTGCAGGTCTCGTACACCGGCTTGTAATTGACGCAAGCCACTTCTTGCATCACCGTGCGGCACACGGGCTTATTGACGGTCTCGTTCACGGTCTGGCAGACCGTTTCGGTCACCGTCTTCATACTCGTCTGCTGTTCGTCGCGATAGCAGGTCTTGGTGACCGGCTTCATGACCGTTTCGTTGACCGTCTGGTAGCAGGTGGTGAACCGCTTTTCCGTGACGTTATCGTAAACCACTTGGTACGTCGGCTTGCAACCGTCGTTACACGCCGAGAAGCCCGCTTGGGCTGCCGCGACCGTGCCGCCAGACGCGGGATACGTCGTACAACCGCAGTGGCCCGCTCGAACATTCGATACCGAACACAAGGCCGCAATCAACGCAGCCAGGGATACCCCCCATCGCATCCTCATGATGTCGCCTCCTCACCGAACGATCGTTCCCACGAGACGCTCCGGTCTCACGGCAGGACGGTTCCCAACCGATTCCTGCGACGATCGATCTATTCCTCCCGCACATTCGCGATGACGAGCGAGACCGCGAACAGCGGAGATGCCCCAGAGTTTGCTCGTCTGCCAAAGGTATCGGATGCGACGAACGCAACGAACGAGCGATCCGGACGCCGTCGAACGTATTCGTTGCACTCTGCGATCCGCGTACATGGCGTGTAGTGACGATGGCGATAGGAACGGTTGTAGCGGTTCGTTTGCAGGCCAATTCGCGAGAAGCCGCGCAAGCCGATTTACGACGCAAACCCGCACCACTCGGTGCGGGTTCACTGGGAGATGCGTGGGGGACGGGGCGGGTGGCGGGCCGGCGCGAAGGTTCGCGCCGTCGTGGGGTAATCGGCTTGGGGGATGAGACTCGCCCTCATGCGATGTTCGACTGGCACTTCCCGAGGCCCGCCGTTCGCTTGAGCGAGAATAGACTTTGCACTCGGCGTGCCAAACCGGCGAAATCGGTATTTCTCGCGCAATTCCAGCACTTTCAAGAACCCCAGCCGTAACTTCGGCAAGAACCTGCCCATCCGCAGCAACATTTACACACCGCGTTGCAAGCGGGGCATTCCTCGCAACCGATACACTTTGCCGTAACTGCCGAAAGGTATTCGCGATTCCCTCCTACGGCACTACATCTAAAATGGACCGCACAAAAGAGGGACACCGAATGTCGCGTTGGGTTGGCTACGCTTTGATGGCGTTCTGCGCCGTCATCTGTTTTGGGATGTTGTTCACTTGGATCAGCCGAGGCCGCGCGCTGCAAGATCGTGCGAACGCGCAGAACAGCCTGCGAGAACTGGCGTTGTTCGGGCAGGTGTTCGAGACGACCGACCAAGGCAAACTTCGCAAACCGGATTCCCGCATCGTGAATGGCATCTTGCCCGGCACGATCGCGAACGACGCACTCACGCCCGATCGACGGCTCAGTTGGGTGGTACTCGAACTCGAATGGTTCAACCAGAAACGACAAAACACCGGGGCGCTACGGGCCGCGATTCGCACCGATCTGGCTTGGGATGCGGAACCGAACCAGCTACCGGGGCGTACGGTGTTGCGGAACCTGATCTGCGGGGCGAGCGTGCCGAACGTGGCGGCGGGGGAACCGGCGGTCACGCAGTTCGTCGGCCTCGCAGGCTTGGGCACGAACGGGGCGATGTTACCCGCAACGGATCGTCGCGCCGGAGCCTTTCGCTACGATGGGGCCACGCCGTTCGACGCCTTCACCGATGGCATTTCTAACACGATCCTGTTCAGTGAAACGAACGCCAACCTCGGCGCGTGGATTCGCGGTGGGCCATCGACGGTCCGCGGCCTGGACGACGACGCCGGAGCGAAAGCGTTCATCGGCATCGGCGGGCAGTTCGGCGGCATCCACGCCCACGGAGCCAACTTCGCCTTCGCCGACGGTAGCCAAAAGTTCCTTACGGAAATGACGAACCCCGGCGTGCTAAAGGCATTCTGCACCCTCGCCGGCGGTGCGACGGAGTTCGAGGGGGAGTAAATGAGATAGTGTTAAAAACGCTGCTGACCGGCGATGCGATTTCTGAATTTGCCGTTATCGTATGGTGCTTCTCGTGACGATGCGAGTCGCTTGCTCGTCTTTCAGGCGGATGTCGCCGCTTTGCACTCGGGCCGTCATGCGGGCGTCGCCCGCTTTCGTCGCTTCGACTTCCACGCTGAAAGTGGCGGTCGAACCGGCTGCGAATTCTTCGATGATGGAAAAAGCGAACTCGCGGCCGACGATCTTCGCGTTGTCGCGGTTCGGCCCGCTGCCACGCATCGGTTGCAGTTCTTCGCTCGCTTCGGCCACCACCGTCACGTTCTTGGCCGGGCCGGTGCCACGGTTCCGCACCGTAATTCGGTACGTTGCTTTTCCACCCACGGTAATTGGCCCAACGGGGTCCGCGTGTTCGATGCTCAACACCGGCTGACCGACGACGGCAACGGGCGTGCTGGCGCGCACATCGTTGACGCGGCCACCGCCGCCGAGTTCCGCGCCCGCCGATGCGGTGATCGTCTGCCGATCCGCCAGCCGATCCCCCGTTGCGGTGAGTCGCACGATCTTCTTGTCGCCCGCCGCGAGTGTGCCGAGGTTCCACGTCGCGCCATCGGCAGCCACGCGACCGCCATCGGTGGCGATCGTTCCGGTCAAGCCACGCGGCAGGCTCATTCGCGCGATCACATTCGCTACGGGCACATCACCGCGATTCGTCACCCGTAGTTCGTACAGGCCATCCTGCCCGACGGGGATCGAATCGGTGCCCGTTAAATTCAGTTCGATTTCCGTCTTCGCAACGGCCACGATCACTTCGCCCCGATCGACGAGGCCACCATCGGCCGTGACGTTCGCTTTGACCGTGAACTTGCCCGTTCGCTCGGCCACGAGTGGCAAACTCGCCGTTCGCGTCTCGCCGGGTGGAATTTCACCGATGCTCAGTTCGGCGGGGTTTCCTTTCCCGGACGCCGACATTCCCGTGGGAACATCGACCCACGCGATGGCGTTGTCGATCGCGGTTGCACCCGTGTTCGTGGCGGACACTTTCACTGCCAGACGGTCGCCGGCTGCGGCAGATGCGGGGGCTTCGACCTGGATTTTCATCGTGGCCGTGTCGGCTTCACCCGTTGCGGATTTCGTGGCTTTCAAGCCTTCGAGCGTCTCGGCCGTCGCCGAAAGCGCGACCGTCCCCTTCTTGATCGGGCGTAACACCAGCGAGATATTCCTCGCACTTCCGCCCGGCACACTCTCGAAGTACCACGACACCGCCGAGCCACTTCGACGGATCGGTACGGGGTCCGACGACACAAATTCGGTGCCTTCGGGAATCGCCGTTCGCACCGTGGCCGACGAACTATCCGTGCGCCCGCCGTTCGCCAACGACAGCACGACAGGCACTTCGCGATTGAGCGCCAACGTGCGTGGCATTTTGACATCGATGCTCATCTGCGCCGTCGCAGGCAGGCCGCGTTTCTCGATGGCCGTGGGGCCGAAACCGTCGTCTTTGTCGGATCGCGTTCGGCTCGACGGATCGGCACGAAATTGGCCATCGGTCCACGTCAGCTTGACGTACGTGCGGCCTTTCTCCCAATCGAAAACTTCCGGCGCATACACCGTGACCGTAGTTTGGCCTTCGACTGGCGACGTGACGACGCACCACGTTTGCCCCGGCTTGATCTCGAAATCGTCGCGTGGGTCGTCGTTGCCGCGCGTGATCGTGTGGCTGAAATAGTCGGCGTAACTGACGGCGTATTTGTTGTCGACTTTGTACCCACGCCCCGGTGCGTAACCCGACTCGTCGACTTCGATAATGCTGCCGGGGCCGTCGAGAATCCACTCGATGCGACGCTTGCGACGCGGGTTGCCATCGCGATCCGTTACCGTGGCGATCAGCACTTGTTGCGAAAGTGTCGGGTTGGTGTTCGAGGTCGGTGTGACTTCGACCTGGATCGCTTTAGGGTCGTAGTTGCGGAAGTACCCGATGCCGCCCGGCTTGCCGTGCGTGCGGATCACGTCGCCACTCGGCAGCAAATACGGGAAGTACGACGGGTTCTGCGAGACGCCCATGCACCCGATGCCCGTGCAGCAAACGATCGCCAGGATTGTGCGAAACAGGGGCACCATTACGGATGCTCCGTGGATAGATGGAGCGGGTAGGAAGCCCACACAAGATGCCGCAATACCCGAAGCCAACAGCGGGTGCAACCGCAGTGAGGATCGGGCACCGAGAAACTCGCGTGTGGAGAGGATGCCATTTGTCGGGCAAAAAACTAAGATGACGGGCCACGAGCGAACCGCAAGGTACGTTCGTTTGTCGGTGTCGGTAACGGAGCGGTGCTCGAGAGGCTGAAGAGGCAGCACTGGAAATGCTGTATACGGTATCCCCGTATCGAGGGTTCAAATCCCTCCCGCTCCGCTAAGTTTTGCAAGTCGAAAACCGTCTGAATCACTTTAAAACCAGGCTTTTCGGGGATTCCTCGGAAAGTCTGTTCGCTTACCGGACCTCGCTTTGGGACAAGGAGCAACCTCTCCCCAGCAAGAAAAGGCCAGACGCGGTAAATCCCGAAAAAAGGATCGTTCGAGAGTTGAAGCCAAACAACCCCCGTGCGATCAGACGCGGTGAGCGACAGGTGGAAGGTTATCGAAAGGAGTTGGAAGCGACGACAAGCCAACCTTGGACTGTAGTAGTGGACACTTACGACCCATGAATACACTTATCAAAAACACGGTAGACAAAACGTTCCGCTCCCACGGTTTCCATAAGAAAAGTGGGACATGGTATCGTGAATCTGAAGAAACCATGCTAGTTGCGAATCTTCAAAAATCGCAATACAGCGAAGTCTATTACATTAACATCGGTGTCTGGGTAAAGGCTCTCGGCGGCAATGCCTTGCCCAAAGAGCACCAATGTCACATTCGCGTCCGGCTTGGATCGTTGGCTGGGAAGCAGTCGGATAAAGCGTTAAATGCAGATGACACAAGCGTCAGTGAGACCGAGCGAGTCGTGCTAATTCTCGCCTCGATTGAGCAGTTCGGGATTCCATTTATGATTGCCAATAGCAGTATTCCCGGGATCCGCAATCAGTTGGACAGCGGAAATCTTTCGAAGGCCCTTGTGCATGTCAAAGTGAAGGAGCTCGTTTCAAGCGGTACGAGGGACAAGTGGACCACATAATACCCAAATCCAAAGGTGGCGATGGCTCGTCAAGCAACGGCCAACTGTTATGTGGCGGCTGCAACAACAAGAAGTCCAATCATTAGGTTAAATATGGCCCACTATAAGATATTGTTCCGACTAGAACAAGACGAAGACGGCTATCCCCCAGTTGACGTTGAGGGGATATGGGCGGAATCGGATGACGAGAGCGTATTTGTAATCGACAACATACCATTTTTCACAAGAGAAGCTACTTTGGGGGATTCCATTGAAGCTGTGAAAGAAAATGGAGAGTTGTTTTACTTACGAACTCGATCAAAATCGTCAAACTCTCTGATTCGCGTCATTCTCTTCGACGGCAATGATCCAACTGACTTGCGCAATGAGTTGCTGAATCTCGGGTGCTCGACCGAGCTCAGTCACTTGAACGCACTAATTGCTGTCAACGTGCCTATTGAAGTGAGAATTGATAGCGTTCGTGCTCTATTGCAAAAAGGATGTGAAGAGGATCATTGGGATTATGAAGAAGCCATTCTGCGACAATGATTAACGTTTATAATATTCACCAGCAACGACGCCCATGGGTTGCTCTAACTGTGCTTTTGGCTATGTGATAACATCGCGCCCGTGATATTATTGTTGTCCGAATGCCGCCTAGAAAACTCTGGAGGCGAAGGGACGGGCGGCGACGGCGCCGTGCTTCGCGGCCGGGACGGCCGACGGCCACCGGATGATCGAGACGCTGCGGGCCGGGGACCGGGTGCTGAGCCGGGACGAGCACGACACGGTCGCACCGGTCGTCGAGGAGGAGATCACCGAGGCGTTGGCCCGCGTCGCCCGATCGTGGTCCTTCGGGTCGCGTCACTTATACCTACGACCGCGACGGCAATTGTTTGACTAAAGGTAATAGCGTCGACACCGCATTCAATGAATCGAAGCGCGATGACTATTCTGCAACTTCACGCGCGGTTCGCATACGCACTAATGGGACTTCCATCAATTCAGCGCGACCCCGTACTCGTCGGCGATCTTTTGGAAGAGTCGCGTGAGCAGGCCGCCGGGGTTGCGGATGGTTTGGGTTTGCCTGGCTTCCTTGAGTAACCCCAGTGCGCGGTCGACGGCTCCGTTGCCGAGTCGCTTCGCGCATTGGCTGGGCCAAATCCGAGTACAATGTATTTGAAGCTCTGTCACGGCGCAAAGCACTGTGATTTCAGACTTTTCGACGCAAAAGCAGCATCAGGGCAATGCGAAGCAAAACCAGTTTTGGAAGCTTCAAATCCCTCCCGCTCCGCTAAGTTTTGCAAGTCGAAACCGGGCATCGATCCAATCGCCTCGGTTTCTCTCGGTTTTGGGTAACGCGCTTCCAATTGACAGATTCATCCGTGCCTGACATAAGCACGAATATCGAAAAACGGAAAGTGCGTTGAAGGGGGCAGGGATGCCGACGTGGGGGCGGTGGTTGTTGGGCATTCTCGTTGCGGGGGTCGCGTTTGGCGTCCCCACCGCCTATTACCGTTCGCAGTACAGCAACCTCAAACGCTACCGCGAAGTCACGCCCGACAAGTTCTACCGCAGCGGGCAGTTCACTGCGTCGGGGTTGCGGACGATCTTCCGCGAGCGCGGTATCCGCACCGTCATCAACTTGCAAGAAGAAAACGAAGATCCGTTCATGCCCGAAGAATGGCTCGCGCAGCCGCACGTTCGCGAGAGCGAAATTTGCCGCGAGTTCGGCGTGAACTACCACGCGCTCTTCGGCGGCGAGATCATCCCCGATGCGGACGCGAAAGCGGGGAAGCGCCCGCCGGTGATCGACCGTTACCTGAAAATCCTCGACGACCCGAAGAACTATCCGGTGTTGCTCCACTGCAAGGCGGGGTTGCACCGGACGGGCATTCTCACCGCGATTTACCGCGTCGAATACGAAGGCTGGACGCCTGCCGCCGCGATGGACGAACTCCGCGCGAACGGCTTCGGGACGTTCGCTTCGACCACGAAAAACGTCTATATCGTGCAGTACATCGCGAACTACGAACCGGGCAAACGCTATCCGGTGCCACCCGACACGCGGCCGTTGTCATCCGGAGAGCCACGCTGATGCACACACTCGACCGGATGCTGTTTTTCGCGTACGTTCGCTCGTATGTCATCGTGCTGACGAGCCTCGTCAGTCTGTATGTCGTCATCGATTTGTTCACGAATATCGACGACTTCGCGGGGCGCGGCAACATGCGTTCGATGGTCCGCCACATCGCGAATTATTACGGCCCGCAGATCGCGCTGATCTTCGACCGGATGTGCGAAGCGATCGCGCTCCTCGCCGCCGTGTTCACGATGTCTTGGGCGGTGCGCAACAACGAACTCTTACCGCAACTCTCGGCGGGCATCTCCGCGCACCGCGTGATTCGACCGATCCTCATCGGCAGCGTCTTCGCACTCAGCCTCGGGCCGATCAGCCAGGAACTGTTGATTCCACGCATCGCGGACGAATTGCAGATCCCGAAAGACGACCCGAACCTCGAACGGCCGATCGAACTCAAAGGCGCGTTCGATTCGACCGGCGTTCACCTCGAAGGCATCGCCGGTTACCGGAAAGACCAGCGAATCAAGGCATTCTTCGCGACGTTCCCCGAATCGGCCACGAGCGCGATGAGCCACCTGCAAGCCGAGGAAGCGATCTACTTCCCGAAAACGAGTGAGATGGAAGCGGGCTGGATGCTGTTAAACGTGACGACCGAAATCGCAACCGATGCGTTGCCCGAACAGTTGCAGATCGTCGGCCCGCGACGCTATTTCCTGCGAACCCGCGATACCGATTTCGACGCGATGACGCGCGGCTCGAAGTGGTATATGTTCGCCTCGACGCGAAAGCTGCAAGAGATTCTCTCGCGCCCCGATCCGCGCCGGATGGCACCGGTTGCAGTGATGTTCCACATGCGGTTTACGCGGCCGATCATCGGCATGTTGATGGTCGTACTCGGGTTATCGATGCTCTTGCGAAACCACAACCGGCACGTGCTCGTGAGTGCGGGCGTCTGCCTCGTGATGAGCGCATCGGTGTACGCGCTCGTATTCGCGTGCCGTTACCTCGGCGAAGCCGACATCATCGCCGCCCCGCTCGCAGCCTGGGCACCCGTGATCTTGTTCGGCGCATATTCGCTCGCCCAATTCGACGCGATCCAGACGTAAATTTGGGGTTAAACCGCGAGGTCGGCCCGGTCTTCTGCCGGCCAGTCTGTTAGTTTGCAGTAGCATTCATTGGGCGGGCGTGATGTTGTGTCCGTCCGCGTTTAGCCGCGCCGCGTAGTCTTCGGAGCGAAGCGCGGGGACACGATGTATCGGATCGCACGCGATTTTCACGAGATTTCACGCCCCGCGCTTCGCTACGCAAAGCCTCCGCGGCGCGGCTAAACGAATCCCGATTCGGCCTCCATCTATCCTGATGGTGGCATTTGGTGCGATGATCGATTGGTAAACCGCGATCAATTCGTCCGCTTGGGCGCTTTCTCACGCTTCTTCGCCGCTTCGATGGCCAGTCGTTCGATGTCGAGGTAGTGAAGGATGACGGGAATCCACATCGGCCCCTCGTCCTTCGGATCGACCGTGATGCCGCCGATGATAAGCCCGGACATCTCGTCGGTACTGCCCTCACCCCACTTAATCAGCTTCGGCGGGCTGTTCGGGTTCCGGGGGTTATCGGCCGTGTTCACCCACGTCCACTCGGCCTTCACCACGGTTCCCTTCGGCAGTACGAACGGCTTCTTGTAGTGGTAAGTATCCTGCCAGTTGAAATCCCAATCCGAGATCAGGATCATGTCTTTCTTCTTGCCGTCGGGCAACTCGGCCCACACCTTCATCTCCCGGCCGATCATGTGCATGTGACCCCAAATGTTCCCGACCTCGAAATCCATTGGCAGGGTGAACGAGTCGGTCCGCTTGAACTCGTTCGCACCGGCGGGGATGAATACGTCGTTGTTTGCCATCCCGATGATGTTGATGTTTCGTTCGGGCTTCTTGTCCGTGAAGTACAGTCCGATTTGCGGTTGGTCGGTGACCTCCTTGCCGATCGGGTGGTAGTGCATCTGCAAGACGATGTCGGTCCCTTTCCCCACCAGGATGGACACTTTGTCCGACTTTTCGAGCTTGGTCGTCTGGCCCGGAGCATAACCGGGCAAGAACCCACGGGGGAGGAAGCCGGGACCGCCGAAGTTCGGGTAGTGGTCGCCGCCGTGCTTCTTGGCCAGTTTGCGGGCCGTCCCACTGCCGTCGAGGATAATGACGCCGTGGTGTGCCACCTTCCGGTTAGTCGGCAGGATTTGCACCGCTTTGACGTACTTGTCCTTGTCGAAATTGAGCGGCAGGACGAAGTGGACGTAAATGTCCGGTCCCTCGGCGGGGATGGTAAACGGCTTCCCCACCTTGAGGATCATGTCCGGTTTACCGGCGTGCCAGCCTTCGGGGAACTTCGGCTGCGGGGGCAAGTCTTTCGCCTCGCCTTCCGGGGAACCGGCCTCGGCCCACGCCTGGAAAACGCCGATCTGCTCGTCGGTGAGCGTCCGGGCATCCTTGAACACGTCGTGGCCCGCCACCGGCTTCCACGGCGGCATGATCTTCTTCTCGGTGAGCTTGGCGATCTGCTTCGACCGCTTCCGAGCGTCCTCGTAGGTCAGCAGTGAGAACGGCCCGACTTCATTGGGCCGGTGGCAGTTGGAGCAGTTGTTGAACAGGAGCGGGGCCACGTCCTTGTTGAAGGTGGGGGTGGCCTCGCCGCCGAACACCCGGCCAGCAAGGAACGGCACGAGGCCGACGAGGAAGAGGGAACGAAACAGTCGCATCAATGAGTCTCCGGCTAATAATGGGGATGCACGGTCGGGTCAAACCCGACCGTGGGTTACTTCTTCTTTTCGGGGAAGTCGATGTGGCAGCCAATCGCTTTCGTGCGGGCCACCGCGATCGTTGTTCCTGCAAGGATGGCATCCAGTGCATCTTTCAACTCCGTGCAAGTCGGCTGGGCACGCCGCTTGCCGAAGTCGGCGTAGATATCGTCAATTCGGCCCAGGTAGAGCAATTCCCCCTTGGGCGACAGCACGGCAGTTTCCGGCTTGACCGTGACCCCCACTTTCGAGGCGAGACTCATCTTCGGGTCGAGGATTGCCGGGCAAGTAAAGCCGTACTCTTTCGCGTGCTTGCGGGCGTCGTCCACGCCGAGGTCGGCATCGGCGTAGATGACGCAGAAGGCGATCTTCTTCGGCATGTACTCCTTGCAAAGCCGTTCGTGATCCCGTTGGGACGGCTGATACTGATGCCGACTCCTCCGCCGACTTCCGCTTTTTTATCTGGGTCGAAAAAGACCGCAACAGTCGCGAGGTTCGCCGAGAATCGCGTCGAAGGTACGCACCCACTTTCCCGCACACGTTTCAATCGCGAAAATGTCCCGTTTGTAAGAATCCACCAAGATTAGCACCTCGCAATAATACCTGCAAAGCGTTTCAGGCGCATGACTTACGCGATGTGACTGCGACTGTCTGCACTACGTTCTTGGGGCGACTGTCTGCACTACGTTCTTGGGGCGGCCTGATGAGCCATCGGCCTGGAACCCATGCTCCGCCTGCACGGCTAACCATGTAAGATGCTGGAAGAATCAGTGCCGTAATAATCAAGATGAGTCTACCTTTTTTTCGCTCCTTTTCTTCCCCGCGGTGGCATTACTTCGTGTCATGAATAATCAGGCATTTGGGGAAAACCTTCTTCAGTTCCTTTACACCGGCCTCTGTTATTTTGGTTCCTCTGACACTCAGCGCGGTGAGTTGTGAGATTTTCTTCAAATCCTCTACGCATCCGTCTGTTAGACCGGTATCGCTCAAGAAGAGCATCTGGAGTTGTTTTAGCTCAGTCAACTCCTTCACGCCCGAGTCCGTAACCTGGCTTGCGCTGAGGTCTAATTCTACTGTGTCTTCGTCCTTTCTTGCCGCAATGAATTGTGGGATAATCGTTTACATTCGCTCGCGTTTTACGGGAGTCCGTCATGGAAGAACGTTTT